>CADCNT010000004.1 GCA_902802905.1 uncultured Erysipelotrichaceae bacterium | reverse complement strand
AGCATCACCAGCCAAAAGGAACTTGACTTGGGTAATTGGTAGGGACTTGCTCCCTACTGACTACAACGGTTAGTGGCAATTAGAAAAGCCACTTTTTTTCTGCCTTTTTAACTTTATTTTATTGTTGCTACATGAGTGAACACCAATTTAAGTTTCCTTTTTATTTATTATTGTTTACAAAAAAATATTGTTAGGCGTATGTATTTAGTGTTATCTTATTTCACAAGAAAAAGTTATGAGCAAGAAGTATTATTTCTACTTTAGTTATTATTATCCAAGGGGTAATCAATAGATCTTGGCTTTTTCGCTAGTGGTGTATTGATTACTTAAATCTTAATCAAGCACCGCCAATATTAGAGTAAGTTAGGTGCTTGAATGCACCGATTTTTATTTCTAAAAGGAGAGAAAACTATGAAAAAGAAACTATTCTTATTCGCTCTATTCCCACTTATGGTCTCTAGTTTAACTGGATGTAGTAAGAAAGCCGACTTCAACATTGGTATTCTTCAATGGGTGCCAATTGAAGCATTAACCAAAGCCACTAATGGATTTAAGAAAGCATTCAAAGAAGGCATTGGTAGTAAAACTGTGAGCTTTGAAGTAAAAGATGCACAAGGGGAATCATCTGCGGGGTCTGCTGCCATTAATACCTTTGTTTCTAAAGGCAAAGACTTGATTATGGGCAATGCTACTCCATCAGTTATCTTAGCCGCTAATGCGACAACCACCATCCCAGTAGTGGGTACGTCTGTTACCACTTATGAAGGTGCTTTTGGCGGGAAAATTCCATCTAATGTCACTGGTACATCCGATTTAGCGGACTTAGCAAAACAAGCAAAAATGATTTTTGACTGGGTACCTGACGCTAGCAAAATCGGTATCTTATATTGCACTAATGAATCTAATTCTCAATATCAATCAGAGATGATTAGTAAAGAAATCTTAAAGATTAAACGTGATGCAGATATTCAAGTAATCACATTTGCAGACACTAACGAATTAATTCTTAATTTATCAGCAAAAGTCAATTCTTTAGATGCTTTATATATCCCTACAGACAACACCTGCGCGGACAACGCTGAGAGTATTAACTCTATTTGTAGCGGTAAACTTCCAGTTATCGCTGGTGAAGAAGGTATCTGCCGTAAATGTGGCTTAGCTACCTTAAGTATTGATTACTATCATTTAGGTGAAATTACTGGTGAAATGGCTGTGGAAATTTTACTTAATGGTAAAAAACCATCCGAATTACCAATTAGATACGATGAAGATTTAACTGGTTACTACAACACCGATGTTTTAGCAGCGTTAGGCATTTCTCCTAGCGCTATTCCAGAAGGATACCAAGCTCTTTAATCATGTTAGATTATCTTAATACGATACCAGGTGCCCTTAACTTAGCGTTTATTTGGTGCATTGCTGGTATTGGTGTCTACATTACTTTTAAAATCTTAGACATACCAGATTTAACTGTTGATGGTTCTTTTGTTACTGGCGCTTTTGTTTTTGCAGTAGTGGTCACTAACGGAGGACATTATCTACTTGGTATGCTGCTTGGCTTTGTAGCGGGCTTACTATGTGGATTAATCACTGGTTTATTATATGCTTTGCTTGGCATACCGCCTATTCTTTCAGGTATATTGACGCAACTAGCGTTATGGAGTGTCAATCTCATCATTTCTTCTAATAGAAGTAATATTTCTATTTCCGTTAGAAACTTTGATGTGATGTTCTCGCAGATAAATGTCTATGATACCTTATGGAAAGTAGCCTTAATCGCTGCTATCTTAATTGGTGTCCTATATTGGTTCTTTGGAACACAATTAGGCTGTTCTATTAGAGCGACTGGCAATAACTCTAAAATGTCTAAAGCACACGGCATTAACACGAAGTTTAATGTAGTTTTAGCCCTTGCTTTATCTAATGGCATCGTGGCTCTATCTGGAGCGATGCTTGCTCAATATCAAGGCTTTGCTGATATTAATATGGGCCGTGGGGCGATTGTTATTTGCTTATCTGCCGTCGTTATTGGTGGACTTATATTCTCTAAGTTTGCGAAAAACTTCGCTGTTAGATTATCATCTGTTATCGTGGGATCAATTATCTATTTCTTCATTTATCAAAGCGTCATCTTCTTCGGACTTGAAGCTAACTTGATGAAACTTTTAACCGCTGTAGTAGTGGCGATATTCTTAGGTATACCTTACATAAGGCGCACCTATATAGCGCGTATACAAAAGTTCCACGATAATCAAAAGATGAAGAGGGGAGGATAGTTAAAATGTTAGAACTAAAAAACATTGTTAAATATTTTAATAAAGGCACCCCAAGTGAAACTATTGCGATTAATCATCTTAATTTACAAATCAAACCAGGTGACTTTGTCACGGTTATCGGTGGTAATGGAGCGGGTAAATCAACCTTACTTAACATCATCGCAGGCAGTGTGGAAGCTGATTCTGGATTAATCCTTTTAAATGACGTTGATATGTCATTTGTTAACGAACATAAACGCGCTCCATATTTTGGTAGAGTCTTCCAAGACCCAATGAGTGGTACATGCGCGGATATGTCGATTATTGAAAACCTCACTATTGCCTATGGCAGAGGTCGACCAAGAACAATCTTCAAATGGTTCCTTCAAAGAAAAGACATGGACTATTTCACTCAACAAGTCAAATCATTAGATTTAGGCTTAGAGAATCGTCTAAATGAAAAAGTGGGTCTACTTTCTGGCGGACAACGTCAAGCAATTACCCTTTTAATGGCGACAATGCGCCAAAGACCAAGTGAAAAAGTCATTAAGCGTGATTATGTAAGATTCTGCGAAACCGATAAAGCACACGCAAAAGAAGCCGTCAATTTGGCATTCTTAGAAGCCAAAAAAGCAAAGAAGGATTCTATAAAGGAATTAAAACAAAAAGGTCTTAGCAAGGCAGAAAGACAAGTAGAACTTGAAAAGATTAACACTGCCTATGAAAAAGCCATTTCCGAATATGACCTAACCAAGCAAATTCTCTTGCTTGATGAACATACCGCTGCGCTTGATCCAAAGACTGCATCTAAAGTCTTAGAAATCACCGAAAAGATCGTTGATGAACATCAATTAACCACAATCATGATTACTCATAATATGAAAGACGCTATTAGATATGGAAATCGTCTCATCATGATGAGTAGAGGAAAAGTGGTCGTGGATGTTTCTGGAGAAGAAAAAAAGAAACTCACTGTGGAGCATTTACTTAACATGTTCCAAGTTGCATCAAAAGATGATGCGATGAGTGACTCCGCAATCTTAGGATAAAAAAAGAGGCCTTATCACTTACCGATAAGGCTTTTCTTATGCATTAAAACGTATAGATAATAAATGAAACAATTTATAAACAAGAAAAATCCAACATCAAATATCACAAGTGCGTTACATTTAATAACTAACTCTTCTCTTAAGAAATATAAACAAAATCCAGGAATCATTAAGCCTAAAGAAATGATGACTCCTAGAGTAACAGCGATAAGAGGAATTGGATTAAAATAACCGCGATGCGTACGGGTTATCTTACTTAATGATGGTTCTTTCTTACAGTTGACTAAAGTCATAACTAGCTCAAATAAAGCAAAGATAGATAGTATAACTAAAACCACACAAGAAAAAACATATTCGTTTGGTTTATGAATAATTGCTTTTGCCATAGTTAAAGCATTTAAACCAAGTGATATAAGAATCAACATTGATAGTGTAAATCTATATATAAAGTTCTTCTTGCTTTCGTTCATTGCTTTGTAATTATATCAACAAATATCTAGATGAGGAAAAAATAATCATTTTGTTGGTGGGGTAAATATAAGAATTTGTTTATTTTTTGTTGCTTGCTTAAATACATAACTTAGTTATAATGTAATTACAATTATGAGCAAGAAAAAAGAAGCAATGGTGGATTCATTGCCATATAAAAAAGTAACTTGGTGGTATCGTTTTTGGAAACGTGCTTTTGATATTTTTGTTTCCTTTACAGCGATACTTATTTTGTCACCTCTTCTTCTTATCTTATTGCTTTTAGTGTTGATTTACTCCCATGGTTATCCAATTTATAAAGATAAAAGAATTGGCAAAAACCATAAGAAAATCAATGTCTATAAATTCCGTTCCATGTATATTGACGCAGAAACAAATGTTGATAAATATCTTAACAAAGCCCAAAAGAAACAATGGAAAAAAGAAAGAAAAGTGGAACACGATCCACGTGTCACCCCTATTGGTAGAGTATTAAGAAAGACATCTTTAGATGAGTTACCGCAATTGTTTAATATTTTATTTGGCACGATGTCTTTTGTAGGACCTCGTCCCATAACAGAGAAAGAATTAGAACAACACTTTACTAAAGAACAACAAGACATTATGCTATCCGCTCGTCCAGGTTTAATTGGATACTGGGGAGTTATGGGTAGAAGCAATGTTGAATATAAAGACGGAGTTAGACAAAAACTGGAATTAGATTACTTCAAACTCCGTGGATTATTCTTCGATCTCGGATTAATGTTTAGAGTCATCCCTGCTGTTTTAAAAGGCAGTGGAGCGAAATAGGGCACTTGCCCTTTTTCTTTTGTTAGAATTAATCATGAAATTTGATATAATTATTTAGTCGTTTTTGAGGTAAAAATCATGAATAAAAAAAGTAAATTATTAGCATTATCATTATTAACAAGTACATTATGTGTTGGTGTTACTGCTTTACTTGCTAGAGGTGGAAGCAACCTTATTAATTTAAGAGCTGGAAGTGGCGAATCAAAAACACACACGATTACTTTTAAGACAGTGACTGTTGATGGTTCTTATGATTCAAACAAATACTGTTATTATATGTCTTTTGATGGGCAAGTTCAGGATTCAGATGGAAATATGCAACCTTTGAACTCTATTGATGGACATGGATATACATATTTGACTTGCTCACAAGGAGCTATCGTTTTTAACAAAACTATAGAAGATAAAACGTATCCAATATATATAGAGAGTAGCGCTGGTGAGGAAGTTTTTTATGTGAGTTTTAACATCATACAAAAAGCATCGTTTGATTTAGATAAGTCTGTAGTCGATTATTATGTCAATGGAGCCTATAGAAATGTTAAATTTGAGAATTATGGTGAGGTTGACAAAGAAGGATATAATACAGTACAAGCATCATTCGATTGCTATAGTGATTACGGAAAAGAAATCAAAATCGAGCAAGTCAAATTAGTGTTCTCTTGTATTCAATAACTTATGCGAATTAAGTATAAAAAAAGACAACAAAGTTGTCTTTTTATTTCGCGTAATCCTCAAGAGTCAATTCTCTCTTCCTAAATATCAAAGTGAAGAAGAGATAAATGAGACAATTGAGTAACAAATAGGTTGCGATTGAAAGAATAATCATCATGGAGCAGAACACTGCAGAAGTGTTTACTCTAGTGGTTAACACAACAACGGCGAGGATATCTAATCCGGTGCCAAATGTTGCACCAACTAAAACTAGAACAAGAGGTAATTTGTTTACAGTGTTATCAGTGTTAAAAGCGATATCTAGCAAGTGACTTTCTTTTTTACCACCCCTAAGAATTAAGATAATTTGTCCAATGGCGAAAGCAGTGGTCAAACCAAGAGCAATCATGTCTAAAACAATCTTTTCTGGTTTGGACAAAATTACTTCAACAATTGCAAAAGTTGATAAACAAATACTGATAAATAGAAGTAATGTCGCTGTAAAGCGATATAGTCTTATTTTACGAGTTCGAATGTTCATGTTTATATTGTACACTTTTAACAAAAAGTACTAAAGTTTTTTGCAATCTCGCACAACGCACTTATAATTATATATGTACATATGTTGAGCGCGAAACTCAGCACAAATTTTTAAAAAAGTAGGGACAATGTATGAAAACAAGAATTTTTAAGTGCTCTTTGTTGCCAAGCATTGGCTTTTTGCTTTTCTCTTCAATTGCACTGACTGCATGTGAACACTCTGTGAACTTTGTAGCAGCCACAGTCAAATTGAACAAAAGCGAAATTCATATGAATGTTGGCGAAAGAGAAAAACTTGTCGCTAGTGTAAGCAAAGGATATGATTCCGAGTTACGTTGGTTTACATCGAATGAATCTGTCGCTTACGCTGATGACGGCTATGTCTTCGGTACAGGAGAAGGAGAAGCCACAATTACCGCAGCCTATGGTGGTGGGTACGCCACATGTAAGGTTTATGTTGGTGATAGCGGTGGCGGATCTCCAGATGCACCAAAACTTAACTTAAGTTCATTAAGTCAAACCATTAAAGTTGGTGCCTCATTTGATTTATCCGTGACCTCAGTTAACCCTGAAGATACCACAGTGACATTCACCTCTGGTAACACAAGTATTGCTTCGATTGAACAATTAAACGAAAAGAGTGTTAGAGTCACTGGTGAAGCTGAAGGTAGCACCGCGATTACTGTTAAAGGTAGCAACAACATTACAAAAGTTTGCCAAGTAACAGTTTCTGATGGTGGTGGAGCTTCAACCGAATATAACATCGCTGTTAGTGATAGCCTTAACTACTCCGGTTCTTTATCTATCGGTTCACCAAAGAACCAAAGAACCTTTATGGAAGGCTTATTAAAAGACTTCAATACATACACTGGTAGTAACATTAAATTCACAATCATCGATTTCGAAGAAGATAACGGTACATCTGGTTATAACTCCGCTGATGCGATGCCAGCTGTCTTTCCATATGCTTCTGACCAAACCATGACCTTATCACAATTCAAAGCTTTAGGTAATGTTCCTAATAGTGATATTGAATGGATTAAGAAAAACATGGGCGATCCAGCATATAAAGCTGCATCCTTAACTAAATGTGTTGGCTATCCATTTGCCGCTGATAATGGTCTTGTGATGTTCTATAACAAATCAGTTATCTCTGATCCAGAACAAATCAGCTCACTTCCAAAAATCTTTGCGTTAGCAGAACAAAAAGACATGGAAGTTAACTATCCATTAAATAATGGTTTCTATATCGCTCCAGCTTTAATGTCTTACAATAACGGCGAACCTCTTTATGAAGTTGAGCCAGCTGGTGAATCTTATACCGCTACAAGTCGCTTCAATTCCGATGAAGGACTTGCTGCTGCAAAACAAATTAGAAATATCATCAATAATGGAAATATTAGAAATGCCACTGATGCGCCACGTGGTGACGTTTTAGTGACCATCACCGACTCTTCTAAAGTTTCAAACTTCAAGAAACAATTAGGTGATAATTATGCAGTTGCCCCTCTCCCATACATTACTGATGATGCTAACGCCCCAAGAATCGGTAGTTTCTTAGGCTATAAGTTCTATGGCGTCAACTTACAATTAAGCAAAGACGATCAACCAAAAGCGCAAAATGTTGCCAAATTCTTATGTTCTGAATATGCCCAATATAAACGCTTTAAAGAATATAACGTGAGACCAACCTTATTACTTGACATGGTCCACGCTGAATTTAGAAGTGAAGTTTTAGCAGAACCACATATCGCTGCTTTAATCAAACAATCTGAAAATAATGGTGTTATCCCAATGAAAGCCGTTTCCTCTTCATTGTGGAGCCAAACCATGGTGACCTACACCGAACTTAAAAAACTCTCTGCTAATGCCGCAGATAGTGAATATGTTGCAATTTTAAAGGCATTAGACAAAGGACTTAACAAAACAAGCTAATTGTTTAATTTAGGAAAACACATATGACGACAATTCAATATCTATCACTTACAAAATTTGAGAGATTCCTCGTCAATGTCGGTAACTTCTTCAAAGGAATCGGCAAAGGTTTTGTCAATTTCTTTAAAGGCATTCCACATAAACTTTTAGTGTTGTGGCATAAGATTTGTTCTCCATTTGATACCTTAGGACAAGCCTGGAAGAAAGGCTCTTGGGGAGTGAGGACAAACTTCTTGCTTATGGGTTTCTATCAATTGACCCATCACCAAATTGTTCGAGGAGTCCTATACCTGCTATTTGAGGTGGTCTTTATCTGGTTCATGATCACTACAGGCGTTCCTTATTTAGCAAAATTAGGAAACTTAGGCTCATTTGCTGCTAAAAGTAGTACTTATTTAGACGATGTTGCTTCTGGCAGTAGCCTTATTATTCAAGGTGGAGATCGTTCCTTCACCATCTTACTTTACGCAATCGTCACCTTCTTATTGATGTTAATCTTTGTGGTTTTATGGTTCTTCTCTATTAGAGACGCCAAATCACTTCAAGACAATATCTATGTTGGTCGATATGCAAAAGATTCCCAATTCTTCCATGATATCGTGGATAGCAAATATCACACTTTATTACTTGCTGTTCCTATCGTCGGTTTAGTGGGATTCACTGTCATTCCAGTTATTTTCATGATTATCACTGGCTTCACTAACTATAGTGGTACACAGTTCTATCTCTTTGACTGGGTTGGCTTTGATAACTACGCGGGATTCTTTTCTAACACTAATAGTTCTGGCTTATTTACCATCTTCTTTAAGGTTTTAGCCTGGACACTTTTATGGGCGTTAATCGCGACCTTTACCAACTATTTCTTAGGTATGGTTGTTGCTTTATTGATTAATAAAAAAGGAATCAAATTAAAGAAATTATGGAGAACAGTTTTAATTCTTACAATCGCTGTTCCGCAATTCGTTTCCTTACTTTTAATCAACCAAATGTTAGCTGGTAGTGGTGTTCTCACCAACCTCTTCCGTAACTGGGGATGGATTACCGGTAGTGAATCTGCATTTGATAACGCTTTACTTTCTAGAGTCTTAATTATCGTGGTTAACACTTGGGTTGGTGTTCCATATACGATGCTTATTTGTTCTGGTATTTTGATGAACATTCCAGAAGACTTATATGAATCCGCTCGTATCGATGGAGCGTCACCATTTAAGATGTACACCGCGATTACCTTACCTTACATGTTATTTATTACTGGACCATACTTATTGTCTCAATTCATTGGTAACATTAATAACTTCAATATCATCTACCTCTTATCTCAAGGTAAACCATCATATGGTATGGCTTCTTTAGGATATGGCGATGTTGGTGAAACTGACTTATTGATTACTTGGATTTATAAGATGTCCATGGAAGGCCAAGATAAGAGCTACGCTGTGGCATGTGCCCTCGGTGTTTTAGTCTTTATTATTATCGCTGTCTTCTCACTCATCTTCTATGGTCGTAGTAATTCTGTTAAGAATGAGGAGGATTTCCAATAATGGCAAAAGTTCAAGTCTCCAAAAGATTTATGGATAAAAGCCAAAGAGTGTTGGCTTATGTCATTTTAAGTGTCATTTCCATCATCTGGTTATTCCCATTCTTCTACTTAATCTTGCAATCGTTTGCAGATATTCAAAACCCTTTGTACAACACAAAGAGTATTATTCCAAACATTTGGACATTTAATAACTACAAAGCATTATTCACTGATAGCAGAGTTCCATTTATTAGATGGTGGCTCAATACTTTGATTATTGCTTTCTTTACTGCCTTACTTCAAACCATCTTAGTCTTAATGACTTCATATGCATTATCTAGATTAAGATTCAAAGGTAGACAAGGCTTGATGAAATTAATTCTTATTCTTGGCATGTTCCCAGGATTCTTAGGAATGTTAGTTATCTACTATATTCTTGAATTATTAGGATTAAATACTTCAATTTACTCGTTAATTTTGGTTTATACCGCTTCTAGTGCGATGAGTTATTACGTCGCGAAAGGATTCTTTGATACGATTCCTAAATCACTTGATGAAGCGGTAATGATCGATGGTGGAACTAAGAACACAGTTTTCTGGAGAATCATCATTCCACTTTCTAAACCAATCATTATTTACACCATCTTAGTGTCATTCACTGGACCATGGGGCGACTTTATGTTTGGTAAGTACATTATTCAAACCGCACAAATCCAACCAACTGGTTATACAGTCGCTGTTGGCTTACAAGGTTTAACTACCATGGCTACTAACGAATTATACGGCGCGTTCTGCGCAGGTGCAGTGCTCGTTTCAATCCCTATCACCGCCTTATTCTTCTGGCTACAAAGATATTATGTCGAAGGTATTGCTGGTGGTGCGGTTAAAGGTTAATAGGAGGAAGATTATATGGCTTCTTTAAAATTAGAACACATTTACAAAGTTTATCCTAACGGACATAAAGCCGTTACAGACTTTAACATGGATATTAAAGACGGTGAATTTATCGTTTTCGTCGGTCCTTCTGGCTGTGGTAAATCTACAACCTTAAGAATGATTGCCGGTCTAGAAGATATTTCCACTGGTGAACTTTATATCGGTGACACCCTTGTTAACGATATGCAGCCAAAAGATAGAGATATCGCAATGGTCTTCCAAAACTACGCCCTTTATCCACATATGACTGTTTATGAAAACATGGCCTTTGGTTTAACTTTAAGAAAAGTGCCAAGAACCGAAATTCATGAAAAAGTAATGTGGGCCGCTGATGTTTTAGGTCTCAAAGAATATTTAGACAGAAAACCAAAAGCGATGTCTGGTGGTCAAAGACAACGTGTCTCTTTAGGTAGAGCAATCTTAAGAAATCCAAAAGTCATGTTGCTTGACGAACCATTATCTAACCTTGATGCAAAGTTAAGAGGTCAAATGAGAAGTATGATCTCCAAACTCCATCAACAACTAAAAACAACATTTATTTATGTTACCCACGACCAAGTCGAAGCTATGACCTTAGGTACTAGAGTCGTCGTTATGAAATTAGGTCGTGTCCAACAAATCGATAGCCCACAAAACTTATATGACCACCCAGTCAATAAGTTCGTTGCTGGCTTTATCGGTACCCCACAAATGAACTTCTTCAACGTGAGATTAAAAGAAGAAAAAGATCACGTCGATGTCATTTGGAAAGACTGTGAACAACCTGCTCTTAGATTATCTAAAGACCAAGTCTTAAAAGCCGAAAAGAAATTTTTAACCGGTGAAAAAGATATTATTTTAGGATTTAGATGCGAACATGTGTCCGCGGAAGAAGAAGAGCTCGCTAAAGGAGATAACATTGTTGATGTCACTATCTCCCACTTCGAAGAACTTGGTAATGAAACCCTTATTTATGGTGATTTAAAAGAAATCGAAAAACTCGGTGAAGAATCGACCACCGGTATCATTATTAAAGCTCCTAGCAAGATGGGTCATGTCGCTGGTGATGTGATTAAAGCGAGAATCAACGTCGAAAAGATCAACTTATTTGACGCGGAAACAGAAATTACTATTATTCCACCAGTCCCAGAAAGAAACGTTTTACCAGTTTCCATTAAAAATGAAAAGATGGACTTATTTGGTGAGCAAACTAAACCTGCCTCTATCCCAGTCGATTTCTTAGAAAACGGCACTATTGCTTTACCACTTGATGCTACTCAAGTATGTGAAAAAGGTAGTGTTGAAGGCAAAGTCGTCTTAGTGGAAAAACAAGGCGAAATCACTCTTGCGATGGTGGAAGTTAAAGGCAAGAAACTCTTCTTAAAAGTTGAAGAAGGTGTCAAAGCTGGCGATAAAGTGAAATTCACTGTCGACTATTCTAGAGCCACCTTTAGAGATGAAAAAGACGCAGTCGTGGCGGAACCTCTTAAAGATAGAGACTGCATTAATGCGACATTCGTCAACTATAAGACTGCTGAAGAAGTCACAAAAGATCCTAGCTTCGCAAAGATGAAGGATGAAAAAGTGGCCAAAGTTAAAGCGGAATACGAAGAAAAACGTAAAGCCTTTGAAGCTGAAAAAGAAAGAGCCTTAAAAGAAGCTCAAGAAAAACAAAACGCTGTTAATGCTTCCGTAGCCGAAAGAGAAGCTGCTTTAGCTAAAGAAAAAGAAGAAACCAAAAAACAACTCGCTGAAGCGAAAGCACAATATCGTAAAGATGTGAAAGAAGCAAAAGCGAAACACGCTCAAATCATGAAAGAAGAAATGGCGAAGATCGACGCCCAATATAAGAAGATGAAGGACGAAGAAAAAGCCGACTATAAAGAATTCATGATGAAAAATAAAGATCCTGAATCCCGTCGTTCAAGAAGAACCTCTTATTCTGTGTTTAAAGAAAGTTTCCCTGCTATGAAAGCAAGTGATGTGGAAAAGAGAACAAATTCTTTAGACTTTGAAAAAGAGACTGAACTTAACGGATTAAAGGCTCGTTATTCGCAACTCGTGGCGTTAAGCAAAGATAAACTCAAAGAGGACGAAAGAAAGTTCAAAGAAGAGTGCTATCCACTTGAAACCACAACTAAAGAATATGAAAAGAAGACCAAAGCGTTCGATAAAGAAGAGCAAGATGCTTTACGTCGCGCGGAATTATTATTCTTCTTTAAATATGATGAGTTCTATCAATTATTACCAGATGATATCACTAACAAGATTATTCAAGGTATGGGTGAAAGAGTATTTACCAAGATTTTCCGTATCGAAGTACCACATGATGGCTTCGAAGAAAAAGAAGGTGCTCTTGAATTCAAGGTAGTCTCTTTAGTGAACTTTGGTGATGTCAAACTTTATAAATGCGCTGGCACAATGTACGGCGAGAAAGTTAACGTTTACATTAATCAAGAAAGGGATATTGCTTTAGGCGAAGTAATTCACCTTGCTCCAATCGTGGAGAAGACACAAATTTACGAAGATGAACGCAATATTAGGTTGTACTAATGAATAAAAAATTTGCTAGTTTCCTATTAATTCCTGTCTTGCTTACTAGCTGTGGCCAGAACTCTTTAAGTTTGGAAAAAGCCAAAGAGATCGTCTCCAACTACTCAATAGACACCAAATACCCTTATTACAAGGTTATTGGTTCTTTGGATTTTAATGGAGAAATTTTAAATGTCGATGCTACATTCGACCAAACTCCTGAAGTTGATAAGTTTGTGCCATACGCTCGATATAATGAAGGCTTCTATAATGAAAGTGCGGACCCACGTAGTACTGATTTTGACATCATTATTTATGCAATGGCTTCAAGAAGCTATTGGCTTAGAGCCCCACTTAGAATTAATAGTGAAAATTTCTTCACTTATAGCAAAGATAAAGCAAGTGGAGAATATACCGATAGTGAAAACAATACCTGCGCTCACTATATCTTAGAGCATTTAGTTACTTCTTATGCTGGACAAGCCGCTAACGCAAATCCGAGCAGTAAATATATGTATATTGAAGCTCTACCTGGTGGCGGTATTGCTTTTGGTGGCAAAGAAGTTCATACCTATGTCACCATTGATAACTATCCTTATTATCCTGATTACGATAACATTCCTGAATTAGGCGAATGGAAAGATTATAATCCTCTTCCTTGTTACGCTAATAAAGTGAATGCGAAAGTAAATATTCGTTTTGAATATGATAAAGATGGCTGGCTAGTTAAAGAATCCATGACCTCAATTGGTTATAACGCTAATTTAGCAAGCAAGACTCAAGTCTCTTTACAAGCCGTCTATTCATACAAATTCCAAGACTAATATGAAGAAGTTTGTGCTTCCTCTGGTTTTGCTTGCTACCTTAACTGGTTGCAACATAAAGCCAGAACTCAGAAAAGATATCGCTGATTTTATAGCTCAATTCACCCTCCAAGGAGCGATGGATGAATATAAAACCGGAGGATATACATCAACAACATTAGAAACTGAAGCTGGAAGCACAGAAAAAGAAGTGATTGAGATGAATTTCTCTCTCACCGATGTGAGTCATCCAACATATGTTGAGACGACCACAAACTATGTTAACGATGAGATTACTAAAAAAGTAGAAATCGAAGTCGTAGAAGAAAATGAACAGTTCTATATTTCCACGAATGGAACATACGAACCGACTACCATTAAGGAAATTGGTGACCTCATTATCAAATTCTTCTACAAGCACGTTGACTTAGACGGTCAATATCACACTCAAGGGTTCTATTATGGCGATTACTTGAAGGAAGTCGCCCCAATGGTCCAATCTCGAGTCACTATTGACCAGGATCATGAGCTCTACCTCTATGAGTACAGTGCAACCGTTAAGGATGACGAAATGGTTGCTACCATGTCCCAAAATTACTCAGTTAATAAATGGGGGATGTTAGAGGAGAACCACATAACCATAACTAGTGACGACAAGTCTTTAATTCAAGACATCATCGTTCACAAATAAATTCATCGAAAAAAGGAGAAAGACATTATGCGAAAAAGAATTCTAATTCCTATTCTCATTGCATGCTTAGGCTTAGGTGCCTGTAGCGAAGGTCTATATCAAATTCATCCAGGAACAGAGATTGAATATGTTGATTTATCAGCAGAATCTTTATCTCTTGATGTTGGTGAATCTGCTACTTTAACTGCGGTCAGTTCCGATATGGAAGAAGTGACCTGGGTTAATAGTGATTCCACTGTTGTCAGAATGGAAACAAAAGGCAACAACGCATCAATCGTTGGCTTAGCTAAAGGAACTGCCAAAATTACTGCTTTCCGTAAAGGACAAAGCTCCACCTGTACAGTTACTGTTGGTGGTGGTAATGCCGGAGCAGAAATTTCCCTTACTTTATCTCCTACAAGTAAAGAACTCCTTATCGATGAAGAATTTATGTTAACAGCTTCTATTAGCGGCACAACTAGCGCAGTTAGTTTCACAACCTCTGATAGCGCTGTTGCCTCTGTTGAAGCAAAAAGCAATACAACCGCTACTGTAAAAGCACTCAGTGAAGGCTTAGCGACAATTATTGCTAAAGTTGGTAATAAAACTGCATCTTGTGCAGTGACAGTTATTAATCCTGAAACTGATGTTTATATTTCCTTAGATAGAACCACTTTATCTATGGTTGAAGGCACAACCGATACCTTAAAGGCTAACGTGAGACCTAGTGACGCTACTGTTAACTGGCAAAGTAACAACGAAGCCGTGGCCACAGTTGATCAAAACGGTTCTGTTAAAGCCTTAACTCCTGGTAACGCCACTATTAGTGCTACCGTTACTTCTGGAGAAGAATCTCGTACTGTTACATGTAAAGTCACCGTCACTTCTACTGGTGGGGACGATGATTATGATACAAAAGTTGCTGCTTGGTCAGAATCTGGTCACTTGTATTTCCATTATTTAAGAAAGAGTGATTCCAATTATGACAAATGGGCAATTTGGGCTTGGCCAAACTATCCAGATGATGGTGAAGGTAGTTTATGGGGTGCAAGCCATAACTATGACCAAAAAGGTATTACTCCAGCAACATGGGGTTGGATGACCAACGCTGAGTGTGGTGGAGAAGGCACTGATGCGTACTGCGACGAATACGGCCAAGTCATGGATATCGCTCTAGACCAATCCAAAGCACCTGGTGGACAAGTCGTTGGTGGAAGAACTGGTAACCCAGCACCTCTTATTGCTGACTACTTATGGGATGATGATTTATTTTTAAAAGCGGCAATTGGTTTCTTAATCGTTGACCAAACCAAGATGGATGGTAGCGATATGTGGACCTCTGATGGTGGCGCGGAAAACTACATCAAAAAGATTGGTAAATTAATGCCAAATGGCAAAGCCGATTATTTACACGTCTACGCGGTTGAAGGCAATGTCTCTGATTTTAAAACCTCTAGCGGTACACAAACATTTGTTAATCCTACTGCAACCGACATTAGTGGTGATTATCGCAGCAAGAATAACATTAACAACTTAAAATATGATGCCTATCAAGGTGGAGTAGGAACATCTACTTCCTTCTTAGATGATCGTCCAGGTACTGGCTATCAAATCTTTGTTCCATCTTTCTGTGATAGTGACGGAGATGGTTATGGAGATATTAAAGGTATCACTTCCAAATTAGATTACTTAGAAGATCTTGGTATCGATGTCTTATGGTTAACTCCAATTCAAGAAAGTAACTCTTATCACGGATATGATGTTACCGACTATTATAAGATTGACCAAAGATTTGGAACTTTAAAAGATTACCAAGAATTATTATATAAAGCCCACGCAAAGGGCATGAAAGTCTTGATGGATATGGTCATTAACCATACCTCTAAGAGTAACGTCTTATATAAGAAATCGCAAAGAGCTGAAACCGAAGTCATTAACGGTAAGACTATTAATTACCGTGATATGTACGTTTGGAAATTTAAAGGCGACAAGATTCTTGAATGGGATGGCGTAGAAGCTGCTGATCCAAAGAAGCCATATGGCGTTGATAACCCAGCTCACTTCATCACTAAAAATGTTGAAGATTCTGCTGACTGGTATAGAGACGGCACATCTAACTATTACTACTACGGCAAATTCGGTAGTGGTATGGCCGAACTCAATTATTCTAACCAGGCAACAAGAGACTATATGACTGATATGTGTAAATATTGGTTAAGCTTTGGTCTTGATGGCTTTAGATTAGACGCGATTAAACACATTTACTTATTAAGCGAACTTGATCCAACATATAACTATTCTGGTGACTATGTCACATATGATGTTGGATATCGTTCATACTATAACCCAGAATTAGGTAGAGAAATCACTGTCATGAATGACTACTCTTATGACCGTGACCTCAACGTTATGTTCTGGAAACAATTCGCTGGCGCAATTAAGAGTGCATATCCAAATTGCTTCTTAGTCGGTGAAAACTTCGATGGTTGGAATCAAAGAATTGCTCCATTCTATGAAGCGATTGACTCTCAATTCGATTTCTCAACTTACTATCACTTAAATGAATCCACAGTTAATGGTGGAATCACCGCGATGGGTGGAGATATCACTGCAACCCTTGGTTATAACGCTAAATATAGAAGTAAAGCAATTAACGGTGCATTTACTTCTAACCATGACGTTTCTAGATTACTCAACCACGCTGCCGCTAATAGTGTCACTACTCAACATGCAGAAGTTACAACTTCTAATTGGGATATGGCGAAAACACGTGCAAAATGGTTTGCTGCTGTTACCTTACTCACTCCAGGTTTAAGCTGGATCTATTATGGTGATGAAATCGGCTTATGTGGTAACTTAGGCGATAAAGTACCTGATTCTACTGGTGCCATTGTCGATGATAAAGGCAATAACACTGATAGATGGTACCGTCAACCTATGAGATGGGGTGCAGAATACGGCAAAGACGGAGTTGTCCAATACGGCTTTGGTGGACTCGAAGTCCTTTGGGATAAGATTTCCGCACAAACTCCAATTGCCTCAGCGCAACAAGCTGATAATAATTCCTTATATAACTACTTCAAGGCATTATGTCACGCAAAAGGCGATTCTCGATTCCCAACCTATGGTTCTATTGAATGGACCGGCACAATGGGTGGAGATACCAATACACTTTCAATGAAGATTTCTGATGGTTCTAGAAGCGTCATTGTCTTTATCAATGCTTCTGGTTCCGCTAAAGAAATCGAATATCAAAACCGTGGCGTCAAGATTGGCGGTAGCTACGGTAGCACCGATACCACAGTTCCAGCTGGTGGATTTGTGGTAGTCCAAAAGTAAGGAGGATATGAAGATGAAAAAGAAATTATTTGCATTACTTCCATTCCTCGCTTTAGTGGGTTGCTCTGCTCAGCCTTTACAAGAATTAAGCGAATATCTTGTTACTTATGAAAATGGTTTACCAGTTATAAGCAATAGAGATAATCCATCTAGTCACGTCACCTATTTGATGATGTCTCCATTTGGATATTTAGATATAGACGGCGCACCAGTCAAAGGCGAAGTGTCCGAATTATTCTATGAAAACACCATCGTTTGGAAAGCTGACGCTGGCGAGCCTTTACCAGCACCTGAAAAAGTTAAAACCACTGTTAGTGGTGCGACATTTAGGGGTTGGGCTTATTACGATGAAGAGAATGACCATGTCTGGCCAGATTATTTCACAACTGTTCCTGATCAAGATGGCTTAGCTCTAAAAGCAATCTTCGATGGCACTGATGCTGGCGGTAATACCAGTGGCGGTGGTTCCAGTAGTGGCGGAAGTGGCGGAAGCACTTCACAAACCGGATTTGGTATTAAATACGGCGATGGCACCATCGTTATGGGTGTATCTAAAGGCACAAACTTTGAAGGATTTGATGAATATCTCGTCTCCAAAGCTTCATTTAAGAAAGATGATACCTTCAGTTTATATGATCCATCTACTTTAGGTACTTGGTCAGTGCCACTAAACCCATATTCATTTGGCGCTGGTGGAGATGAATCTAAAGTCGCAGAATATGTCACTAAACGTGAAACTGATTATGTGGTCAACAAGGACTTCAAAGCCGACTTATATATTCAAATCCTTTATCAACAAGATCGACTCTATATTGAACTTGTTGCCTAATTAACTAATCACTTATCAACATTAAAAATTTGGAGGTAGTCCAATGAAAAATAAAGCATTATCAATATTGACGTTACTGCTCGCAGGAGGGGCACTTGTCTTACCTGCTTGTAACGGACTCTCAGGAAGCCAAGATAAGCCTGAAGAGAATATCGAACCACCAACCGAACAAACGGGTGGGGATGATTTAATTAACTACAAAGGAAAACCATTCCGCGCTGTAAACGGAGATGATGAAGAATTAGTGTTACCAACTAGAGTTATTCTTCACTATCATAACGATGATAACGCCGTACAAACCCGTAGATTCTATACTTGGGTTACTGGCGTTGACGGCATTGAAAGAAAACCTAGAGAAGAAGACTGGACTGCGACCGATATGACCATTGAACTTGATTTCTCTGTCATTACCGAATACGCAGACGCTCCTCAACTATATTTCATCATTAAGGTTGCTGGTACTTGGGCTGGGCAATCTGAAGATACCATTTTAGATTATGCTTTATATCAAGATTTAATTATCGAAAATAACGGACTTCTTGAAGTTTGGACCATTCCTGGAGAAGGTACCTCTATTGAAATTTATAAAACCAAAGCGGAAAGTGAACTTCCAAAAATCAAAACCGCGAAGTTTACTGACTTTAAGACCATTCACTGTACTTCTACAATTGATGCAGAAGGCAAGAAATGGATTCCAAGCGAATATCGTTTATACGCTTATGATAAAAACTATTTAAATATGTCCGAAGCTTCGCAAGCTTCAAATAAAGAATATTATCAAATCAAATCTGGTGTTCCTACCGGTAACGAATTTGATATCGTCTTTAACGTTACTGCTAAAATCAATATCCAATATGTTGTGGAATCAAGATTCCCAGGATTTGATAGATGGCAAAAATGTATCGTTGGTTGTGAAAATCTCTATAAACAAGAAAGATTTGATCAATTCTATACATATGACGGTGAACTCGGAATGAAATATTCCTCCACCGAAACTAGATTTAGAATTTGGTCTCCAATCAGCGCGAATGTTCTTTTAAACATCTATGACACCGGTACACCAAAAGTTTTTGGTGGTAACGATGATAAAGATGTCTATAAGATGGCTTATGTTGCCGGTGGCGTTTGGGAAACCACCATTAAAGGTGATATGGCAGGTTATTATTATACCTTCACCTTAACTCATAGTGCGGGTACCGTAGAAACAGTTGATCCATATGTGACAGCGTGCGGTATTAACGGACTAAGAGGCTATATTTATGATAAAAATGGCGTTAAAGCTAACCCAGAAGGTTGGGATACCGTTCCCGCTGTTTGGGATGGCAAAGCCGGATATGATATTGAAACTCCACAAGATTTATCTGTTTATGAAATTCATATTCGTGATTTAACTATGGATGAATCATGGCAATCTAATAAAGGTAATCAAAGAGGTACCTATAATGCTTTCGTAGAAAAAGGCACAACCTTAACTAAAAACAACAAGACAGTTACTACTGGATTTGACCACATTGAAGAATTAGGTGTTAATGCAGTGCAATTATTACCAGTGTTTGATCAAGATAATGATGAAAGACCAGATAAAATGAAATTTAACTGGGGTTATAATCCACTTAACTATAACTGTGTTGAAGGTGGCTATTCCACAAATACATATTTTGAAGATAATCCAGAAGCATACGATCCTCTTATTAGAATTAGAGAATTCAAAAACTTAGTTAAAGCTTTCTCAGAAAATGAAAACCACACTAGAGTGATTATGGACGTTGTTTATAACCACGTTAGTAGTGCTTCACAATCCTCATTCAATAAGATGATGCCTAAGTATTACTTTAGATACACTCAAAACTGGGAATACTATGATGGTTCTGGTTGTAACAATGAATTTAAGACTGACGCCAAAATGGGAAGCAAATTTGTCGTTGATTCCTTACATTGGTGGGCAGAAGAATATAAAATTAAAGGCTTCCGTTTCGACTTAATGGGTTTAATTGATTGTTGGACCTTAGAAGACGCGAAAGAAGACTTATATGATAACGTCGATCCTGATATCGTTCTTTATGGTGAAGGCTGGACTAGTGGTGGCTATCACGGCAAAGCTCTTGTTGGCGCTAATGGAAGTGATTACACCTTCATGGTTGATGATTATGGCGGATGTGACGCTAATGGTCACTATTATAGCGATGGCAATTATTATTACCTCGTTAAAGGTGGGGCCAGCAATCAACAAACATATGCTAACCTCTATGCTTCTAATACATCACACGGACAAGTCGGTGGCTTTAACGATGATGGTAGAGATGATACAAAAGGTAGAAACGATGATGGATATAACAATAACCCATATCCACAATTTGGTTATATCTCTAAGGGTGACGATGTTGGTAGTTTATCCTCCACTGTCGTTAACATGCTCAAAGGTAATAACACTAGAGCCCCAGGAGCTAACCCATGTCAAACTATTAACTATATGAGTTGTCATGATAACTACACCTTATGGGATCAATTAAGATACACATTAGGTAGTGGACATAATAGCTCTACACATCAAGCAACTACCGCTCCAACTGTAAAAGAAACTATTGAAGCTTCCTTAGCATGTCATGGTGCAGTCATGCTCTCTAACGGTGTGGCGTTTATGCAAGGCGGCGAAGAATTATATAGAACTAAAACTTATTCTTATGATAAAGAAGATTTGAAGAAGTTAATGTCTCCAGGCGCTGATGGCTCTCCAGCAGTGGTGAGACCATATCCAAATTATCCACATTATGATTCCAATCCAGACGTTGTCTGTGCGGCATATGAAGTGGAAATGTATGGAGATTATATTTCTCATAACTCTTATAAATCACCAGATTACGTGAATTCCTTTAAATGGGACCGTAAGATTGAAGTCAATGGTTTTGATACATCTAGCTATAACGAAGTTTGGTCAAAGATGGTCAAAGCGAGAAGAAATATGCAACGTGTCGGTTATTCCGAAATGTGGGAACAAGGCGATACCTCTAGATACAATGCTTGGGGTGATGGCGATGGTTCCTCTGTTGTTGCTGGTTGGGTAAGAATTGATGCTACCCATGGATACGGCTTCTTATTTGCTGGTAGAAAAGGTGGAACATTCAACTGGGGTAACATCTCAGTTGCCGATGTCGTGTTCCAAAACATGAATATTAATAGAAACGGAGACAATATAGCGATGCCTAAATATGGGTTCATCTGCTATAAACTCAATGGTTAAGGGAGGACAGAACAATGAAAAACAATATTAGATTTTTACTTACTTCCTTAACAATGTTGACTTTTGGTTTAACTTCATGTAGTCATAACGCTATGCCGGATATTAATCCAAGTCATAATAATGACAAATATGTCACTTCCGTTGAGTTATCATCTGAATATGAAGAATGTGAGATTGGTGATTCCTTCACTTTATCCGCAACCATTCACTATAAGGATGACCAAGTAGTTGAAGATATTACAAAACTTTGGAAATCATCTAAACCAAGTGTCGCTAAAATCACTGAAGACGGCGAGAATTGTTTAGTCGAAGTGGTTGGTAGTGGCACCGCATTTATCACTTTTAGAGCCGGATATGAACAAGCATCTTGTAAGGTTTATGTTCCAGAAAATGAAACCCCTGTCGATCCAGATCCTGATCCACAAGAAGGTTCAATCAAAATTGCTTTATCCGCAACTTCAAGAACTTTAGAAGTTGGTAGTACTTTCTCTATTACTGCTTCTGCTTCTCCTGCTGCTGAAATGGCTTTCTCAGTCAGTAACACTAGTGTTCTTGAACTTGTTTCCTCTATTGATAACGGCTGTACAGTTAAAGGTTTAGCTGCTGGAAACGCTGATATCGTCGTCACTGCTGGCGATAGCACCGCTAAATGTCATGTCACAGTGGTTGATGCCCAAGAACAAGGTGATAAAGATTACACAATCTACTTCTACATTGATTACAACAATGTTGATCCTAGTGATAAAACAGGAACAAAACTTTTAAGTTCGTTTGATTGGTATTATGATCGACCATTAATCGAAGCTAAAGATGATGATGGCAATTCCTTAATTCCTGCCGTTAGTGACGCGATGGCGTTAGATCCTGCTTTCCCATACTTTGTTGGTTGGTCTACTCACCCAATTATTGATACAAAAGAAAACTTATGGGACTTAAATAAAGACACAGTCGCTGACTTACCAATGGCCAGCTACACCGTTATCCTTTATGGACAATGGATGGATGTCCCAGTGTTAAATGCATAGGAGGTAGATAAATATGAAGAAAAAATATTTATTAGCTCTAATAGCAGCAGGATTAGGATTAACTCTTACTGCTTGTGGTGGAACAAGTGCGGTTCCTCTTAACTATAGTGATGATGATTTAGACATCGACACTCCTTGGACTGAATATAGTGTTCCTGTCACTGAAATTAGTTTTGCTAGTGGACAAGAAAGTATCACTCTTAACCGCGGCGATACACATACTTATGATTATTCAATTCAACCACAAAAAGCTCTTAAGAGTTCCTTATCTTGGAGTAGTGCAGATGAAAGTGTTGCCACTGTTGAAGATGGTGTCGTAACCGCTGTTGATGCTGGTAGTACCACAATCACTGTTTATAACGAAGAAGCTTCCTTTACCCCTGTTACTTTAGAGGTAACAGTGGAAGTACCTCTTGAATACTTTATTATTACTCCATCATCATTTGATGCTGATTGGAATCATTCTTATCAATTAGATATCGAATATCATCCAGAAGACACCACTCAAAAAGGTGTTACTTGGTCTATTGATAATGAGTCTTTAGCTAGTATTGATCAAACCGGTTTATTAACCACTAAAGGTGAAACTGGTAGAGTCAAAGTATCCGCTAGCAGCAATTACATTAACAACATTGCTTCTATCAATGTCGATATTGATGACCGCTCAGTTTACGCAGATCAAATAGTTTTTGATGAATACCAAGAAAAAGTTGAAATTGGTCATTCATTTAACTTTGTGGCTCACCCAGTGAGTGCCACTGGTGAACCGGTCACCGACCAAAGATTAACTTATAAATCAACAGATGAATCTGTTTTATCAGTCGTTGAAGATACTGGCGCAGTTCACGCGATTGGTTTAGGTACTGGAAGTGCTAAAATCTATGCGATTGCCCATGAAGGCACAATTCACGAAGTTAAATCTGATGAAATCGAAGTTACTGTCTTTGAAGTTAAGGTTGCTTCTATCCAAGTAGAAAGTATTACCTTATCTAATAGACTTGGCTTTACAAATAGAGACATTACATTTGCATACACAACCGATACAGCAGGGTATACAGAAGCTTCTATTCCTCAATTCAAATATGAAGTCGCTAACGAAAATATCGCTACTGTTAATGATAACGGTAAATTGTTTGCTACTGGACTTGGAACAACCACAGTCATCGTTTCTGAATTAAGAAGTGGTGTTAGTGCTTCTGCAGAATTAGTTGTTAAATATGAATGTGATAGTGTCACATTAAGCGCAAATGACACTGAATTAATTATCGGTGAATCAGTTGAACTTAGCTATGTCACCAATCCAGCTGGTGTACCTCTTGAATACGCAACATTTGAAAGTGATGACACTGATGTTGTTACCGTTGATGCTCAAGGCAAAGTCACCGCAGTTGGTTTAGGTAAAGCCAAAGTTAAAATTACAATCTTAAGTAAGACTGATGAAATCGAATTCTCAGTTGTTAAACCATTTATTCCATTTGTCGATGATAACTTCTATATCGTCGGTAATAGAGACTATAGTAGTGGTACATCCGAAGCCTCTGAATCCGGTAGCTGGGATCAAGCTAGAGAAGCCTTTATGTTTACTGAGAAGGTGCAAGAGGCTCACGATAACTTACTCTATGAATATCGCGCAATAGTCAACCTCAAAGAAGGCGATATTTGGAAGATTAGAGGTAGTTCCTATTACTTAGAACCAGATGGTTGGAGAGATGGCATTACTCACCAAGTTGGTGAATATAAGACACTTGATGGAGCATTCTCAGGTGATGATCCTGATATGTACGTCGATGAATCTAGAAATGTTGTCGTCAGAAAAGACGGTAGATACGCAATCTATTATGCTCAATACACTAATGAGAATTATGAAGGCTGGTATTCCGTTTATGTCGGAAGACACGAACTCGAAATCAGCAACACTACTCCAAAAGTGCAAATCAATACCACCGTGGAAATTGAAGCCCATAACTGGTATGGCGACTTAACATATAACGTGACCGAAGGTAGTGACTTAATCGTTGTCACACGTGGTACTGGTACAGATGATTATAAATTTACAATTGCTGCAAGTAATACCGCCGGAACAGCAAAGATCGTCTTTAAAGATGATATTAAGACAGTTGAAGTCACAGTTACTATCTCTACCGCTCCTGTTTCCTATAAGGCAACACTAACTATTGATAAATCAGTATTTGCTACATGGGATAAACCAGTTAGCGAGCTCTCAATTTATCTCTGGGATGATGATGGAAACTATCCATTAGGTGCCTGGAATGATTGTAGAGGTAACTTAGAATCTGGTAGTGTCACCGTGACACATGACCGTCCAATTACTCACTATATCCTCTTCCTCACTCAAGAAGGCAAGACCAAACAAACATTTGATATGGATTGCTTCATTGATGAAGAATATGGATATTACAAAATCATGGTCGACGACATTAAGTGGAAAGAAGACACCGATGGCGTTTGGAAGATGTATAACACTCACATCTGGCATGATGATGCACCAATTCCTCCAGTGAGTTATACATATGATTACTACGTCGAAGGTATTGGTGGCGTTTGGGAAATGGATTCCGACTACTTATTAACAGTGGATCCAAATAACGCAAATCACTATACACTTAGCAATATTGCTTTAGCGAAAGATACAGAAATCAAAGTCTATATCGATACTGAAGATCATGCAGTTACTGATCCATGGTTAGGTGTTAAATCTGACTACACCAGTGACTATGCGACTGGAACCGCTGGTGGCAACTTAAAAGTTAAAGATAATGGAACCTATAACATTGATGTCTATATTGAAAGTGAATATGGTAACCACATTGTTATTAGCCCAGTTAATCCAGGACCAGAGCCTACTACCATTAAGACATTCTATTTCACTAATAACTATAGTTGGGATAGTTTAAGGGCTTATGTCTGGAATAACGAAACAAAAGATAAACCTGCTGAATGGCCAGGATTAGAAATGACTTATGTTGGTCAAAACGATCAAAATCAAGCAATCTATAGCATTAACGTAGATACAGCATTATATGATTACATCATCTTTAATTCTGGTAGTGTACAAACTAAAGACATCCCATTAGCGGATTTTGGAACCAACAATGCTTGCTACATTTCCGGTGGAAGTGGAACAACCCATGAAGTTGGATTCTGGAACTACGTACCTCAATAATCTAAACTCTACTATTAAGCGGGCCGATTGGTCCGCTTTTCATATAGGCATTTAATAAGGCCTGCCCGAAATAAAACGGTAGGTCTTTTTTTGTATATACAAAATATTTGTATCTGCTGATTAATGTTGTAAAATATATACAACTAATCGTTTTTTGAAATAAAAACAAAAAAGGAGATTTTTATATGAAGAAAGGATTAATTTTTGCTGCGACTTTAGCAATGACTTTAGGCGTGGGTGCTGCCGTTGGTGCGCATCAACAAAAAGCCGCTAGAGCGGAAGCATACACAGACCGTACAGTTTATTGTGCGATTGATCCAACAACGCTTAGCACTTATACCCTAAAGCTAAATGTTAACGTTGGTGACGGAAACACTTGGTTACAATCTGATATGGTCGAAGTCGATGACACAACATCATACCCAGGAAAGAAGATTTATAAAGGTACTTTCGCTGAAAGATACAATGGTGTTGATGCTATGCAATTCCAACTTTATGATGGAGGAGAATGGAAAGCTCAAGACCAAGTAATCTCAGGATATAAAACTTATGATAATTATTCTGGAAAATTACATGTTTATGGTGGTGCAGCAAATTCTTGGGCAGCTTATACTGAACCTTCAGTAGTCGTACATACTGTTGCAGTATATGTTGATGGCGTGAAACGTGGCGATGAACCAATTGAAGATGGACACCTTCCTGATGAACCTGCTTTAGTGAATTATGGCGATGGTTTTACTGGTTGGTTTGATGATGCCGCTTGCACTGCAGGTCACGAAGTCGAAGAAATCACTTCAAATACAACTGTTTATGGCAAAATCATTGAGCTACCAAAGATTACCTATACAATTGATGACTCTAGAGTTCAATATAGCACATTAAAATTATACGCATATGAAGACACTCGAAAGAATGCTGCATGGCCTGGAGAAGCAATTGTCAACAAAACAATTGAAGTTCCTAATGATGCAACAATTATCATTAATGACGGAACCAAACAAACTGTTAATGTTACTCAAAGTGGTGTTGCAAATGACACATTAAGAATTTTGCTTGCTGAAGATGCTTTTGGTCATAATGAGGTTCAATGGTTATCTGACGCTGATGAACCAGATTCTGCGGGTTATTATCTTGTTGGATCAAAAACAAACTTTAAATTTAAAAATTCCACTAAGATGACAGAAGTCAATCCTTCTCTTTCTAGTGGTAACGTTGCAATTCTTGATGGTTATCAAGCAACTGCAGGCGAAAAGATTAAAGTTCGTACCTTTGGTGTTCAAGACAAACCAGAATGGTCATTTAACGTCGATGGCACTAAAGCTTATGGTGAGCAAGATGAAGAAGGCAATTTTGTCTTTGCAAATGACTTAAGTAGTTATGAAAACGGATTCGATGTCTACGCATTTATGGAAAATTCTGAACTTAAGTTCTCTGTTGCTCCAGCTGCAGAAAAAGTTCTCGTTACATTAGCTGCTAAGATGTATGATGGCTCTCATTCTCAAGGTGAAGTCACTATTGGACAATTTGAAGTTGTTAAAGGACAACCTTATAGTGTTCCAACTCTTGCTAGAGATGGTTATGTGCAATTAAAAGCCTACAATGATTTCAATTGTACAGATGAATATGAAAATGGTACTATCCTTGAATCCAATAAGTTAATTCATATCAAGTATATGGAAGTTGGCTTCTACACACTTTATGGTAGTTCAAACTATGAAATTGAAGGCGCCACAAAAATGCTCACACAAAATATTGGCGAAAACAATAAAGCAGAAGCCACAATTACCGCAGCAGTCAATGATACATTCTCATTTGTATACTATGATGAAAACGGTGTTAAGCACGGACATGCTGGTTTAGGTGATAGTTATTCTTTCGTTGCAGACGAAGATACTCACATTAAGTTCTCTAAAGCTGGAACATATACTATCTACTGGCAAAAAGATGCATTGGGAAATAAGTTATATGTCAATGCTGGTTTAACTGCATTCTATACATATTTCATCACCGAAGTTGGTGGAACTTGTAATTCTCAAGGTGGAACTGATTTAGAATCATTGTCCACCGTTTGGGCTCATCAAAAAGCTGCTTATCTTGCTTTAAGTGATGAAGACAAGGCTGCAGTGGAAGCTATTACTTATGATGGCGGAGATGAAAAAGGTACACTTGGTCAACAAGTTATTGCCAAATACCATTACATTATTGAAAAATATGGCACAGCACAATTTGAAGACTTCATCTGGGGTCGAGTTGATATTAAAGGCACAAACAATCCAACAATTATTAACTTCAACTTCACAAGTGAAAATAACACAGTCTTATTCGTTACAATTGGTGTTACAGTTGCCGCTATCGCAGCACTTGCGTTCTTTGTAATTAGATATAAGAAAAAAGAAGACTAATTTAAAGTCTATTAAACTAATCTAAGAGTGGGCTTTGGTCCACTCTTTTATAATGTAATAATTTGTCCCTTTTAGTATTGATAAGAATTCATAAATGAATTAATATTTTTGTATAGAAGGTTTTTAGTATGAATAAACAACTAGGTGTACTCCTTTCTGTATCCTCTCTTCCAGGAAGACACGGAATTGGTGATTTTGGCGATCTTTGCTATGACTTTATTGATTGGTTACACAAAAACAAATATCAATATTGGCAGGTTTTACCACTCAACCCATTAGGGCCAGGATATTCTCCATATATGTCTACTTGCTCTAATGCTTTAGAGTATCGCTATATCTCTTTAGACTATCTCACAAAGATGGGATTAATTAAGAAAGTGCCATCATTCTTAGAGAATACTACTTCCGTTCATTTCCAAGAAGTTGGTGAATATAAAAAGAAATATATTTACGAAGCATATAAGAAATTCATGAAGAAACATCCAGAAACTCTTCATAAATTTAAAGTGAGAAATAAATGGGTCATGACTTATGCTACTTTTGAAGTCTTCAAGTGGCATAACGATAACAAGCAGTGGAATGAATGGAGAGAAGAAGATAGAGACTATTACTTCACCCATCACTGCCCACCTACTAGATACTTAGATGAAATTAACTTTGTTATATTTATGCAATATATCGCTCTTAAGCAGTGGAAACGTGTCTTAAGCTACGCGAAAAAGAAAGGTATCAAGATTATTAGCGATATGCCATTCTATGTTGGCTTTGATGGAGTGGAATGTTGGACTCATAGAGACCAATTCTCCATTGGCCCAGATAACAAATTATTTGAAGTTGGTGGTGTGGGACCAGATGCCTTCAGTGATGTCGGTCAATTATGGGGTACCCCGATTTATAACTTTGAAAGAATGAAACAAGATAACTACACCTTGTTAATCGATAGAATTGGTTATCTATTTAAACTATGTGATTTATTACGTATTGACCACTTTAGAGCGTTTGATACCTATTATGTCATTCCAGCGGATAAAGAAGACGCGAGAATCGGTGAATGGAAAATTGGACCACGTGATGACTTCTTCAATAAGATGTATGAGAAATATCCTAAGATTAATTTAATCGCTGAGGATTTAGGGGATTTACGACCGGAAGTCTTAGAATTAAGAGATCAATTCAATCTCCCAGGTATGTTTATCTCTGAATTTACTATCTTTGATTTGAAGAACTTATCTACAGAAAGACAAATCGTCTATCCAGGAACCCACGATAATGAAACATTATATGGTTGGTTCTTGAATCTTAACGAAGAACAAAAAGAATTTATTAAAAAACGACTTAATGTCGTCGATGATAATAAACTCTTTGATGAGATTGTTAAATATATCTTCACTATTCCATCATTAATGACTATCTTCCCACTTCAAGATTTATTGAAGTTAGATAATTCTGCAAGAATGAATTATCCAGGAACAGTCGGTTCTCCTAACTGGGAATGGAAGCTAAGCGATAGTGGTTGGAAGAAACAAATAAAATACCCAAACTGGAAATGGTTTGAGTAAATTATTTTAAATTATATTTAAGAGCGATATTCTTCGGGATGTCGCTTTTTTCTATTCCAATGGCAAGATATATATCTTCTTTCATCTCGAATTCTTCAAAATGCGATTCTAAGAAGACTTTATGTGATAGATGATTAAGTTTCTTACAATTAGCGATAATCGTCTTAAATCCTGCTTCTTTTGCGTAAGAAATGGCGTTTTGAATTAACTTCTTACCAATTCCTAGACCTTGATGGTCAGACTTTATCGCAATTTGTTCAATATATATCTCGTTAGGCAACACATCATATTTCTTTAAAGCGAGATAACCAACGACTTCTTCGTCGAGTTCTGAAGTGAAGATGATGTCGCTATCGCTGACAGCCTGCTCATATTGGAGCATGCCTCCATTTCTTTCATGAAGAGAAGAAGCGATTTCTAAACATTGTTTAATGATGTCTTTATCATCTTGAGTGTGCTGACGATATTGATAATTTGAGAAGTTAGCGATAGAGAACTTATTCTTAAGAATCTTATTGTTAAGTAAATCAATCACTCTTATTTCATAAAGCATGCCTTTTAAGTCATTAGAAAGGATCATTTTAAAGCCTAAATTCTCTAACGCTTTAGCTTGATATTTGTTATATATGCAGAATTCAATCTTACCAATGATAATTCCATCTTCTTTCCAAGAAATTATGCGGTCTACCATCCATTTCATGAATAATAAGTAGTTATTTGGAGTGACATAATTTGGATCAAAAGAGAACATACTGCCAAAGATGTCAAATCTGCCTCCATAGGAATAAAACGCGACGTAGCTGTCGTCAAATGATTGCGTTTTTAGTAAATCATAGTTCTCAGGACTAACTGGAAGGAAATCCATATAGGCTACAATTTGATTATTAATAATCAGGTTAGCGGAACAATCAGCAGTGCTAGTGATCATATCTAACCAAGTATCTGCGTCTCCTTCAACTTCTAAAGCTCCTGAGTAGAGCTCACTATCGGTGGCTAAAAAGTCGAGTTCAACGTGTCTTCTACTTATCTCTTCTGCAGTCATTAGTCCGTTATTAAGTAGATACTCACTATCAAGGATAACTGGACCTTCAATATTTAGTTTTTTAGTAGTCTCAACTACATTACTAACTTCGATATCTAAATCATCATCTTTTTTAAGACGATTGATAAGTGCTTGAATGTTTTCATCAGGGAAATGTTTTTGTTCAATATCATCTAAAAATGATGATTTTCTTGGATATTTTTTCCAGTACTCATTTTTCAAAGGATCTACTAAGTAGATATAGATGTTTTTACCTTGTCTAGAGGCGATACGATATTCCTTAATCGCATAGCTATCGTCTTTGGCTAACATACCTTTGGTGAAGAAGAAAAGTACCGCTCTTGAATTAGCGATTTTTTCACCAATTATTTCTTCCCATTTGGATCCATATTCAATGCCATCATCATACCAAAGGTCGATGCCTACATCGTGCATTTGCAATGCTAAAGCACCAACTCTATCAGCGTCTTCAGAGTTGTAACTTATAAAGTAATAATCACTCTCTTTTTTAGAGGCTTCAAAGCCTAAATAACGCGCCATGAAGTTATTATACCATCTTTATTAAAGGGGAGAAAAAGTAAGATTACATTTTATTCTAAGAATAAAATAGTGCTTCTTATTTAACATCTATATTATATGTTCTTCCATTATTTTATTAAAAAATAATTTTCGATAATATATAATTTTGTATGGGTGATTTTTATGGCATATGATTTTTCAAATTTCTTAATGGGTCAATCCATTGACGCATACAAATATTTTGGTGCGCATTTCGAAACTAGAGGTAAAGAAAAAGGTGTTGCCTTTAGACTTTACGCTCCTATGGCAAGTGATGTTTCTGTTATTGGTGATTTCAATAACTGGGATGTCGGTGCTTCCAAAATGAATAAAGTTGATGAAAGTGGTGTTTGGGAAGTATTTATTCCTGGACTAACTAATTATCAATCTTATAAGTTCCACTTCAAGAACGCTCATGGAGAATACGTCGATAAAATCGATCCATATGCATTCTTCTGTGAAGTGGCGCCAAATACATGCTCAAGACTCTTTGATTATGAAAACTTCATTTGGCATGATGAAAAATTCATGAAAGCGAGAAATCGTAACTTTGATTTACCAGTTTCCATTTATGAAATGCATTTAGGTAGCTGGCTTAAAGATCATGGTGATAGATTCTCCTCATATGAAGAAATCGCTGATGTATTAATTCCTTACATTCAAGGTATGGGTTACACCCACATCGAAGTTATGCCAGTAGTGGCTCACCCATTTACCGGTAGCTGGGGCTATCAAGCAACTGGCTTTTTCTCCGTTGACCCACGTTACGGCAATCCACATCAATTCATGTCTTTAGTGGATAGATTACACCAAGCTGGAATTGGTATTATTATCGACTTTGCTCCTGTTCACTTCGCAACTGATAGTTGGGCTCTTGCTAACTACGATGGTTCATATTTATATGAATACAACAACGAACACCGTGTTTCTCAATGGGGAAGTTATCAATTTGATTTAGGAAAAGATCCTGTCAGAAGCTTCTTAATGAGTGCGGTTAATTTCTTTGTTGAATACTTCCACGCGGATGGTATCAGAATTGACGCGGTCAGCAACCTTATCTTCTGGAACGGAAATAAGAATGATGGCACTAATGACGGCGCTGTGGAATTCATTAAGAGATTAAACGGCAAGATGCATTTATATCACGACCAAGTGATGATGATTGCCGAAGATAGTTCTGACTTCCCAGGAGTCACTAGACCAACTGAACAAAATGGCTTAGGCTTTGACTACAAGTGGGATTTAGGTTGGATGAATGATACCTTAAAGTATTACGCCTTAGATCCAGTCTATAAGAAATATGACCATAACAAGTTAACTTTCTCTATGGCCTATTTCTACAGTGATAACTTCATGCTTCCATTCTCACATGATGAAGTGGTGCATGGAAAAGGCACAATCCTCAACAAGATGTGGGGAGACTATTATCAAAAATTTGGTTTCTTTAGAAACTTAATCACCTATCAATTTGCCCATCCAGGAAAGAAACTCAACTTCATGGGTAATGAATTTGCATCCTTTGATGAATGGAATGAGAACAAATCACTTAACTGGGATTTAAAGAGATTCCCGTCTCATGATTCTATTTCCCGTTTATATCATGATTTGAACCTCATCTATCGCGGACATAAAGCGATGTATTTTGAAGAACACAATCCGCAAAGATTTAAATGGCTTATCGTAGATAATCGTAACGATAGTGTCTTTGCTTTCACTAGAAGAGTAGATGACGAAGTATTAATTTTTGTTTTCAATATGACGACAAACTATTATGATAATTTCGGCATCCCGGTGGAAGTAGAGGGAATTTATGAAGAAATCTTCAACTCTGATAAAGATATCTATGGTGGTGCCAATCAATTTAATGGTGCAGACATTAATACATTCTATGGCTACTTAAATATCAAGTTAGCGTCAATGGGTGCCTGTATCTTCAAGTTGAAACAAAAAAGAGAAGAAAAATAATTAAATATTAATATTTAATAGGAGATAAATTATGTTTGAATCAAAACAAAAATTTAAAGTGGAATTTCAAGAAAGACTCCTAGAACGTTATGGTGTGGAAGTTAAGGATAGTTGTCCTAATGAACTTTATACCATTTTAGGAGAAATGATTAGAGACTACGCGAACGTCGACTGGAGTAACACTCACTTAGAGAGTACCGGCAAAGGTAAGAAAGTCTTAATCTACTTCTCAATGGAATTCTTAATGGGAAGAATGTTAAATAATAACATTCAAAACCTCGGTTTATATAAATTAATTAAAGAAGGCTTGTCTGAACTCGGTGTCGACTTAAACGAATTAGAAGACGAAGAGAGTGACGCTGGTCTTGGCAATGGTGGTTTAGGTCGTCTAGCAGCCTGTTTCCTCGACTCTATTGCTTCTTTAGGTTATATGGGCCATGGTAACTGTATTCGTTATGAATACGGCTTCTTTAAACAAAGAATTAAAGACGGCAAACAACTCGAATTACCAGATCAATGGTTGGTCAATGGTAACGTTTGGGAAGTGAGACGTTCTAAATACGCGGTAGAAGTTAAATTCTACGGCCATCCTGAATCTTATCAAAAGAAAGATGGTACATATGGTATTAGAACCGCAGATGCTTTAAGCGTGAGAGCGGTTCCATATGATATGCCGGTTATCGGTTATAGAAATAATGTCACTAATACATTAAGACTTTGGAACGCTGAACCAAGCAATCATTCTTTACCAAAGAATATGACCTTTAAAGATTATTGCTACGCTTTAGAAGAATTATGTCATGGTCTTTATCCTGATGATTCTACAGAAGCTGGTCGTATCTTAAGACTTAGACAACAATATTTCTTAGTCTCCGCTGGTATGCAAAGTGCACTAAATAGTTACTATAGACACCACGGTACCTTAAAAGGTATTCATGATAAATATGTCTTCCAATTAAATGACACTCACCCAATTTTAGCTATTCCAGAAATGATGAGAATTATGCTCGATGAATATGATATGGAATGGGCTGATGCTTGGGAAGAAGTCACCCAATGTATGGCATACACCAACCACACAGTTATGGTGGAAGCGCTTGAAAAGTGGCCAATTAATTATGTGCAAACTTTAATTCCACGTTGTTTTATGATTATTGAAGAAATCAATCGACGTTTCAATATTGAAATGAACGCGGCCGGAGTTCCAGAGTGGGATAGATATGCAATGAACATCATTAAAGATGGTCAAATTCATATGACTAACTTAGCTATCTATACATCTTTCTCTGTTAACGGTGTTGCGGCATTACATACCGAAATCTTAAAGCACACAACCTTCAAAGAATTCTATCGTTATATGCCTGACAAGTTTAACAACAAGACTAATGGTGTTACCCATCGTAGATGGTTACTTAACTCCAATCCAAGACTTGCGGATTTAATCACTTCTAAAATTGGCGATAAATGGATCTTAGATATGTCCAAGATTTCTGAATTCAAGAAATTTGAGGATGATAAGAAAGTTCTCAAAGAACTCCAAGATATCAAACTTGAAAATAAGAAGAAACTTGCTGCATACATTAAAGAACACAACGGTATTGAAGTTGATGTTAACTCTATATTTGATGTTCAAGTCAAACGTCTACATGCTTATAAGAGACAATTGATGAATGTGTTCCATATCATCTATCTCTATCAAAGAATGAAGAACGATCCTAACTTTAGAATCTATCCTCACACCTATATCTTTGGCGCAAAAGCCGCTCCTAGCTATGTCTATGCTAAAAAGATTATTGAATTAATCTTAGCGGTCGCTAAAGTAGTGAATAATGACCCAGAAATCTCTAAATACTTAAAAGTCGTATTTATTGAAAACTATGGTGTCTCCCTTGCTGAATTAATTATTCCTGCTGCTGATATTTCTGAACAAATCTCGACTGCTGGTAAAGAAGCTAGTGGTACCTCTAACATGAAATTCATGATGAATGGTGCAATTACCTTAGGAACACTTGACGGTGCAAATATTGAAATCGTTGATTGCGCTGGTGAAGAAAACGAAATTATCTTCGGTTTAAGAAATGAAGAAGTGGAGCAACTTGTTAGTAGTGGTTCATATTCCCCATGGGATATGTACAACTCTGATCAACGTGTTAAAGACATCATGGATTCCTTATTTGAAGGAGAATGGACCAGCTACCGTGCTGATAAGTTCAGATTAATCTTCGATGAGATTATGAATAATAATGACCAATACTTCATCTTAAAAGATTTACCAAGTTATATTGAAGCACAAGAAAAAGCTGCTGAGTTATATCAAGATAAAGAGAAGTGGGCTAAGATGTGCTTAATTAATATCGCTAGCTCAGGTTTCTTCTCAAGTGATAGAACCATCAAGAGCTACGTTGAAGATATTTGGCATTTACCAAAAATTTCATAAAAACCTATACAGATATGGCCTGGTTTTTTCCAGGCCTTTAATTTTTATGGCAAATAAAAAACTTGAAACGATAAAACTTTCTGAAATCGATATTAATGAATTGCTCCTATATAATGGACGCTTGTTTTTCGTTATCGGAGATGACATTTACTGCGAAGATTATGTTTTAGATATCAAACTTATGTTTGATGATACTTCTTCTAGTTGGATTGAAGTAAAAGATTTAGATACAAGTGCCGCTAAAGACTATGATTTTCAAGAAGCTTTGGTGCGTTTTAAAGACTGCTTACCTTGGCCATATTTCGACCAAGTTTTAGAAACTAGAAAACTCGTCAATGAAAAGATTTACGAAGCGGAGCGCAAGCGAAATACAAAAAAAGTCATCGGTTGGATGAGCATCGATGATTTACCAGATGCATATCATGAAGACGACTCTGATGAAGGCTTTATTGCGGTAGTAGAAGATATAAAAAAATATGGCTGGGCTTGTAGCGGAATGGAGATGTCTAATAGATGGATTGTCGCTATTTTGAATACTCATGAATATGTTAGCTTCTCCGATCGTAGTTGGGGACGCGCTATGGCGGCTGCTAATGGCGATTTTGGACAGATGGATTATTGTAAATACGCTTTTGGCTTTTCAGATGAGATATTTGATGATGATCCTGTTTTCCCTAAAGAAGGTTTATATAAGAAAGAAATTATCAAAAACTCAATTATTACTACAGATGAGATTCTAGATGAAATGACTTCTTTTTTTGAAGAAAGTAATGAAGCAAAGAATAAATATAATAACGTTAACAGTTTAGTTGCGGACTTCTTTGAAGATGGTAAGTTCTATGATGTATATAAAATCAATTTAATTTCACCTCATAATAAAGAGGCATTTCCTATAGTGGATATCCGCTATTTTGATAGCAAAGAAAAATTCGATGAATACTATCAAGAACTGAAAGAGAATTGTGCAGAAGACTCCTTGGTTTTTTGTGATGTTGACTCTATTCATAAGATGATAGAAAAAGCACCAATTTACTTATTAAATTTAATGGTTTTGTAGTGCAAGCCAGTCAATTAAAAAATATTTAAAATAATTAGATTACATCAAGAAAAAACAAATTGTTTATAAAATTAAATATTGAGTTGACTCAATTTTTTTGGCATAATATTGTTGCATGGTATTTAAGGTTAATGATCGAGTGGTGCATTGCCGAGAAGGTCTCGCTACTATTGTCTCTGAAACCATGATCGGCGAAAATGAATATTTTGTTGTGATTGCTGATAAAGGCGATCGCGAAAATATCTATGTTTTAAAATCGCGAACCGAAAACATTATCCGTCCTGTAATGAGTGAAGCTGAAGCAAGAGCGGTTATCGACTATATGAAAACCGTAGATGCTGGTTTCATCTCCAATACAAAACAAAGAAGAGATTTATATAAGAAAAAACTTCTTTCTGGAAATGTTTATGACCTTGCATTCCTATCCAGACAACTTTACTTCTTCTATTATTACAATGAGATAGGACAAGTTGTCAAACTTGGACCAACCGATTTACAAATGTTAAAAGATGCTGAAGCCATCTTATTTGATGAATTCGCTATCTCGTTTAATCTTCCTAGAGAAGAAGTTGGTAAATTGGTTAAAAAATTACTGAATTAGACTATATCTCTCCCGAGTTAGAAGCGCTCCCCCCTTGGCGCTTCTTTTTGTTTGTTTTACGACTCAAATTAACTAATATGACAATTATTTTTAGAATAATTAGACAATTAGAGCTTATATCACTATAATCATATTCAAATGGGTAAATTGAAATTTACATTGTCTAATATATTATTTTGGCTCGCAATTGCTGCGAGTTGTTTATTGTTGGAGAACGTTGCTTTCTTATCAAGCAACGTGCATAGCGGATTAAATAACACATTGTTTTTCTTGCTTTTCTCCATGGCTATATTAGGCTATGTCTCCTATTTTGTTATTGAGCATGTTAAGAATCACGCCTCATTAGACTATTTGCTTTTTGCGGTTATCACTATCGCTTTAGTGGGTGGAATAATTGCTATCTATTCATTTACTGATATCCATTTTTCTAACGCTGATGGAACTAGAACATTTGATTATGTTTTAAATTCTTGGGATAAAACTACACAGATGTTATCTCTAGTAGTGTTTATCTTTACTTTATATGCCTCACTTTTCTTCTTTAATAAGAATTACCCATCAATTAGAAAGTTAATAGTGGTATTTATAATTGTTACAGTTGTTTGTCATTTTTCCTGCATTTATTCTCTTGTTGCCGAGATTGATAAGATTATTTATAACTTATCCATGCCACTAGATACCAAAGAATTAGTGTCCATCTATTGGAACACAAATATGTTCTGTGGAATTCTTTTGTTAGGCATGCTAGCGAGTATTGGTCTTAACTATTTCAAAAAGAATGTTTATTCCTATATCTCACTACTTTTCTTTGAAATAATGATTTTATTCAGTGCATCAATCACTTCAATTATTGTTTCTCTTATTGTTTTAGTGAGCTATTTCTTAATTGAAATTATTATCACTATGGCCAAGAAGAAAAAGCGCGGCTTTGTATTCTTAGCAATTTACTTATTTATCGTTGTGGGCTTTATTCTTTTATTTGCCTCTTCTCTTAAATATGAATTAGGCAGTTTATCCAACTTCTTTAAAGCTGTTTATAACTCATTAAGTAATGCAAATTATAAAAACTTCTCACATCGTACATTTATTTGGGAAAGTATTATCAACTTTGTACCATATAATCCCTTAGCTTTAGTTTTTGGTTATGGCTTTAGGAATTCGAACTATATAATTGGTTCTTTCTTCTATTTAGCAGGTGGAGCTGATTATGGCACATTGTCCGCTCATAGTGGCTATATGCAAGTGTTAATGAATTTTGGCATTGTTGGTGTTCTTTTTTACTCTGCCTTTATCATTTATTATTTCTATTGCCTTATCCGCTTAATTAAAAAAGAGGTGCGCTTTGCTATCCTTTTTGCACTAATTGGCGTGTCTTTACTTGTTTATGGTTCAATGGAAAGTATATTCTTGTTCAACCCTAATTCACTAGGTATTGTGATTGGAGTTGGCTTCTTCTTACCAGTAGTAAATAAATGGAAACACACAATTCGTCCTTCTCTTGGTGACGACACTTTAAAGATTGAAAAACCAGAAATTTTAAAACCAAATCTTATCTGTCAATCCTTAGGCAAAATATTTATGGGCTTAACGGTTAGCCTTGTTCCTTTATTTGCTTTCAGTATGTTTAGAGATCATGAATTCTTCCGTTACTTAATTCTTAATTCAATGGTGGTCCTTTTCTTAGCGGGACTAACTTTGCCGTTTATTACATCTTGTTTATCAATTAGAAACACAAGAAAGAAATTTATTCTCATTAGCATTTTCAATTTCTTACTTATCGCTGGAGCGTTTTCTTTCTTAATTGTTCGTTATTATCAAAACGACTTGGAGATGATGGAGAATTCTAAATGGGTATATTTCATTATTATGGCGATTGTCTTAATTGGTGAATGCATATTCTTTGGTGTTGGTAAACGTCAAACATTTAAAGACTATTCCTATACCTTACTTGGTATGAGTAAAAATTCATTCATGGGTATTTTGGGAATTTCAATTCTCACTTTCGCCACTTATTTCTTAGCTAACAAGATGGATATTTATTCCAATCCACTTACTTTAATTGTTTATGAAATTATCGCTGTAATGGTGTTCTTCTTATTCTCTTATTTCGTGCCTTTCAAGGATCAAAAAGAGTTTATTGCCCATTACAATTCTCTTGCTGTATACGACTTAAAAAGAGACGTGGTTATTGACCGCTTAGGAGTTATCAATGAAAAACACAGGGATTAAAATCATCGCCTCTAATAAAAAGGCACATTTCAATTATTTCTTATCTGATTTTTTGGAAGCTGGTATTGAACTTAAAGGTACAGAAATCAAATCTTTAAGAGTTAATGGAGCGACAATTAATGATTCATATATCGTGATTAGAAACGAGCAAGCAGAAATCATTAATATGTATATCAAGCCTTATGACCATGGTAATCTTTTTAACCACGATCCTTTAAGAAGTAGAAAACTTTTATTACATAAACACGAAATAAGATGGTTAGCCCAAAAGATTAAAACAGCAGGATTTACCGTTGTGCCTACAAAGATATATTTCTCTAAAGGGATGGCAAAAGTAGAGATTGCCTTAGCAAAAGGTAAACATAACTATGATAAACGTGAAACCATCAAAGAAAGAGATATTCAAAGAGAATTAGAAAAGGACTATTAAGATGTCAGTGTTAGAAGAAATTACTTCCTATAAAAGAGATGATTATCAAAGAGATAATTTTGACGCTTTCTTAAAGAAAGTTGGTTTTCATTATGATATCCCATCTATTCATGTAGCGGGGACAAATGGTAAAGGCAGCACTTGCAATTACATAAATAACGTCTATATCGCCTCTAAAAGAAAAGTTGGACTATTTATCTCCCCAGCTCAAAACTCGCTTCTAGACATGATTAAAGTGAATAATAAAGATATATCTTTAGAAGCAGTGGAGAAGATATTTAAGGATTATAAAAAGTTCTTTGATAAATTTGAATTATCATCATTTGAAATTACTACATTTATCGCTTTAAAACATTTTTTAGATGAGAAAGTAGATATCGCAGTTATAGAATGCGGAATGGGTGGAGAAGTGGACGCCACAAATGTTTTTACTCCAATTCTTTCAATCATTACTAATATCACTAGTGAACACACTAATTTCTTAGGTGTCTCTATTAGTGAGATTGCTTTGCATAAAGCTGGAATAATTAAAGAAAAAGTACCTGTCCTTATTGGAGAGATTGAAGGTGATGCTTTAGAAGTCATCATTTCTAAAGTAAAAGACTGCGATTCAAAAATTTATAAAGTCGATCATTTCCATAACGAAAAGCTCACCGATAGTGGATATGAATTTAACTATCGTCCATTTGGTGATTTAAAAATTAAGAGCAAATCATTAACTAGTGTTCATGACGCCGCTATCGCATTAGAGGCAATTAATATTCTCGCTAACGAATATCCTGTTAGTGTAGAAGAAGCTAAAGAAGGACTTTATCAAGATAAATTATCATCTAGATTTGAAATCATTGAAGGTAATCCAACACTAGTGTTGGATGGGGCTCATAATCCTGATGCGATTAAAAAGTTAAGAGCAGATGTTGAAAATGCTTTTCCAGAAAAAACAGTTCATGTTGTTTTTGCTTCTTTTAAAGATAAGAACATTACATCTATGCTCCCTGAGATTGGCTTATTAGGAACAGTCATACTTACAACATTTGACCATGTTAGAGCTAGAGAAGAATCAGAATACTTCTTATATCTAGAAGATTATAAATTTGTCGCTGATCATATTGCTTTAATAAAAGAATTAAAAGAACAATTCCCAGAAGATATCATCCTTGTGACTGGTTCTTTAGCATTTGCTAATTTGGTGTATCAAGAGATTAAAGATGGCAAGATTTAAAAGAATATACAACTTATCCATTATTCAAAAAATCTCACTAGCGGGTATTTTTATTGTCCTTATCGCTTTATTTCAAAAGATATTCGCCATTAACTATATCCCAGTACTTCCTTTTGTGAGAATCTCCTTTGGAGGGCCAGCGTTAATCATATTCTCATCTATATTACTTGGACCATGGTTTGGGTTGCTTGTTGGTGCCGCTAGCGATATTGTTGGTTTCTATATTTTTGATCCTAAACTATTTGGTACCGCTCCATTTTTCCAAATCACATTTATCTATGCTTTATTAGGCTTTGCATCTTATTACATCTATAAACTATTTAAAGTGGTTAAAAACGAGAAGCTGCTGCTCGGAATAGAAATTGGTACATTCTCTATATTGCTCATAGGATTGGTGTTATTTGTATCACTTGATTACAACATCAACTTGTCAACTTTATATAGAATTTTAATTCCAGTTATTTCTTTTACCCTACTAGTAGTTACTGTTCTAGCGCAGATTTTTACTTCAAAATCCTTTAAAAAGAAAGAGATTGATATCCCAGTAATTAACATTGGCTTTGCTTGTTTTGTGATTGAAATGACTATCATGGTGGCTTTTGGAGTGGCAATGAAAACTTGGGCGTTTTCTAGCTCTACTTTTTATGTGATTTTGATCTCCCAAATCATTGTCGCTTTCTTTAATATCCCATTAAATACTTTCTTGGTTTCATATATAATGTATTTATCAAATAAATTGATTAAACAAAGAGGGGTCCATGCGTAAATTATTTGCCTTATTATTAGCGATACCATTATTAACTGGGTTTTCGAGCAAAAATACCGTCAAAACTCCAGTTTTTGAGTGCAAAAGTCCAATAATTTCCAATATTTACCGTTCATCTGAGAGTGATCAATTCATCGATTATTGGGAAAATGACTTCCGTTTGAACAATCCTTCAGTCTGCGATATTTCTTATAACGCTTATCAAGAAATGTATGGAAAATATTCTTCTTTAAGCAAGACTGATAGAGAAATTGTGAATAAAATTCCGGATCAAAGAGAGCCAGATTACACAATCGGTGAGATCGTAAAATATTTGGTCACCCGTTACTATCCAAACACTCAAAAAGTGAAAGCGGAAAAGAAGAAATTGGACCAATCCACAATTATTATTATCGCTACTGTCGTTGCTTTAGTGGGCGCCACTGCGATTTCTGTTCTTTATATGTTAAAGAATCAAAAGGTTATTAAATAATTAACCTTCAAACATATAGTTTTATATATAAAAGAACCTGAATTCAGGTTTTTTTGTTGTTTACAGCAAAAATATCCAGTGATATAGTATGTACACTGTTAATTTCATAGGGAGGTCAAGATGAGAGAAAAAGTGATTTTGATTTGCTCCGAATGCCTCTCCAGAAATTACGTGACCACGATCAATAAAGAGAGTGGTAAAAAATTAGAACTTATGAAGTTTTGCAAGAAATGCAACAAGCAAACTCTTCATAAAGCTAGTAAATAGGAGGTTTCATATTTATGGGACTAGGTAAATATTTAGCAGGCGTTGGCAAAGAAGCCAAAAGAGTAAGATGGCCTAAAAGAGATGTCTTAATTCCAGCAATCATTGTTGTTATTATCATCGCTGCTATTACAGGTTTATTACTTTTCGCTGAAGATATTGCAGGTAAGAAATTAATTGATATCTTAACCGATGCATTTAAGGGGGTATTATAAGATGGTAGATAGCAAGACCGCGTTCTCCGATACCAATACTGATATTGCTGATGAATCGCAACAAGCGAATAAAGAAGTAAAGCTTGGTGATAAAGCTTGGTATGTTGTCTCAACATACTCCACACACGAAAAGAAAGTTGCTTACAACTTACAAAAACGTGTTGAATCCATGGGTTTAGAAGATTTAATCTTCCGTATTGTCGTTGTCGAACAAGAAGTTCCTGTGATGAAAGACGGTCTTCCAACTGGCAAAACCAGAATGAAGAACTTATATCCAGGTTATGTCTTTGTAGAAATGATTATGACTGACTATGCTTGGTATGTTGTTAGAAACACTCCAGGTGTTACCGGTTTCGTTGGATCCGCTGGTAAAGGTACAAAACCATTCCCAGTGCCAAGAGAACAAATCGAACCAGTCCTTAAGAGAATGGGTATGGTGGATGAATCCATGTACGACCGTTACTCTGAAGGTGATTATGTCAAGGTTATCCACGGCACACTTGAAGGTACAGAAGGTAGAATCGTTTCTATCAATCGTGAAACAGGTGCTGTTGAACTTGAAACAGTGTTCTTTGGTAGAACCACCAAGGTTGAAGTCGATTTCTCTGAAATTGATAAAATCTAAAATCATTTGCTTAATTAGGACCATGAATTTGGTCCTTTTTATTTTATAAAAAAACTTGCCACACTGTGGAAAGCAATAATGCCACCACAACAATACGTGGCAAGCAAAAAAATTATCGTCTCGTTTGACATATACCTTATAAATATAAAAAATATTGCTATAAAAAGGGGAGATTCTAATTATGGGAGCGTTTGCAAGAATTATTGACACTGTTGGTAATACACCAATCGTGGAACTCAAAAATATTGAAAGCAAATTCAATTTAGAAGCAAAAATATTTGCTAAAGTTGAATTCTTTAACCCAGGAGGGAGTGTTAAAGATCGTATTGCTAAAGCAATGATTGAAGATGCTGAAAGAAAAGGTTTAATCAATAAAGATACTGTTCTTATTGAACCTACTAGTGGTAACACTGGTATTGGTCTATCAATGGTGGCAGCCTCTAAAGGGTTAAGAATCATTATTGTTATGCCTGATACTATGTCAATTGAAAGACGTAACTTAATGAAAGCATATGGAGCTGAATTAGTGTTAACGGAAGGCGCTAAAGGAATGAAAGGGGCAATAGCTAAAGCAAGCGAATTAGCTAAAGAGATTCCAAATTCATTTATTCCTTCTCAATTCACCAATATGGCTAACCCAAAAATCCATTATGAAACAACAGGCCCAGAAATCTATAAAGATATGATGGGCAACATTGACTATTTTGTAGCAGGTGTAGGTACAGGCGGAACTGTATCAGGTACAGGCAAATATTTAAAAGAAAGAAAACCATCAATTAAAGTTGTGGCGGTAGAACCAGCTACTTCACCAGTCTTATCTAAAGGGACACCAGGTCCACATAAGATTCAAGGAATTGGCGCTGGCTTTGTTCCAGATACCTTAGACACAACCATCTATGATGAAATCATCACCATTGAAAATGAAGAAGCATTTGAAATGGGAAGAACATCCGCTAGAAGCGAAGGATTGCTTGTTGGTATTTCTTCGGGAGCTGCATTAGCTGCCGCTATTAAATTAGCGCAGCGTCCTGAGAATAAAGGAAAAAATATTGTTGCTTTATTCCCTGATACAGGCGAAAGATATTTATCAACAGCAATGTTTGCAGAATAGAGAATGAGCCGTTTCCACACGGCTTTTTCTTTACCTTTATAAAAAAATCATTATTCTGTTTTTTGTTATTAAATAACAATGGTAGAATAATAAAAAAGGTATATATTATGGGAAATATTAGGCCAGTTTTATCGAATGATAAGAAAACCGTTACATTTGGTTTGTATCCTCAAACATTAGTTACGGATGCAAATTTACTTAAAAGATTAGATAGCCATGAAACAACGAAAAGTAGCAATGGTTATTACACACTTAATGGCGAGTATTTTGTTAAAATTAACGCTCACCCTTATGACAAAAGATATGTATTTAATGATTTAACTAAAATTTATGATGGTGATGCATATTGGTTTAAATGTGAACCAATACAATGGTCAATTATTCACTGCTACCGCGATGTCTACTTACTTAGATGCCGTCATATTATTGATCTTCATCGTTATCATGATTCCGTTAAAGAAACTAGATTGGGACTTTTTAAAAAAGCCATACCTGGTGATTACATGTATAGTGAGTTAAGAAGTTGGCTTAATAATGAATTTGTTAGAAAAGCATTTTTCTCTGATACTAGTGCCTTGCTTTCAGCTTCAGATATTAAAGATTGTATGTCCGAGGCTTATTCTCATTTCTCTGAATTAGATTCTGACAAAGTATTTTTGCTTCCATCCTATGTTTATAGTAAATGTGCACATCTTAATGAATTCACTGGTTATAGATTCTCATATATAGGTCATCTGTCAGACTATGTTCTTGCTAGAGGTGCTGATTTAGAAAGCTTTTATTGGAGCACTGATGACGCACTTTTATCTGGGCTAGAATGTGCCCGTGTTTATAGCATTACTTCTTATGGTGAATATAGTAGAAAAGTTACCGATGAAAGAGTTGGTGTTATCCCAATTATCGCTGTCAAATTATAAAAATGAAATTAATTTCAAATAACCATTTAAATGAATTAGCTGATCATTTGATAAGCGAGTTACTTGCTAATCATGATGATTTCTTTTCCTATACCACTATAGTATGTCCTAACCGTAATGTTAGACAATGGTTTAAAGGCTATTGGCTTAATAATAGAAAAGAGATTTTGATGAATGTTAACTTTGCTAACATTGATGAATATCTTTTCTCTATTTTTGATACTGATTTACAACTGGCAGGTTCTTCAGATATTAAGAATTTGCTCATCAAACTACTTAGTTCAAAAGATTATGATCATACATTCAAAGATATTAGAGATTATCTATTTGATGATGTGAATGGAACAAGGGTAATAAACGCTACTAAACTCTATGAGTTAGCAAGTACCCTAACATCTTTATTTGCTGATTACGAAAAAGAAGAGTTCGTTTCAGATTCTAAATTTACTGGTTGGGAAAAGGAATTATATGACTCCTTACTTGTTGAATTAGAAAATAATAAATTTACTACCCTCAGTAAGTTATTTAAAGATGAAACTCCAATTAAAAAACAAGATGAGAAAGTCTATTTGTTTGGATTTTTATCTTTAGATAAGTTACATAATAATATCCTTTCAAAATGTGACAATGTTGTTTTGTATCAACCTGAATTAACAAAATCTTTACACGACAAATATGAGATTACTTCCTCTCCTTCTATTAGCAAAGAAATCGAAGTAGTGCACTCTAAGATTTGTAAACTATTAAAAGATAAAAACAATAAGCCAACTGATTTCTTGGTTGTTGGTAGTGGGATGAGTGGATATGAAAACATTATCAAGAAAACATTTAACCAAGATGATGTTAATTTCCCATACATACCTTATTCAATTTCGGGAAGCAAGAGTGATGATAGTGACCTCACATTAGCCTTGAAACTAATGGTGGAAATCATTAACAAAGGCTTCTTTACTCGGCTAGATTTCTTCTCCTTAATTGGCAATAAACTAGTTAAATCCGTTAGAGGTATTGAAGATGAACAAATAGAGAAGTGGATGGACTGTATCTACACTTTAAATGTTTATCGCGGAGATGCTTCTGATAATGATGACTGGGACTACATAAGAAAACGTGTTTTACTCTCTAAAATTTCTGATGTTAGTTTTGATGATAACTTAGTGGTGATGAATGGGGAGGACACTATCCCATATTCGTCTATTGGTTTAGACAATGAATCTATTATTAAACTAGTTTCTTTGATTGATGATTTTAGATCCTGGTTTGATTTATTCTCGAAAGTTTCATTCACCGATAAAACTTCTTTAGAAAAGTTAAAAGCTGAACTTAAAAAATGGTTCTGCCATCCTGAACTAAAAAATATCGACAAAAGATATAAGAAGGTCGATGACCTAATTTCATATTGGATTGATAAAGAAATAGTGGCACCTCTTAACACATTGTTGTTCTTACTTTTAGATGCCTCAAAAATGAACTCAATTTCATATCGTGAGCCATTTACCACAGGTGTAACTTTTGTGGAGTTTAATGAGGATGTTGCTTACGCTCAAAAGTATGTATTCTTCATTAACTGTGGCTCAAATGCTTTACCTACCAAGAAGATAAAATCAGAGCTGGATTTAAGGCCTGAATTTGATATGAACGAAAAAGAAAAACAAGCGTTTTTATATCAATATCAAAACGGAGCTCAAGTATTTTTCTCTTTTATTCATTCAGATTTAAAGAAAGACGCTGAGCTATTTGAATCTACTTATTCTAAAGAAATTAGAACTGAAATAATTAGAAAGAAAAATCCTAACGTTAATAATTTAAGCCCTGAAAAATATGACGAAGAAATCACAAAAATAGTGGAGAACTATGATAGATTTAAAATTGATGAAACTCGACCTTGGGAAGAGTTATATAGCCGCGGTGAATATAACAAAAAAGATTATCGTGAAGGATTACTAAGTATCAAAACACCTCAAGCGGTTCAAACTAGTTCATCAATCGCAAATCCAGATGGTGAAATTCAAGAAGTTAGAACCAAGTTATCTACAAGTGATATTTCAAAATTTATTCAAGAACCTTTATCCGCAAAGGCAAATTATTTATTTGGTGAGGCTGATGAAACCGTAAAGAAGAACCACGAAGAGTTTGAAAACTTTGCTCTAGATTATCTTGAGTCATATTTTGTTGTCCATGATATTGTAGAAAGAAAAATAAAGGATATTCTCGACGATCCAAGTGTTAAGCTAGACCTAGATAAATATAAAGAAAGATTAATCCTTGAAAATAAACTCCCGTCACTTAATGATGAAATATTAGATTTCACATACGAGTTACATTGCGGAATAGTTGATAAAGTTATTAAAAAATATGGTATTGAAGAAGACCCTAATTCGTTCTCTTTAGTTCGTCTACCTGATTTATTGATGAATTGTGAAGGAAAGGAATGGACTTTAACTTGTAGTTCGCAATTCCTTAGAAAACAAGTTGGTAATGTAATTAATTATTTTGAATTAAAAGATGTTGGCAGTGAGCTTTCTAAAACGATTAATCGATATGTATATGCTCTTATGGATATTGCCTATCTAGACGACAATACCGATTATGAGATTTTTATTACTGGTAAAAAAGTTAAGGATTTTGATCTCAATAGTGCTGACGCAAAGTATATTCTCAACGTGTTATATAAGATGATAAATAATTTCCAGGATAATTTCTTTTCTCCTATCCAATTTGAGAAAAATAAAATTAAAACATTCGCAGATTTAATGGACTATGTCGCCGATGATAAAAATGGTCCATGGAGAACTTTCGCTTATCTTAAATTATTTGATTTAGAATCTGAGATTGGATTTGACGCCAATAACTACGTTGAGACAGATTTCTATGACACTATTAATAGGATTGGTTCTTTAACGAAACATGTTGGTGAACGACAACCAGAAGAAGACGCACCAGAGGAAAACGGAAATGGCGAATAATGTGACAAAGAATTTCAAAATTGAAGATTTCCAATTAAGGCAGAACTATGTCATAGAAGCTTCCGCTGGTACTGGAAAGACATACAACATTGTCCAAATGGTAAAGAAACTTTTGGATGAGGATAAATCTTTAGATTTAAATCAAATCTTGATTTTAACATATACCGAAAAAGCGGCTGGAGAATTAAAAGATCGTATTCGTTCCATAATCAAAAATGCGAATACAGATAATGCTCCTATTTCCACTTTCCATTCATTTTGTAAAACCACAATAGAACAATATCCTTTCGCTGTGAGACAGCCTTCTATTCTCTCTTTAGTTGATGAATCTAAACTAATAGAATTTGCTAAATCTTACATAAGACAAGGAAAGATTCTCTCTGATTTAACAACTTATATTGCTTACTTAGTTAAAGAAAAGAAAACAAGCTTCTCTGAAGAAACATTTATCAATAAACTAGTTAAGACATGTATTGCATACTACTTGAAACCAGATGGACAAGAAGACAATACAATCGTAACTTTTAAACCTATTGAAGGATTTGCCTATATCAACGCTAAAAGTATTGATGAAGTATATGCTCTAGATCCAGAAATTGAAAAACAACTAGAGGTTCTAAAGAAAAGCAATGAAACTAAATGCAAAGAACTTGCTGCAATCCTTAAATCTAACTATAAAACATTTTCTTATGATGCCAAAAAATATCAAGCAACGAAGAATATGCTCGACAAGGAAAAAAATGCAATTGCATTCTTTAGAACTAAAAGAGATACAATAGCAAAATCTAAATTTGCCGAATCTATTATTTCTATTTATCTTAAAGATTTCTACATGTCATGGAAAAAGGAAAAGGAAAAGAACAATTATCAAACATTCGATGACATGATTAATATCGTTAGAGAACGTGTTCTTGAAAAAGATTCCAAGCTTTTAGAGTGTCTAAGAAAACAATTCAGGTACGCAATCATAGATGAGTTCCAAGACACCAATCAAAAACAATTTGATATATTCTCTAGAGTGTTTTTGTGTGAAGGACACAACATCATTGTTGTTGGCGATCCAAAGCAATCTATCTATTCGTTCCAAGGTGCCGATGTATTTGTATACAAAAAAGCAGTTAACGAGATTCTCGCTAAAGGTGGCATCAAATGTCGCTTGTCTAAAAACTATCGTTCTACAAAGGGTATTGTTTCATCCTGTAATGATTTCTTTGCCTGTGATGGATTTATTAAAAACTATGAACCATCGGATTATTTGTCTATTAAAGAGAATAATGACAGAAGCGAATTTGATGTTACTTTCGATGGCAAACCTATTAAAGCCTTCTGGATAACTGAAAAAGACAATGTATCAAAAAGTGAATACGCCAAAATCGTAACCCAAAAAATAGTGGAATGCTGCACTATAGTTGGTAAAGATGAAGACAATGAGCCTATTACCAGATTAATGGTTAAAGATAAAAGTGCAGACAAATTTAGACACGTTACTTTTAGAGATTTCACTGTTTTAGCTAAAACAAGAACAGAAATGCCTGCCATCGAAAAAGCACTAGCAAAAGCTGGCATCCCATTTATTAGATATAAAGACAATGGATTATTTAAAGATTCCGAATGCTTCCACTGGATTGCCTTACTTCAAGCAATAAACGTCCCTGACTTTACAGGTTCAAGACGTAAAGTTTTTAAGCGAGCATTATTTACAGATTTCTTTGGTCTGTCATTAGGTGAAATCAATAAGAAAAAGTACAATTCGGACCAAATTCCAGAGGTAGATTATTTCCATATTTGGCGAGGAATTATCTCTAAAGGTAACTATGATTCTTTAATTGATGACATTCTAATTAGGTCTGGAATTGTTGAAAGAATGTCTAGCCTAAATAACATCCAAAAATTGAATAAATACCGTCAAATCGGGGATTATTGTTCAGATTTTCTTACAAAAACCCACTCTTTAGATGCCTTAATCGATAACTTAATCAACCTATCAAAAGGTGGTAGTAATGACGACAGTTCTGAGGATGAGTCAATTGTGCAAAAGGGCATTGATTTTGACTGCGTACAAATCATGACTATGCATGCATCTAAAGGATTACAATTCCCAGTTGTGATTTCGGTTACTGGCTTAAAAGGTTACATGACCAGCCAAGAGAATTATATTTTCCACGATAAAGATAACAATAATCTTCAAACAATATCTTTTGAGTCTAATAGTGATTTTGAACTTGAAAGAGATGATGAATCTCTAAGACTTTTATATGTTGGCTATACAAGAGCGCAATACATAATGATGCTTCCGAGATATCAAACTAATAGTTCTGCTTTACCTATGAAAGTAAAACAACTTATTGAAACCTATGTTAGTAAATATCCTCAAGGATATTGGGCAATTAAAGACAATAACAAGAATTATGATGAACTCAGCACAATCATTAAGACTATTTTGCCTACTGAAACTCCAGACATTAAAGGAAGAGACGACCAGGATAGTGCTTTAATGAGTTTAATTAAAGACAAAAAGAAAAAAGAATCACATAAACGTTCATACTCTAATTTGTCACACCCAAAGAAAGATGATTCTGATGAATATGATGAAGATGAAGGCACTGTATTTGATAAAGAAGGTCAAGAAAATGAAGGTCTTGCCGAATACGATAGAGCAGGAAAACAAATTCCTGTTAACTATTCAAATGTTGATCCAATCGCAATTCCTAATAGATTCCCTAAGGGTTCTGAAGTTGGTAGTGCACTACATGAAATCTTCGAAAAGACTGATTTTACTGACCACGAGAATGGGTTAGATGAACTTATTGAAGAAAGATTCGACGCAAATAAGTTGCCTCTAGATCCAGATTTTACAGAATACATCCATAAAATGGTGGACAATGTTTTAAATGGTTGGCTACCTGAGATACATGGTAGTAAGGAAACTGGCAAACGGTTTAAATTGAGCGAAATTAAAGATAGTGAAAAGAAACCTGAAATCGAATTCAATATCAATCTCCATGATGAAAGGCTTAAAAACTACTTTAACGGCTTTATTGATTTGCTGTTTAGAAGAGATGAATATTACTCAATTCTCGACTGGAAATCAGACACTATAAATGATCGCGATTTACCTGACTATAAAACAGCAGATTCGTTAAAAACCCATACGGACAACGCATATTCTATCCAGAGAGTGCTTTATTGTTACTTCCTTATTGAATGGCTTACTCTTAAATATGGCGAGGATAGAGAAAAGATATTTAACGAACACTTTGGTGGAATTTACTATGTCTATTTAAGAGGCTGTACCATAGATACTTTTAACGGAATCTATTCTCAAACTTGGGATAGCTATGCCGATTTAAAATCAGCCTATGAAAATATTGTTAAGAAGTGTATTGGAGGAAGAAAAAAATGAAACATTTAGAATTCTTTGAACTCTTGTCTTCCTTTAATCTGATTGAACCAATTAATAAATATCTACTTTCACTTATTGAAAAAGAGATTGATGAAAGAAACGATAAAGAAGAACTACTTATTTTCTTCTCGATTTTCTTTGGCCTTATTGATGATGGAAATACTTGTATCTCTTTAGACAAAGACACTCTTAAAAAGAAGTGGAAAAAGAAACTAGATGGTAAGGAAGTTCTTTATAAAGAAAACAGCGATATAAATGTTCAAGGTATTCAAGATATAAGAACCATTTCTAATGAGATAATCGATAAAGTTATTGATACAATTAGTGGAACTAATTTACCTAAACTTATTGGTAAGAACCGTTACTTTTTTGCTGAGGATAACTATCTTTATATCAAGAAGTATTACGACGCTAAAAATATCATTATTAACTCTATTCATAGATTATTTAAGACTCCAACCACAAACTATAAATATAAAGATTATTTAGCTAGTGGAAGCTTACCTTTAACAAGTGGACAAATTAGCGCAATTGAAAAAGGAGTTAATAGTAACTTAGTTATTACTGGAGGACCTGGAACAGGTAAGACTACTTCAGTAGTGTTCCTTTTGGTCAATTTATTAGAACGAAACATTAATCAATTTGTATATCTAATTGCTCCAAGCGGCAAAGCTTCTGGAAGAATTAAGGAAAGTGTTATTGCGGGACTTAAGTTTGTGGATGACAAAAAGATTAAGCCGGAAGTGAAGCATAAGATTGAAGAAATTGAAGAATCCACAATCCATAGATTACTTCACATTGATCCGAACACCAGTGCATTTACGCGCAACCATTATTATCAATTCGCGGATAATTCCATCTTCATTATTGATGAAGCTAGTATGATTGATGTTTGTTTATTTGCATCTTTATTAGACGCTATACCTGATAAAGCTAGAGTGTTTATATTAGGAGACTATAACCAGCTTCCATCTGTAGAAAATGGTGCTGTTTTTGCTAACCTCGTGGATATGGATTATCTTAAGAAAGATTATGTTGTGAGACTAACCGAATTTGTTAGATTCTCTAAAGATAGTGAAGTCTTTAAGATTGCAGACGAAATTAATGGAGATATTCCGCTCACTCAAAAGAATTGGAAATCATATATAGATTTTGAAATATTTGATTTGCCTAAAGACAGTAAAGATAAACCGGTGTACTTCTATCAAAATCCTGATGAGGCTGCTATTGAAAAAGAAATCATCTCCTCCATCGTTCTTAAATGGGGAGAAAAATTCTATAAAGATTTACAAGCCAAATGTACCGATATAGACGATGAAAGCGAGTTGCCTGATATTTATGCCGCTGTGAGCAATTCAACGGTTCTCTGTGCGGTTAATGAAGGAATCAGGGGCACTAAACAGATTAACAACTTGATCAGAAATAAGTTTATTGATAAGAGTCAATTATCTTCTATTAGAGGATATTATCCAGGTGAGTTAGTAATTATAAACAAGAACAACAAAGAGCTTGGATTATATAATGGCAACACTGGCATCTTAGTCACATTCAAAGATGATGAAACTTTGTACTTTATGTATGAGAAAACATCTAAGGATATAGCAATAAGCGGCAAGAAAAAAGATGAAATCTTCTCCCTTATTGTGAACAATCATACTTATATGTTCTATCCGTTAAGAATGATATCTGAAACAGATTTTGATTTAGCGTATGCGATTACTATTCATAAGTCACAAGGATCAGACTTTAATAACATTTTAATTATTCTTCCAACTGCCGAAGGCCATCCATTGCTCACAAAACAAATTGTCTACACAGCGATTACTAGAAGTAAGGGATCGGCTTATATCTTGTCTAATCAAGACAGATTAGTGGAAGCACAAAAGAACTTTGAAGTAAGAGATACAAATATTAAGTAAAGGAGCATTTACGATGGGCAAAGCAAAATATTTCTTGTTAGGAGAAGCTTTACCAGATAAAGATGAATTTGATTTAACTTCATCTTGGATTGAGAGCATAATTGGTCAGCCTTTGCCTGATTCATATTTCACAAACAATGGAGCTTTTAATAAAACATCACCTCTAGGCAAAATATTGTTTAGAAATGGCTATTTTGTTCCTACAAGTGAAATTGATAAAGATAGCCGCTCTTTTAAGATTCACGTGATGAGAATTGGAAAAGAATATAAAAAACCTGCAAAGAGTTCGGCCTCTTCTTCATCTGGTAAAAATGGAAAATTCAACTCTGATTTAGATTTGTCAAAAATTGAGCTGAATAAGAATGGCTATGTAAAAATAACTAAAAAGAATGCCATAGAAATTAAAAAGATGGTAGAAAACCATATACATTATTCGTATGTCAGATTTATAAAAAAAGTTTTAAAGAATACTAAACCATCATCTAATAGACAACCAGAAGTAGAAGATGTAATAACTAGACTCGTTGTTATTGATAATATCGATGGTACTAATTTATCTAGAAATTTTGGCGCCGGTGGATATGAGCTAGTAGCAAAATCAATTGTTGAACAAAAACTAGAAGATTATATTCGAACCAAACAAGTTATCCCTAACAAAGTGTTTCGAGCTATTGCCCAAAGAAAACTCTTTAATTCTGAAAAAGATGGCGTAAAACTTTTTAGTGTCATTTCTAAATACATCTCCAGGACTTCTCAATATGTTTATGACAATAATGTTGGTTATCCAATCTACGATGAAGTATTAAGAAATTACCTTCATATTTATATTCCAGAAATGACTCCTGATTTAGTTAAAAAATATAAAGATGATTTAGATTATGAGAGTTATATTAAGGGCATTAATAATTTCTTGAAAAAGAAAAATGAAAACAAGAAAGAAAGTGACAAAGAATATATAACAAATTCTGACTTTGACCAAATAGTGTGGTTCTCATATAAAGAGGCTAATGCTGGTCAAAAGAACAGGTAACTAATATGAATGAATTAGAAGTAGCTAAAAAATTAATTGATGCTTATAAGACCGCTGATGAAATGATGACCATAGTGAAAACCACTAAAGGCGAACATAAAGCAATGCGCGTTTCTTTGGAAATGGTAAAAACTCTTCTTCCTAAAGCAGAAGCATATATTGGTGGTCTAGATAAAGCTAAATCGGATGATGAAGAGATGACTTCCATTGCCAAAATAGCTGAGGATGGTAGTGTTAATCTCACAATTAACCCAGAATTATTGAAGACTGCAGCGGTTTCTAATCCCTTCATGCTTTTGATTATTGCGGCTTTAACAGTGATTGAAAAAGATATCAAAACCATAATGGATATTGAAAAACAAATCCTCTCATTTTTAGAAAATGAAAAAGAATCTGAAATTGAAGGTGATTTAAAAACAGTATCCAGCATCATTTCTAAATACACCGCTAATCACGATAATGAGAAGTTTGTATCAAGCAATCACAAACTAGTGTTGGATATTCAAAGAACTGCTAGAAAGAATATGGCGTTCTATAAGAAGAATATTGATGCCCTTATCAGAGATAATGGCTTCTCTCTTTCTCAAGCTAGCGTAGAAACATTGCTCAATAAATACGAGAAACAGTTTAACTATTTCAAAATGACGATATTCGTCTTCTCTGTAGCTTCTTTACTAGAAATTCTTCTAAGCGGTAACTTCAAAGAAGATAATGTTTCAATTGTGAAAAACGAAATATCAGAAGCTGGAGAATCATATTTACAACTTCATAAGAAGTGCACTGAAAAGTTGACCAAACTTTCTAAGGAAACAATTGAAAGCAACACTGTTAGAGGTGCAGGTATAATCGTGGAGTTCACAGGAAAACTTTTCAAAAAGAGCGAAAGACTCAATGATACTGGAGACAAGCTTGCTTCAAAAGGTAATGAAATTATCGATAAGTCTAATGAAATAGAAAAACAACATATTGAAGCTTTCCAAAATATTAAAGATCCACAAGTCCAAGTATTTTTAGAAAAAATGGAAGAGATAATATTTATCTTCAACCACACTGGTGAGATTTGTTTAGGTAATGAATGTCTATTCTTGCTAGATAAATAAGCAAATTAAAAAGAGGCGTTCTCCGTAGTGGAATTTGCCTCTTTTTGTTTAAAATCTTATTTGGATTTCATTTCCTTTTTCATCTTATACATTTCGATATCAGCACGCTTGAAGACATCTTCAACGTTGTTGTCTTCTTTTGGATTGAAGACGGCTATACCGATAGCAGCGCTGACCTTGATTTCGTCATTCATAGATTGATTGATGATGGCCATGAACAAGTTCTTAAGTTTTTGAATGTTCTTATAGTCTTCATTTTCGGAAATGACCACGAATTCGTCACCACCGATACGATAGACAGATGATAAAGCAAATACTTTCTTGATGATATTACTAACAGCAACGATTAAGATATCGCCTTTTTCATGACCTTGAGTGTCGTTAGTGACTTTTAAGTCATTAAGGTCAATCATGCTGACAGCAAACTTAGCTTTGCCTTTCTTAATGTCAATGTTGAGACGTTCTTCTTTTTCGAAGTATGCTCTCTTATTCATTAAGCCAGTTAAAGCATCTCTATCAGCAATATATTTAAGTTCATCAGCCTTCTTTTCTGCACCTTCAAGTTTGGTGGTGGTGGACAATAAGTCATCAATGTAATGGTTAATGTCTGCTTCCATCTTCTTCATTGAGTTAGCCAAATCTTCGATTTCATCTTTTGTTCTAATTTTGACTTTTGCGAATTTATCAAGGTTATCATTATTTCCTTCAGTATATTCATTAGCGGTCTTGGTTAAGATTCTGATTGGTCTAATGACAACAAGTAAAACCATGAGATAACCAATAAAGGCAACGCCTAAACCTAATGCGGCTAGAATTAGTGATAAGTTTCTTATATCGTTATTTTCTTCGGCAACGATTTCATTCATTGAAAGCTCAACCATACCACAAATATAAGTATTATCGGTTTCGTTATAATATAGAGGTCTACCAATACTGACTAAGTAACCATATTCTGGCATATTAGTAATTTCTGGTAAGAAACCGGTATCTAAGTGTGAAACTATACCTTTATCTTGCTCGGTGAAGTAATCAAATGTTCCTGGTCTACATTGATCGCCATAGTCATGAGGATCTGCAGGATCACCTGGATCGGAATCATCCACTAAGTAGAACATTCTTTGCTCGTTTATATCAGCGTAGGAAATGTACATGTATAGTGCGTTATTTACTTCATGTAATTCGTGTATTTGGCTAAGCACATCAGTGTATTCAGGCATGGCACCTACTTCATCAAATTTGTGCAAGTATGTTTCCCAAGCCTCGCTTCCCCATTCAGAGTTTTCCACTCTTTCGTCTTCTGGAATAGTTTGATAGATTTGATAGACTTTGTCTTTTATAGCTAAAACTTTGTCATGGTCAACATGTGCCACCAAAGTATCTGCGAGTTCTGTGGCCTTTTGGATATAGTGCTCTCTAGTAACTCTTCTTAAGTTGTTTGCGGAAATCACAACAGCAACAACACTAATAGTGGCAACTGATAAAATCAACACTACAAGTGTTTTGGCCCATACTGGGAATCTGAATCCTCTTTTTTTCTTTCCTTCCATATAAATTAAAAGTCGGTCCTTTCTTCGACCGACGCAAATACACTAAGATACCTACTTAAAACACATAGATATCGATGTGTGCAACTGGCTATCCATTTCTGGACCCTTTAGCTTTGCGTCGCCGGATTACTCCGGGTTTGCCGATAAATTTGTATCTATATCATAGAACTAAAATAATCAATATTCAAGGTTTGTGACTTAACAATATATAATGTTAATAAGATTATTTGGAGAAAATATGAGAAAGTATATATGTAAAGTAGTGGAATCTGCTACACTAGAAAAATCATTCCAACAAGTTCTTGATGAATATGCTGCAAAAGGATGGATGATGCAAGATTTTCGCCTTGATGAGAAAAGAATCGTAGTGGTTTTCTATAAAGACTTCAATAAATAATACTTGTATTTCAAAGATTTACCCCCTACATAATATAGTCAGATCCATATAGAGAGTGGTGAAGGACAAGCCTTATGATCCACCGACAACCCAAGTCATGTTGGGTGCCAATGCTTGAACGATGGGAATGTATAAATTTAAACTATAACTCCTATCGTGACGATGGGAGTTTTTTCTTTCCTCATATATGGATTAATAGGAGTAGAAAAATGGAAGATAATCAAAGAAGTAGACCTCTATTAGACAAGCCAATCTATAGGGGCTGTCCAATCTCATGGGCAAGAGAGTATTTTAGAAGTAGTTTTAGCGAATTTAGACGAAAAAATCCTAGTTTTGACGAATTTTTAGTCGGATTAAATGAAAAACTAAAGTTCGAAGAAGGAAAACAATATGGTAACATTATTAAGTTAATTGATGGTCAAGGAGAGGCTAATTGGATCTCGCCAAGAAAGTCGATTTTCACAGCCTTAATTAGACTTTATAATTTGTGCTTTTCATCAGAACAGGCTCTAACCTATATTCATCGTTGTTATCGTCTATATCAATTTATGTTCAATAGTGATTATTGTTTGGATAATCATTACGAGTTATCGGTTAAAAGAAGCAGATGGGATGGCAAAGCCAGGAAGTTTATTGATGTGTCACTAAATCTTGTTTGTAGACCAATCGAATCTGATTTTGACTTTTGGTTTGATATTTCACTAAGTTCAATTGCGGTAACGGGGCACACCACATATATGCCTGACGTGGAAATTAAGGCAATGAATTCAAAAGAAATATTTGAAGATACTTTAATGTTATTTGTTTATCATCAAGAAGAAGACAAATTGTTTAACAAACTTTATGATGTCGCTATTACTGAATTAACCAAAAAGAAAATCTTGGTAAAAAAAGATATTCAGCCTTCAAGAAGTGATGCAACTGAATATCTGATTAAAGGTGTAATTGGTAAGAATTAATTTACCATCTATTTTTGACCATTTCCGCAAAGCCGATAAGGTGTTCTAATTTATAGACCTTTCCCTCAACTTTTATTTCGCCGTCGAAATAGCCAAACACTTGATGCTGATTGCTTTGAATGATTAAGGCATTCGTGTTCGCGTGTCTATCAATTAAAGGAGTGAATTTTAAATTGATGTCTCCTTTTTCACTGGTGAACGTCCATTCATTTAAGAAGAGATGTTTTCCTTTTTCATCTTTAGGGATATTAAATGTGACATCATCTAACTTGAATGCTAATGAGTCATAGAAGAACATGTTTTCGCTTGCTTGACTGGTGTCACCAAAGCCATAGCCTAAATTAAAGCCAATTCTATGACCGTCTTTAGTGTAACTATTTAAACTAGACCAATACCAAGTGTTAGAGTAAGTCCATACGCCTCTACCCCAGTCTAGTACACCTAATGTCTTTTCTTTTTTGAATTGGTAATTTAATTCGCCATATTTAAAGAATCCACTTGCGGATAATAAATTAATCTTTTGGTTATAGTAGAAGTGTCTTTTCTTGTTAAATGGAGTGGCAATGACCATTGATTTATCAGTGGTCTCTCTAACGATAAAGTTGCATTCAAAATCTTTGCCCTTTGTAAGATTCTTCATCGAGCAGATTAAGTGTCTTTTTCCATTTTTATTTTCAAAGTGTAATGAGTATTTTCTTCCACCTTTAAATGTATTTCCATCTTTAGATGAAGAAGGCAAATTAGTTTCACCAAATGGCAACCAGTTAATAATTGATTTAGTGACATCTTTCTTGTTTTTAAAGTCAAGAATTGAAACAGACACTAAACCCATATAGGAGTTATCATCAATTGTTAAAGCAACTCCAAAGTTTTCATCACCTATATAGTAATAGTCCCATTCTTTGATTCTGCCTCTATTACCTTTTATCGCTTTTCTTGAATAATCTTTTACTAAAGAAAAAGCATATCCAGCTTCAACTAGATTTCCACTTTCATCAAGAAGTGGTCCTTTGGATAACTTGTGTTGCATATATAACACCTCTAAAGTAATTATGAAATTAAATAGACCGATATACAATAGTGGATATGAAACTGATATTCCTTGATATAGAAGGAGTGATGAATTCTCAAAGTGGGAAAGGAACTTATCTCGCTGATATGGAAATAGAGAAGTTCTTTCTTTTTGTGCAGATGCATATATATAATATATAACAACTTAAAGGAGACTAACTTCTATGGATAAAAAGATTCTATTAACAACTCTAGCGGTACTTGGCATCGCCACAACAGGTATTGGCACTGCTAGTTTAATTGCAGATAAATCCGCTGATATTTCCTACGCTAATAGAAATACTCCAAATACTAGTTACTCCATGGTTCTTAATTCAACTAATCAACTAGAAAATGATGGAACAGGTAACTTCTATTCCCTCACCAATTTAAACAACAGAATCTATTTTGAAACAGATGGATCAGTTGTTCTTAATCCTGAAAATGCCTGGATTTCTTTAGTAGATGGTGGCACATTACATAATCCTACTGTTTTTAACACCAGTAAGATTAAGGGCATGAAATCCATTCAAATCACATCTAATTATGATAAGCTACGATTCCATTATGGCTGTGAAATTGATGGAGAAATAGTCTACTCTAACTATGTTGAATTTAACACTACCAATGTTAACTATGCTTTCGCTGAAGGGTATGAGCCAACTTATTTTAAAATTGAAGCCTACACTGGTAGTGGCGCAAACATTTTAGAAAATGTCACAATTAACTATTCTTGTTCGGAAAGTAGTTATGTTCCTACAGAAGGTCTTACCTATGTAGTGGTTGATAACAAAGTTCGCATCACTGGTTTTGAATATCCTAAGGACGCCAATATGGATGATTTAGTTATCCCTTCTGTAATTGAAGGAAAACCAGTTACAGAAATTGGCGATGATGCCTTTAACGGTCCAGCTCATTCCACAATATTTGGTTTTAAATCAATCACTATCCCGGATAGCGTGACCTATATTGGTAAAAGAGCGTTTCAAGACTGCCCAGCAGTCACCAAAATCAATATGCCTAGTAGTGGAGTTGAATTAGGTGATGATGCCTTCTTATATTGTGGCAGCATGGAAACAATCAATGTCGGTAAAAATCAAACTGAAATTGATTTAGATGCCTATCGCGCTAGTCCAGTCTTAACCACAATCAATGTTGAAGCCGGTAATCCAAATTATTACAGCATTAACGGCATGCTATTCGCCTATGACTATAGTGATGACATAGTATCTCACAAGAACACATTACTCTATTGCCCATGCGCTAAAACTGGAACAATTACTATTCCAAACGTTGATGGTAATGGTGATGATATTGAGTATATCGCTAAAGATGCATTTAGAAACTCAAAGGCTTCCTTAATACATATTGGAAGTAAAATTGAGGCCATCTCCGAAGACTTTAAGGGCTGTAGTTCACTTTCTACATTCGAAGTAGAAGCTGGAAATACTCACTATTCCTCTGTTAATGATATGTTATGTGAAGGTAGTGTTGTTGTTGCTTATCCTCGTGGTAGAAGTAGTGCTTCAATTACTATTCCAGACACTATTAGTGAAGTTGCCGCTCATGTATTTGATGGAGTTGACTCATTAACCACTGTCGGCATCATGGGTGAAACCAAAATTGGAACAGAAGCATTTGCTAATATGTCAGAGTTACAAACTGTTTCGTTATCTAATGTTATCGATATTCAATCTGGTGCATTTAAAAATGATTCCAAACTCATTAATGTCACTTTAAATGATGTTTTAAAAACTTTGCCAGCAGAAGTGTTTATGGGCTGTACTGCTTTATCAAGTATTTCCCTACCACAAAACACTTTAGAGACTATTGGTAATAAAGCATTCAAAGGTTGTTCTAGTTTACCTAGTTTCCCATTAACAAGCCTTTCAAAGGTTACATCAATTGGGGAAGAAGCATTTATGAATTGTACTTCCTTAACTGGCAGTTTAGTTATTCCTGGCACTGTTACTACTTTAAAAAGAGCGGCTTTTAGAAACACCGCGATTACTGATTTCACTTTAAATAGCTCCATAAATATAATTGCGGATGAATTGTTCTATGATTGTGACTCACTCACATTCATTACTATCCCTAGCTATGTAGAAGAAGTTGGCGATAGTGCATTCTATGATTGCGATGGCATCTATCGTATTGATATTGAAGATGGTGTAGAAACCATTAAACGTCAAGCATTCGCAGGATGTCATGTTAACTATCAATTCATCCCATCTAGTGTTACTACAATTGAAGCGTTTGCGTTCTATTTCTATGATGTAGTTCGTATCTTTACCCCATATAACTTTGTGAAATATGAAGGCCAAGGTAAAAATGGATTACCATCTACTTGGAGTGTTTATTTTACTGGTTATAACTATGACACTGTGGAAGGTGTCGCTATCATTAATGGTGACTACTCAAGAAGTGACTTCATGGATGATAGAAACAAATCTGGTTGGTAAAATTAATTAAGATATAAGAAAGCACTATTTAAGAGGTAGTGCTTTTTTCATAGGTTTATCATATATAATAATATTGATATTATCGAGGTCAAAAATTATGAAAAAGAATTACCTTATCATTAGTGCAACCGCCTTACTTGCTTTAGCGAGTTGTTCTGCTTTAAATCCATCAGGTGGAAATAAATCACCTTTAACTTTATATGATGAAAACGCTAAGTTTGTCTTATCTGGATACGCTAACGGAGAATGGTTCCCTCTTGCGACTTATCATCATAAAAATAATGGGGAAGCCCCTTATGTGGAAATTGGTCAATTCTTAGAAGTTATTAACAATTTAATTCATATCGAAATCAACTATGAAACAATGACCTCAAATCGACTATATCAATACGATTCTTACATCAATAAAATCGACAATCATCTTTATGGCATTTTTAGTGAAAATGTTATAGGCGCGACTATCGATACTGAAGATAATATACTCAATATCCTTCGCTTTGATTATATGTTTGCCCAAAACAATTCATTTAACGGATCTTTACGTAACGACACGGCAAGCCCAAATAATAGCGATTTATCTTTAGTGCATGGCACAAATCGCTCTAAATATTACGGAGAATTTGAAAGTGAAGCATATGATTTAGACGACTATCATATGGATATCGTAGAAAAAGATAATAAAGTCTATATGCCGGCTCAATTCTTATCTAATACTTTCTTGCGCGGACAAGGCTTTGATATTGTTTATAACGGTAACGACTTCTTTACCTCTTCAGCGATTAGCAATAATTCTTATCCAAATGTCACTAGTAGTTATTATTCTTCAAACAACACTTTCAAAATGGATGAAGTTTTATATAGTAGTGTCACTCCAACAAGTGGAGAACAATATCGTTATGTTGCTAGTTTACCTACAGAGCCAGTTACATATGGCATCTTCTCTTTAGATAAGGAGGGTCACGGCTATGCTTATACCGCTAGTAGTAAATCATCCACTGAACCTAGTGACGTTAAATACAAATTAGATTGGCAAAAAGTAAATGATGATATTTATGTCACTTTATATAATAAAGATTCCAACGGTCAATTTGCTAATGCAGGAAAAATCATGCGCATTTCTACAAAAGAAACCTTCTTTAATAAGAAAACTAGAAGTACTGCTTTAGCAGAATTCAATTATCAATTATTAAGATTCCAAATCGATAATTATTACGGCTTAAAAGAAGAATTAAGTCAAAAACAAGGCTATGTAGACTTTGATTCTTTTGTTAGTGAAAAAGGATTAAAAGATAAATTAATGTCCCTTGATACACGTGAATATGACGAAGGATTAAGTGAATTCTTGATGAAATATATCGATGATGGTCACACTAGATACAACACTCGTAGTGTTTTCTCGGGTATGGAATCCGTCAGTGGCGCTGATTTAGCTACTAGATATACAGGTCCTAGAGTTAACAGCTTATTTAACTACCTTAGCGACTATACAACATTAAGAAAAAATACATTAGGAGAAAATGTAGAACCACAAGGTTTATTCATGGAAGATAACACTGCGGTTATTCGTTTTGATGCCTTTAATCAACCTCTTCCAATTATATTTAATCCAGGCTCTTACTTAGATAATGTAGATGTCGCTACCGCATTAAAAACCTCTTCCCCATTTGGTTTTATAAAAGCCTTTGCAGAAATTGAAAAACATGACGAAATTAAAAATGTGGTTATCGATCTCACCTGTAACAGAGGTGGAGCGGTCCTCACTCTTCCTTTTTTAACTGCTTATTTCTCTAAAGATCCTATCTTAGTTTTAAAAGATAACTTAGGAGGAGTAGTTAGAGAATTCCATTATGATGTCGATTTAAATATGGATGGAATATATCGTGGACCAGGCGACTATTATGGAGATAAATATCATTTCTATATCTTAACTAGTGAATTCTCATTCTCTTGTGCCTCCGCTTTACCAACCATGGCGAAGATCGCTAATGTCGATATCATTGGGGCACAATCTGGTGGAGGAGCGTGTAATGTCGCTGGCTTTACCGATGCTTGTGGTTCCATCTATAACTTAAGCGCCCCTCAACAAATCGGTTATCTTGATGAACAAGGTAACTTCATTAATGATGATGCAGGTATCGCAGTTACTCATGAACTCGCAAAAGATTCATGGTACGATATGGTGAAATTAAACGCTGCGATTAATAGCTTTGCAGTTTAATTCAAAATAAATAAAGCAAAAAAGCGACAGGAAACACTGTCGTTTTTATTTATGTGAAACAAAATGCATGTTTTTGCCACAAAATGATTCACGTAACAATTGCAAATAAATAAGCCTCAAACTAAATAATAGAAATAAATAGATAAACCATAATTTATCTCACTTGAGATATAATAATGGTAAGAATTTACATAAAGAGGGTTTAATATGGACAAAGAAAAATATGCACAAAAGATTTTGAATTTTTATGCATACAATTTTTATTTAGAAAAAATGCCATTAGAGATTTATCACGACGAGAAAAATGGTGTTAAATGTGCAGTAATGCAAAGCAAGGATAATAAGGATGTCGTGATGATGGTGTCTGCTGGAGCGTCTCTAATTAGAGAAGAATCTATTGAGGCTGTGATTTCAATCTCTAAGGAATTTTTAAAAGACGAAGAGGGTATGAAACTATTAAAAGAATTCCATAGAGAATTAATGGAACAAGAATATGATGTCGGCTGTTGTAATGGCACGGTATTATATCCTTCATTATTTGTGACAAATAAAGAGTTTTATCAGCATTTTGGAAAACGTGGTTACGCACTTGCTGTTAGAAATGGCGGAGATCCAGTTTATGTTGATATGGATGATGATGAATTACACCCTGTCTTTGTTTTTGAACCAATCTTCCTCACTAAAAAACAATTAGATGAATTGTTAGAAGAAGTAGAAACTGATGAAGATAAATTCTATGACCATCTCTCTATATTAGACGATGATGAGAATTGCTCGCTTTTGAAATAACAATTATGGAAAATAAAGATTTTATTATTGAAGACGATGTTTTAGTGGGACATGATGTTTTAACTAAATGCGTTAATAAAAATATTGTGAAAGCAGTTATCCCAGAAGGAGTTAGTGCGATTGGTGAGGGCGCTTTTGAAGATTGTGCATCATTAGAATCAATCTCTATTCCAAACGGAGTTACTAGCATTGGTGATGACGCTTTTCGTGGTTGTGAATCCCTTGTTTCTATAAATATTCCCGCTAGTGTGACTAATATTGGTTATACTGCTTTTTACTTATGTAAGTCGCTTGTTTCAATTAAAGTGGATCAAAAGAATAAAGACTACGCTTCCATTGATGAAGTTCTTTTCGATAAAAAACTAGAATCATTAATATGCTGTCCAGCTAAAAAAGAAGGACACTACGCTATTCCAAGTAGCGTTATCGAAATAGACGAATATGCTTTTTGCTGCTCGCAACTAACTAGTATAAGTATCCCTAGTTCCATTGAGGAAATACCTGCAGGTGCGTTTTTACATTGTTCGCTTTTAAAAGAAATTGTTATTCCGGAATCAGTTACGTCATTAAATACTGAATGCTTTAGAGGCTGTTCCTCTTTATCCTCTGTTGTTATTCCAGAAAGTGTTACTTTTATTGATGAGTACGCTTTTGAAGGCTGTGTGTCTTTAAAATCAATCACATATAAAGGCAATAAAGAGGAGTGGAACTCAATAGAAAAAGTATTCGAATGGAATTTAGATTCCTCAATCAAAATTATTAAATGCTCTGATGGAGATGTTTATCTATAAAATGAAATGTCGAGGCTAAACGATATGTATATTAGAAAACTAAATATAAGTACAACCGAAGTGTATGGCCCTTTTCAAGGCCACACCGACATTTCCGTTGTTTTAGATAAGATAGAAGAACCAGATAGTTTTTTCACAATCATTAAAGAACTTTTACGTTTTGGTGCTGCTAACTCCACTAATTGCTTAGAAAAAAATGAAGTGAAATTCGAGAAGAATTCTAGCGTTTCATATTATAGTTTTTCTCTAAGAGAAGTTGATAAAACAAAAGTGATTAAAATCTTAACGGATGTATTTACTTTTATTTTGAACCATAAAATAACATTTCCTAATAGTCCAGACTTTGGAAAATGGTATATGGAGCATCTAGCAAAGATCACCGATTTCTTCACTGAGGCTCTAATAGTGATGAAAGAAAATAAGTTCGATTATTATTTTCAATGTTTGGACGGGTGGAATTAAAAGGAGAATTTAACTTATGAAAATTAAGTTACCAAAAGCCGCAAGAGGTTTTGAATTTGGCGATGTGTCAAATCAAGCAGTAAGAAACATCCTTACTGGCATCAGTAGGGAAGCGTATGGCAAATTTACTGCAGTGGAAATGAAAAAGACACTAGATTATTTCCAGTGGAAATGTCCATATACAGGAGAAGATTTAACAGACGCAATACAAAAAGGTCAAGGTGACTATGCGATTGATCATATCGTGCCACAAAATAGAGATTATTGTGGTTTAAATGTTCTTGGCAATTTGGTTTATGTTACGAAAAAAGCAAATAGTAAAAAAGGTAAGAAAACTGCTGAAGAATTTTTACTAAATGATAAAGAAGTTCTTGGCGATCTTCCTAGGGAAGAAAGAGAAGCTAGATTAAAGAAAATAAAAGATTTCCAAAAGGAATGTGGATATGATCCAGAAGCCATTCAAAAAGTTTTAAGCCCATATTTTAAAAAAATATACGATGAGATTCGTGCACAACAGGAAAATAGAATTGCTAACGCAATTAAGTTAATTGGTTTAACTCCAAGAAGTAGCAAGAAAGTATCTGGGGATGTTCCTATTAATATGGTCCCAAGTGACATCAATGAGTTTAAAAAGCAGTTCTTATTAAGAAAATCTGCACACATCATATTACGATATCAAGATAGTTCTAAAGATAAACAAAGCATTTGGAAAGCCGATAAATTTGATAGTTCATCTAACTTAATGGGAAACATTAAATCTCGACCATTTTGGAGAACTAGAAAAGAGGACGGCTTACTATCAGTTGATATAGTGGTGCTATAAGGAAAAAATATGGAAGAAGAAAAATTAGTTAAAAGAACATTTAAAGCAAAGAAAGAAGACAAGCAAGTCTTTTGTCGTACTTTAGAAGGTGAAGACACAAAAACATATTATGTAAGAATTGATGAAGGCGTCTCTTTTGATTTATCTGATTTCAAAGATGAAACATCATTCAAAATTAGATATAAAGGTAGAATCATCGAATTAGTGGAAACTAAGCCAGATAAGTTCACCCTTAAAGTGAGTGAAGAGAACAATAAATCTGAATACGAAATGAAAAAGGTGAAATAGAGTTTAATACTTATGAAACATACTCTTTGGTATAAAGACGCAATCATTTACCAAATTTATCCACGTTCTTTTTGTGACGCAAATAATGATGGCTTAGGAGATATTCCGGGCATTATTTCTAAACTAGATTATCTAAAAGAGTTAGGTGTTAACTGTGTGTGGTTATCTCCAGTCTATGATTCCCCACAAAAAGATAATGGTTATGATATTTCTAATTATCGCGATATCTATAAACCATTTGGTACATTAGAAGACTTTAAAAAGATGCTTTCTGAGATGCATAAAAGAGGCATCAGATTAATCATGGATCTTGTGGTTAATCATACTTCTAATGAGCATCCTTGGTTTAAGAGTGCTATAAGTGATAAAAACTCTCCATATAGAGACTATTACATCATTAAAAAAGGGAAGAAAAACGGAAAGAAACCTCCAACTAACTGGACTGGTTTCTTTGGTGGTTCCACCTGGGAAAGAATTGGAGAAAGTGACGAATATTATCTCCATCTATTTACCAAAGAACAACCTGATCTAAACTGGGAGAATCCAAAAGTTAGAGATGAAATAGTGGATATCCTTAGATATTGGCTAGATATGGGAGTGGACGGCTTTAGATGTGACGTCATTACTCTTATTAGTAAGAAACAAGACTTTAAATCAAGATTCCCAACAATTGCCTTATGCGGCAAAGATGCATATGTGATGGGCCCTAAGCTACATACATACCTAAGAGAACTATATGATAGAGCGTACTCTGATTATGACTGTATGACCGTAGGAGAATCAGTCTTATGTTCTTTAAAAGACACTCTCTCACTAGTGGACCCAGAAAGAAAAGAACTAGATATGATATTCAATTTCTCCCATACAGATGTCGATAATTATCTAGGAGTTAAATATTTATATCGAGACTTTAAGTTAACAAGATTTAAAAATAGACTCGCAAAATATCAATACGGCTTATATCAAAAAGGATGGAATTCCTTATTTATTGAAAATCATGACCAACGAAGAAGTGTGGGTAGATATGGCACTTTAGAAAGAGGCCCATTATCCATAACATCTTCTAAATCGTTAGGCGCGTCTTATTTCTTCCTACAAGGAACGCCATTTATTTATCAAGGTCAAGAAATAGGAATGAGAAATCCTTCTTTTAAATCTATTGATGAATATCAAGATGTGGAAATCCATAACATTTATAACATGACTAAGAAGAGTCGTTTCCTAAATGCCTTAATTGGTAAACACTTATTTGATGTCAGTAGAGATAACGCCCGCACCCCAATGCAGTGGAGCAAACAAGATTACTTTGGTTTTTCTAAAGTGACTCCTTGGCTAAACGGCACTTTAGATAATATTGATCGTAATGTTGAAGATGAATTAAAAGATAACGATTCATTATTCCATTTTTATAAAAGAATGATTGAAATCAGAAAAAAATATAAAGTAGTCATCGAAGGAAAATTTGATTTATTATATAAACGAAATAAAGATTTATTTATCTACACCAGAACATTAGGCAAGGAACAACTTTTAGTCATTTGTTCATTTGCTAAAAAAGACACTAAGTGTCCTATTTCTAGCTTAGATAATTATCAATTGCTCTTATCTAACTATCAGGAGCATAAAGATAAATTACAACCATTTGAATGTCGTATATATATTAAAGGAGTTTAATTAAAATATGAGACTATTCAATGTCAACAAAACCTATGAAGGTGATGTCCCTCCAAAAAGCACGAGTGCGATATATTGCGGAGCATCGATATTCCGTGATGCATGTTACCAATTAGTGTCTGCTTTCTTAATCACCTATATCACTTTATCAGGTGTTCTTGATAGTGATCCAAAAGCATTCATGGGTCAAATCGCTGTTATCAGTGTAATCACGATTGTTTGCTTGGTGTGGGACGGCATTAACGACCCGATTATGGGTTGGATAGTGGAAAAAGTCCACTTTAAATGGGGCAAATATAAACCTTGGATTTTAATTGGTGGTCTACTTAACACTGGTGTGGTCTTAACCTTATTCTTAGCCCATCCACGTGGCTGGGGCTTTGTGGCTTTATTCGCTGTCTTCTATTTCTTATGGGATATTGCTTGGACAATTAATGATATTGCTTATTGGAGTATGCTCCCTTCCCTAACTAAAGATGAGAAACGTCGTAACAAGATTACATCTATCATGCAAATCTGTATCTCTGTTGGTGTCTTCTCAGTTTATGGGGCCGTACCTATGCTTGTGGGCGCTTTTGAAGGAGTGTCCGCGCAAACAATATATGGCATTATTGCTGCCGTTGTAACGACTTTATTCTTGATATCACAGATCGTATTAGTCCTCTTCTGTAAAGAACATAAACGAGATGAAAATGAAGAAAAACCAGAAGAAGTTAAATTCAAAGATATGTTCACCCTCTTTAAGAGGAACGACCAATTTAGAATTAATATTATCGCGATCTTACTTAACTATTTAGGTAGTGGCACAGTTGTCGGCTTTGGACTATATTATTTCTATTTACGATTTGGTTATGGCTCTGATGCTGGTGGTTCGATTCAATTTTTGTTTACGGTGATGTATGCGATAGGTACTTTACTTGCGCAAATCATCTATCCTCTTATTTCTAGAAAACTTACTAGAAAGAAGATATTAACCATATCATTTATCACAATTGTGATTGCTTATCTCACCTTCTTCTTTGTGGGCTTCCCAGTATTTGGTAGCGAGATAGTCGCTAATCCTAAGACTTGGACGATATGGATATTATATGCTACTGGAGTAGTGATGTTCTTTGGTCAAGGCTTAGTTGCTGTTGCCGTCATCATGCAGATGCAATCCACAATTGAATACAATCAATATAAGTATGGAGAAAGAAAAGAAGCTTTAGTCTCCTCAATGCGTGCATTATCCGCGAAGTTCGCTAGCGCAATTCAAAGATTACTAATCTTCTTAACATTATTGCTTTCTGGTTTATACGCGATTTCGCAAGTAATTTCTAATGCCGAAGCTGAACTCGCTAGTGGAAGTATGACAAGTGCCGAATTAGTGGAAAAGATTGATAATGCAAGAGCAGGTATCACTAATGGGCAGTGGATGGTCTTCTCCATTGGTATGATTTGGGTCCCGTTAGCCTTACTTATCATCAGTTTGATACTATCAATGTTCGTCTTCAAGATTGATGAAAAGAAGTATCAAGAAATCGTTGATGCGATTAATCTAAAACAAGTCGAGAATCACCAATAGATAAAAATATAGCAAAGAAATCCATCGGGGTTCCGATGGGTTTTTTGCGTCAATCCATTTTATGGTTTTTTAAAAATAACCATTAGCCAAACTTGCGGTTAAAACTGTGCCAAACTTGCGGTTTTGTTTAATCCAAACTTGCGGTTTTTGTACATTTTTACTTATGTTGTTGATTTAGGACAATAAACTGGAATCCTCGGTTATTCAATTGCCGGGTAAGTTCACACTAAACAAATGGAGTAATGCTAGTTAGTAGATGATGCAGCATTAATCTTTTTACTTATAAATTTATATATAGAAGTTTCTACAAGATAAGTTAAAAAAGAAACTAACGCAACCGAAGAGAGGAACCCTAATAGATAAACTGGATATCCAGCTTTTTCTTGAACAATATTTCCAAGTGGTAAATTAGTAATTATTATCGGATTAATAAAAAACATATTAATATAGCGTGGATAAAACGCAAAATTGATAATAATCGCGATTGAGGCTGTAATTAGAAAAGCAATTAGGGAACGATATAATGTTTTAATATTGATGTTTTTTCTATTCCAGACAAAAACTAAAACCCCTAAAACTATTTGTGAGCCATGATGAATAAATGTTTGCACATTGATATAAATAAGAGTGGAAGTAGCCATTTTAGAATAAATACAAACGATAACTCCCATCACTAAAGTAATAAAACATAAATACCCATTAGCAGCGTCCACAATCTTTGGGTGTTTTTCTTTATTCACAAAAATAACAATAGGGATGAAATAGTAGACCATTGAGCAGATGCTAAATGGGAAATCTCTAACGCTATATTCCCAGTAAGAAGGATTTCCATAATGAAATGCTTTAACTAACTCTTTGAAGAGTTCTAAAATTAGTAAAGCAATCCAAGAAAAAAATAAAACCCTTTTATATACTTTCTCACTTGTATTCTTAAGGAAGTAAGGAACAAGAATAGCGGCACAAATAATAGGAATAAGCACTATTAAATGGAACCAAGAAATAATTTCTGGCTCTTCCATAGTGCCTTGAAGAAAATGTAAAAATTCATCCATCTTGCTTAAATTTTAATATTTGGATAATCATGATACAATTGAATAGTTATGAAAGATAAACCGATTATTAATGCGAGAAAGATAAACAAAATGCGTTTCATCTCAGGAATCGTCATTTGCTCTTTAGTGATAGTGGTGACCTTTGTTGCTGTAGCTTTAAGCCTATCTGACTATTTCGATAGCGGTAGTTCAGAAGCCGGTATTGGCACTTTAAAAATGTTTACGACTATTTCTAATATCATCGCTGCTTTTGCCGCTGCGATGTGTTTACCTTTCCAAATTGATGGTTTAAGAAGAGATAGATATAAATTACCTTCTTGGATTGTGATCGTAATGTATATTGGTGCTGTAGGTGTTTTTATTACTTTCTTTACCGCGGTAACAATCATCACTGGCTATCAAGGCTTTGTAAAAGCAATGCTTACAAGATCTAACTTATTTATGCACACAATCAATCCGATTTTAATTATTATCCTTTTTGTTTTAGTAATTTCTGATACTCATATCAAGTTTTCTTATTCGTTTATCTCCCTTATGCCAGTTATACTTTATATGCTTTTTTATTTCATCATGGTTTTTATCACCCATATTTGGAATGATTATTATCACACGAACGATTATATTCCTTGGCCAGTTACATTATTATTAATGATTTCGATTAGCTTTGGAGTTTGTCAGCTTTTAAGATTTTTACATAATCTAACAAATAAATATATTAGTAAAAACCTTGAAAAGTATTATATGGAATCACCTGATTTTGAATTTACAAATATTTCTAATGCGATTGCTAAATTAGCAACATTAGAATCTAAATTCTATTATGAAGGTGATGATGTCTATATTCCTGTTGATATCATTGCATTACTTTCTAATAGATATAAAACTAATAAAGTACCTGTTGATATCCTTTATGATATCTATTTAGAAAACTATTTAATAAATATTGGTAAAGGATCCGGCAATAAAATCTGATACGTTACAGGCATACATCTATATCTTACCTATGTGGCACTTTTGTGACACCTATTTATATAAAATAGAAAAAAAGAGGTTATCATCATGAAAAAGAAAATATCATCTTTATTAATAATGGGGTTATCTACTATTGCTCTTTCATTTAGTTATTTATTAATTAATCAACAAAATAACCAAGCGAAGAAAGTAGACGCTCTTGAAAATAATAACGTCATCTATTTAGATGTTACTTATTATCCCGCCCCATTTAGTCAATATCTCCACTGTGCGGTCAATGATGGAGATGGACATTCATATGATGTGGAAATGAAAAAAGTCCCTAATTATGACACTAATCATATTTATCGATTAACTTTACCTAAGGAATATACATATACAACTGTATACTTCTATTCTCTTTGGGAAGAAGGAACTGAACTCATCAATGGAGATACTCCTTCTCTTACTATTCCTACTGATAAAAAGAATATGTATGTTCTCGATAGTGGTGAGTGGTGGGATTTAGACACTTATCATGCAACTGGTCACTGGGAACATTATGAAGATGATGTTCCTACTGAAGGAGATGGATATTATTTAGTTGGTTCTAAAACCGATTGGAAATTTAAAAATGCAATTAAATTAACCGAAGGCACTCATGGAGATAAAGCGGAAATCATTAATTACGCCGCTATTGCTAATGAAGAATTTTATGTCAGAAGTTATTTTAATGATGAAGAGAAGATATATGGTGAAAAATATTCTGTTGGAGAAAACTCTAAATCATTAAATATCTTTGTCACTCAAGAAGATAGTTTTGTTGTTGATGAATATGTTTTTCCTCCTGAATTTGAAGGATATTACATTAGCGGTATCTTATCTGGTGTAGAAAAATGGACATATTATGATTCAATTAAGATGAGCAATGTCAGTGGTTATAATCTTGCCGAATATCGTAATCTTGAAATCAAAAAAGATGATTTAATTACTGTTAGAGATTTCTCTTATGATTCTCATCCATGGGAAAAGAAAGCCGGTATTTCTTCTTCTCAAGAAACAACATTTGGAGAAATAAGTGGAGATACCTTTATTTTTACAGTAAGTGGAAATTATGATGTATTTTCCCTAATGGAAGATGATTCTTTAGTGTTCATTGTTAAACCTCATGTCGAGGCTTTTACGATTGAATTGACTTGTTTATATTATGATGGAAAAACGAAAGTCGATATGGACACAATCCCTTCTCAAGTCGCTTACGCCTCTGAGAAATTTACTCCAGAAGCCCCTTCTTATGAATATAAAGGGTTCGTAGGAGTGTATAAAGACGAGAACTGTGAATTTGAATACACTCCTAAAATACTTGAGGCTAACACTCATTTATATCTTAAATATCTTAATGACAACTATTATTGTTTCACTGGCAAAAATGACCATGGAGTGTATCCAAAACAATATGTATTAGATACAGGCATTAAGATGAATAATCAAAATCTTCCAGATGAATCTTGGCAAGCCGAAATCTATCTTTATGTTGAAAAAGAAAATGAAGAACATCAATTCGGTTTAGTGGATAAAGATTTATCAACGATTTTTGTTGCCACAACAAGTGGAGGTCAATATATCTGGGGACATGTTGAATATAGTTATGTCACCTTTAACTATATCTTCCATAAAGTCGGGATGTATCATATCGTCATTACTACTGGTAATCAATTAATCTTTAAAGACGCTTATGGAGAACCATTCATTAATGGAATGATTAACTCGATTGAAGTTGATGAAAATAATCATGTGGTCACTTCTTTAGAATCTTTAAAAGCGTTATGGGAAATTCATAAAGATAATTATGGTTATATCGAAGATAAGAGTAGATTCACTAATATTGGATTTAAATATACTGATAACCCTACTAATGATCATCAAAGATTCATGAATAAATATTATTTAGCGATCTATCGATATGGCAGTAGTGAACTTGAAAACTTTATCTTCCCTTCTTTAGAACCAGTTGAACCTCATCCATATAAGTCTCCAAAAAGTAATAACAATTCTAGTGATATTATCATTGCTGTTTCTGTAACAATTGGTGTTCTCACTCTTATTGGAGGAACAACTGCTTTCTTCCTAATTAAAATAAAAACAAGAAATTGAAAGTATAATAATTTAATATAGCAAGCAAGAAGTCCCCACTTCTATAAGTAGTGGGATGTCACTAAGTTGATTATCTATATTTCGAACATCTTCTTCCGAAACACCAAAAATGATCACATAACAATAAAATTTTCATTAACAAATATTGATTATTTTATTACTTTTGGCTAAAACCTAATTGAATTCGGAAAAAGTCAGAAAGAACTGTGCAAACCTACAAATATAAAATAAGAATTTTGTGATTTATAAAGGCTAATAATCAAGAATTTTGTGATTTTCTGTCTTAAAAACTCTAGAATTTTGTGATAATATGTATTCGCGAGGTCATGATATGGATTATTTAAGAAGAAAAATAGATAAGTTTTTAGATGAATGGTTTATTAGCAAAAATAAAAAGCCACTTATTATTAAAGGAGCTAGACAAATTGGCAAAACCAAAACAGTCGAAGAGTTTGCGAAAAGAAACAATCTTTCATTAGTGGAAATAAATTTTGTCCTCAACCCCGAATATAGAGATATTTTTGATGATGGCTATAAAGTGGATAAAATACTTGAAAACATTTCTTTAAAAGATCCATCTTTGGAATTCATTCCTGGCAAGACCCTTATCTTTTTTGACGAAATTCAAAAATGTGTTAATGCTGCGACATCATTAAAATCTTTTAAATTAGACGGAAGATTTGATGTTATTTGCTCTGGTTCTTTAATGGGACTTTCATATAAAGAAATAGAATCAGTAAGTACAGGACATAAAATAGACTATACAATGTACTCTATGGATTTTGAAGAATTCTTGTGGGCGTTAGGCTATAAAGAAGAACAAATTGAGAAAGTTTATGAGTGTATGAAGGAGTTAACTCCGTTATCTGACTCGCAATTCAATGTCCTTCTAGAAAGATTCCATCAATATATGGTATTAGGCGGTATGCCTGAAATTGTTAAACTCTTTGTGAATCAAAAGAATTATAGTGGCACTTTAGCACTTCAAAAACAAATCATCCTTGATTATGAGGAAGACATTACTAAATATGCTGAAGGATTAGATAAAACAAAAATATTGAATGTCTTTAGAAAGATTCCGGTTTTTCTAAGTCAAGAGAATAAAAAATTTAGAATTTCTAAAGTTGCTCATGGTGCAAGAAATAGAGAATATGTTGGAGTAACAGACTGGTTAATTGACGCTGGAATTGTTAATGTTTCTTATTGCTTAAATGATTTGGCTCTACCACTCAAGGGCAATTATGATCCAGATAATTATCGCATGTATTTTATGGATACTGGTCTACTAGTAGCATCACTAGATGAAGAATCATCAAAAGATTTAAGAGAAAACAAGAACTTCAATACATATAAAGGTGGCATTTATGAGAATATTGTTGCAGATATGTTGAAGAAGTCGGGATATGACTTATATTTCTTTAAAAACGAAGATGCCACACAAGAAGTCGAGTTCTTTGTTAGGGATGCAAATAATCTGATACCAATAGATGTTAAGGCTACTGATGGAAAAATGAAATCAGTCAAAGCTTTTATAGAAGATGAGAAAATAAGTGACATTAATTTTGGGATTAAATTAGCCGAAAAGAATGTTGGCTTTGCAAATAATATATACACTTTCCCTTATTTCTTGACCTTTTTACTTAAGAGATTTTTATCCGAACAGAAATAGCGGCCATTTAACAAAACTGGATGTTGAAACACTAACTAAACAATCTTCTTTATAATACTTAAATGTATTATAAACCAAGACAAAAAGCACCATTGAGGAGGGTTGTGGATAAATAACACAAAGTGTTATGGTTTTCTTTTTACTTATGCTTGGGACATTTTTGGGGACAAAAGTTGGAGTTGATTAGCTGATATGATAGTATTAATTCGCAGCAGGAGCATAAAACGCGTTGTTTAATGCGACACCTATGTTGTTTATCAAGGAGTGGTGTGCTGCACTTAGTTTAAATAAACAATTAAAAAGGCGAGGTTTATGACTAGAGAACTATTTGATTACGATAAAGTTAGCCCTAGTGACTATGCTTATTATGGCTTTCATCTTAAAGATGGAAGATATCATATCGATACAAAGAGATTAAAGTTGCTTCACTGTGATGGATGCTTTCCTGAAGCTCTTTTTACAACACCTAGGAACACACATTATTTCATCCCTAGATATAAAAACCGCTCAAATTATGCGGTCAACGTTTTAAGGGACCAAATAAATAGGCTCACAAAAGATTGGAACCTCGAATATAAAGAGGCTATCAACAATCTAACAACACCAGAAGAAGTGAGAGAAAGCGTTAGAGTTAACGAAATCGCTCATACTTCTAGTGCTGATGATTTTGAAGATATTGAATTTAACGCTCTTCTTGCTGGTGCTAAGCGTCAAAAGAAATATGGCGAAGTCATCAAAAGCATTCATTTGCAATATTTGCAAAAGATCTTCACGGAGTTGTTTAGAACCATTCTCTTAGTTATCAAAGAAAGAGGATATACCAACACCCAAGATTTCACATACAAATCATTCTTCTTTCATGTTCAGGAAAGATTTAACGGTGAGACAAAAAGAGCCAACCCTTTATATAAACTTCCTCATTATCGTTATTTCGATGTTTTGAACAAAATTGATAACTTCTTAAAACACAACACACTTAATGCATATAATGCTTTAGCTAATAACCCTTTTGAAAAAGATGAAAAACTAAAGAAGTTTCAATCCAAATTCGTCTACTCTTATAGAGAAGTGGGGTTCGAATATGAAAACGGCATGTATGCAGGCAATTGGTTAAAGATTGGCCCTGAGTTTGTTGATGAAACATTAAATAACCTCTTTGAATTTGTTAAAGAATTCTGCGAAATGATGTATGGAGAAGACCCAGATGAAGCATATTGGAATTCTGATGAATCACTTCTCAAGATTTTAAAAGATAATTTCTTCAATTTAATGTAAAATAGGCTTGTAGCAAATAATCTCGACTCAGCTATACGGAGGAGGACAGATTATGACTAATTGCTACTCTTCCAAAAACATTATGGAAGAAATCAAATGCCGCATTAAAGACCAATATAAAAACCAAAGCAATTTTGGTAAAAAGTTTGGTGCTAGTCGTAAGACCGTGAGTCGAATTATCAACCACGGAACCGACATTGACACATTCTTCAAAATGTGCAAAATGCTTGGCATCGATGGAATATCAATTGACTAAGGTCAAGGAAATATTCCTTTTTTTTGTACCCGATTTTGGGACAAAAACCAACTCCAACAAACTTAGTGCTAAAATATAACAGAAAACCTTAATTAATAAGGTTGGATAAGATATAATTTTAATAAGCATTCGCTCATCATTTGCTTAAAAAGGAACTGACATGCCATATTTATTTATTTCATTTGCTGATAGATTAGACAAAGAGATAAACGTTAAAAACGAGCTTTTTGGCGAGTCATTAAGAGGACAGTTTAAAAATCTACAAAAAAGAATCCCTCCAAGAAGACAGTCGAATAGTTTCGAAAGATTTATTGAGACATGCTTTCCATCAGGAATGGTCAAGAGATACTACATTTCTTGTCCAAATTTTTTAAGAGAAAAAAGAGAATCATCAAGCGGCAAAACACAGTTTTTAGATAATGTGGTCATTAGACCAGAATTAACTATGTCCATGCGCACGTATCTACCAGATAATCAAAACATTATATTGGTTGGCAAAATAGTAGAGGGTGGTAAGCAAAAGTTCTTTGAAGTTAAAGGCATTCAACTAATTGATGAATCTATGTCCTCGCCTCACGATATGGTTATTTCGGCAATGGCATGTAATTCTTTTTCAACAGAAAGAAGAAGTGGGGTCAATGGTACTTTCAATGTAAGCGTGTGGTCAATTCCAAATGTCGATTATAACGAAACATACTTCACTCCAAACAATGTTCTCGAATTAATAAATAGCTGTTTCACCGTTTCTCATCCTGAAGAAGTCAGAAGAAGATACGAAGAGTGGAATAAGTACATCGAATTTAGAAATTACTATTTGCAAGAACAAGCAAAGAGAAACTTTAAACTAGATAGCGCTACATTCGTTAAAGCCTATGCAGTTAATAAAAAAGAATACAAAAGGAACTCCTCCATTTATGAAGATTATCTTTTAGATAACAGACCAGAATTTGGCTATGGTGAAATGATTCTTTTGTCTGACAAGATAGAAGAAGCTGAAGAATTCCCAATTGTTCGTTTAATAATTGAAAGAAATAAAAAAGAATTCGAATCTAAAAAAGTTTTAAAAAGAGGCAAAAGTGTTAGTGAAGAAGAGCGCGCCATTCGTTCTCTAGCTAGCGATAATGTTTTCATCACTTCTTTGGATCCAACCGTTGCCGGAAGAAATGGTGAAACACCTAGAATTGGTGAGATGTTGACCTCTGGATATGCTTTGGGAGATAGGTTCAAAGTCTTTTCTTATGATGTTTTGCCAGAAGAACACTTGAGTGAATTAGAGTATCAATATGAATTATCAATCGACAAAGAATACAAGACGATAGATTCAAAGTATGAAAGAATTGTTTCTTCAGAAGTTGAGAGTTTTATTAAAGAAACATCTAAAAAGTTTGATAAAGAACTTGCTGAATCTTTGACAGAGAAAAAACAAGAGCTTTCTTCAAAACTTGATGACGAAGTAATAGAGAACAAGGACACAGCTATTGTTGAAAAGATTAAAACAATGAAAGCGTCTATTAGAAAAGATGTTCTCAAGAAATATCCAAAGGATAAAAAAGAAAAAGAAAATGATTATCAAGAACGCATTAGCGAAATATTAGAAAAAGAGTACTCAAAACTTGATGTCAGATCTCTTTATGTTGAGAGAAACGAAAAGTTGCTAGCGGCATATGAGCAGAAGCTTAGAAGCAATTACGATAACCAACTCAAGCGTTTAAGAAGTGAAAAAATAATTGAGATTAATAATAAATATAAAGACGATATTAGAAACGAAAAAATAGCAGCCAAGGAAGAGCTCGATGCAAAGCTAAAAAATGATAAACAAGTCGTTATTGAAGAAGAAACAATCATTCGTTTTGCTCTATATTTTAGACTAGGCGATATTAATAATGCTATTAACGATAAGCAAATAAAAGCTATTAACAGCTGCCAATTTATTGTCTATGACAGTAGGGCGGAAACAGCCAAGATTAAGAGACAAGAACAAGCACTTAAAAACTTTTATTCTGGTTATGTTAAAAACCCATATCTTTCAACTTATTTATTTAATCCAGAAGAACTTAATAGTGTTCAAACTGAGCCAAGCGATTGGACATGGTATTTAGATTCATTAAACGAAATGCAAAAAGAAGCAGTAAGAAAAGCTGTTTCTAGTAATGGCATTTTCCTATTGCAAGGTCCTCCTGGCACAGGAAAGACACAAGTCATAGCAGAAACAGTTGCTCAAATGGTTAAAAAGGGCAAGAAGGTTTTAATATCCAGTGAAACCCATAAAGCTATTGATAATGTTTTTGAAAGATTGCCAAAGATTGCGGAAATAGTGCCGATTCGCTTAATTCCAACTACAGCTAAGAAAGAAAATGAATACGATCCAAAATACTTAGTTGATAATTTCTATGAAAATATTTCTTCTAACATGAAGAAGGCTGTGGAGAGATATAAGAACTTCCAAAAGAACAAAGAGGAATTCAAAGAAAGTTTTGACAAGTTAGTGTTCTTAAAAGCTAAAGTTGATAAGTCAATCAAGGTTCTTAACGATGCCGCTGAGGAGATTAAGGGTTTAGAAAAGCAAGCTAAAGTCATTAGTGTTGAAATAACTGGTTTAAGCAACAAAAAAGACTCTTTAAGAATAGAAATAGATATCGTCAGAAGAACTATTCGCCACATTGAAAACGACAACCTCAAACCAGACGAGGATGTAAAAACTGATTTAATTATTGAATGTCGCAACAGTTTAATTCCTTTGTTCGACAAGGAAATATTTGTTGATAAAGATATCTCAGAATTAGTTAAGGCAATCAATAGCATCAAGATGGAAGAAATAACAAGAGAGCTCGCCGTTATTAATCCGGATTCAAATAAAACAATGCTCGAGATTGAGCGTAATAGAATAAGAGATGCAATTAAAAATTGCAAAGATGATTTTGATGATGTGATTCCTGGCAAAGAAGAGGAATATGATCAATTAAGAAAACAATTAATCGAGATTAAAAAGCAATTAGATTCTAACGAAGAAAAACTGCCAGAAGATTTAAAATTATCTGGAATTTTCAAATTCGATTACTTAGTTAAAAATATCTCTTCAATTTATAACTCTGTTGCCTCACTTAAAGAACAAGTTTCTGAGATTAAATATGATTTTATTGAAAGATGCAATGGTGAGCTGGCTAAACTTGAGCTCGAACAAGAGAAGCTTGATAAAGAAATGAGCACACGCAAGAAATCAATTCAATCCATCAATGAGCAAATAATCGATATTCAAGATAGAAACGACGTTAAAGATGTTCAAGAGAACAAGTACAAATTAGAAAGTGGTGTTATCCAATTCTTCAGAGACTTTGAAATATCTGAACCTTTTAACGATATTGAAGAAGCTCTTGTCATCATTAAGAAGAAGTGGAATGAACTAGAAACTGATTACACCAGTAAAGAACAAGAGAATAAAGAAAAGATACCAATGTATGAAAAAATCTCCAATTACATCACAACCAACGATGTTATTGAAGGAGATAGAAAAGACTATACCAGAGAACTGTTTGAGAACGCTAACGTGTTTGGTATAACTTGTACCTCAAGCGATTATTATAGTAGCAGAAACTTAGATTCCCTTTCTGAATACAACATTGATGGAGTTGATATTAAATCTGTTGGCATTGATGTGGTTATTATCGATGAAGTATCTAAATCTAGCTTCATTGATTTGCTCATACCAATTTTATATGGCAAGACCGTTATTCTTGTTGGCGACCATAGACAATTGCCACCTATGTATGAGTTCTCCAAGCTGCGTGATGATGACTTTGAAGGCTTAGATGATTCAATCATTAATAAAGACATTAACAAGAGATTCACTGAACTGTATGAAGAATGTTTCTTCAAAACATTATTTGAGAAGATTCCTAGCAGTTATAAAACCATGCTAGTTCAGCAATATAGATGCCACGAGCACATTATGCATGTTTTCAATCATTTCTATCGTGGTGAATTAAAACTTGGTTGGCCAGGACAAAACAACAAGAAGCAACATAATGTCAGGCTCTATTCAAATGGTAGAAATATCATTGAGCCAGACAAGCACATTTACTTTATTGACTGCAAAGGAAACGAGACACATGAGGCCGATTCTACATCCATGTACAACACTGGAGAAGCGAGAGTGGTCGCTGAGATGTTGAAAAAGCTTAATACCTTCTTTAAAGAAAATCCTACGCATGAAAAATTAAGCATTGGTGTAATTTGTACTTATGGTGACCAGGCAAGAAGAATTAAAGAAATTATCAAGAGTGAAAAAGTAAAGACAGATGCATTTAAGACTGATGCTGAAAAAATGATTGTGTCCACCGTTGATGATTTCCAAGGCGATGAAAGAGACATCATTATCTTGTCAACCGTGCGTAACCCAGAAGACCCAAGAAGAAGCAATCCGGGCTTCATTTTGGCTTACCAAAGAATTAATGTCGCCCTATCTAGAGCAAGAAGAATGCTTATCATTGTTGGAAACAGAAACTACCTTGAGTCAAAAGGTGTTATTGATTTGCCAGATGTTTATGGTAGACCAGGCATGGATCAAAGAGGTTTCAGAGTCTATGAAGAAATTCTTTCAACAATAGAAAGATACGGAAAAGTTATAGATGACACCGATGTTATTAGTGGAAGGGAGAACAAGATAAATGGATAAGTTTAAGTTAGATACCTCTATTCAGTTCCCTTTCTTTAAGATGAATGAGCTAATTACCTATTCAGAAGTCAAGAAACCATCAGGCGTGGCTTATATTTTGTTGGTCCTTATTAATGAATCAAAAGATAGAACGGCACGTTTATGTAGTGTTTTAGAGAACTTTGGTGTTCCAAAGAATCTTCATTACATCTTTGCTGAAGAACTTGATAGCTTAATCAGACAGGAAATATTGGTATGTAATTATGATCAATTTTATAAAAATGAATTTGATGCCTATAACATCGAACATTTTAGATTTACCGAAAAGGGCAAGAAGATTTTCGCCGAAGAATCAATACCAACAGGTGTGAATAAAGAAGCGAAACTAGCTGTATTTTATGACATCGCTAAGAATGAATTGCTGTTAAAGATTGATCCTGATTTAGAGCCAAAACCTCTTATGGATTGTGCTTTAACACCTGAATTTTATGATAATTTCAAGTGCAATAAGGATGTTGAGAATTTCCTTAATTTAAACAAAGGAAAAGGCGTGCCTGTTAAAAAAGAGGAAATTATTACCAAAGTAGAAACTATTGATGAGTATGAGAAATGGACAGTCAAATATGATTGTGAAATGTCTCTTGACGGTTCATCTATCAGCATTAAGTTTGAAGATCCTTTATTACAAAAATTTGCAGAGACTTATTATACAAACGAAACAATCACAAAATCCATCTCATATAAAAATAGATTTAAATTTAAATCCAAATATACCGAACATGCTTCATTTGACTTATTTGATAGCGAAAAGATAAGTGGAATTATTATTCCTAAAGATATAGATGATGTTTTGAAACAGAAGTTTAAGTTGCTTTTTACCAAAGGCAATTACACTGTAAGCAACGGTCTTGTTTGTAAAGATGAGAACGCAATTAATGAATTTGATAAATTGTTTGAATTTATTCAAGTCGATGCTCATGATTCAATTTTTGCTTATATTCCTGCAACATTTGATTTTAAAGATGAAAAATTCAGCACTATTACACTTCCGTTGGTTTTGAGAATTAAGTTGTCTAATGACGAGCTAAAGAAAGTGGTTGGAATCTATCTAAAAGCAAGATCTGAGTATTCAGAAGAAAAATTTAAAGAATTAACACTTTTGACAAATATTACAAAAGATTATGACTTGGCATCTGCTTTAATGGATGGCTATATGGTTGATAGCAGCGAATCTAATTTGGTGAGACTCAACGAAATGAAGTCAACCGCAGTAATGAATCCTAATATCCTTTTAAAGCATAAAGAACTTACCAAAATTAATTACACGGATTATTTAAAATCATGTAATCAAGGAAATTTAGAGACAGTTCTTAAAATCACATCCTCAATTCCTAAATACTTATCATTGAGTAGTGAAGAAGCTCTCAAACTTATCTTTGCTGATGACAAAAAGTTTACTAAGAAAGTGGAAACATATGAATTGCTGGTATCTAACGGATTTGCTAAAGAAGTGGTGATTTTATTCATTAATCCAGTCGAAGAAGCGTTAAAAGAAAAAGCCGTTGAAGAGAAATCACTTATAGACTTAGTTAATTTTGCCGAATTGCTAGATGGCTTAAAGGCAATATCTGGGGTAACCAATTATAAATCTTATTCCATTGATGAAGAAAATATTGATAGAAATGGATTTAGAAATAAATACGGTACTGCTTATTCGCTCTTCAAAAACATTCAATTGTTTAAAAAAGCTAACGTAGAGTTGTTTGCTGAATACGAAGGTTTTATGTCCGTCTTTGAAACCATCAATGATTATTTAAATATGATTGACTCGGCTTTGAAAAATCCAAGTAACATTAAACCAGAAGTTATAGAGAAAAAGATTGTTGCAGGCGATTATCAATTTGTCTTTGTTAATCTTTCAGCCAAATTAGAAATGATATTGAAGAACAAATATCAATTGGATGGAACACTTTCAGATATGCTTTCTGATGCAAGAAGAACCGGTGTAATTGAAAAGAGCATTATAAGTGACTTGCATGATTTTAGAGAAAATAGAAACGCTTTTATTCACCCTGAAGATAGAACTGCAAACTTTACCGTCGATGACTTAAGAAGATGGGCAAAAGAAATATTTGATTTGGAGGAAGAAATTAAATGAGCCAACAAGTAACTGTTGATTACGAAGGTTTAACGATTAAAATTCAGGCCGAATGTGATACTGCCATTCATTCTTTGTGCAAAATTGATAAAACCATTGATAAGATTCACAAGACCGCAAGCAAGCTCGAATCAGCCAAAGTTGTTGAATACGAGAATTATCTTCTTGAATCTAAAGAAACAATCAAAAAAAAGATTGAAGAATTTAAAGCAACATTAGAGCAATATCAAGCTTTAAAAAAGTTTGCTACAAATAATCACGACTCCCGTTATGCTGATTATTTAAGAGTGAGAGAACAATTAGAAAGACAGTCGGCAGACCTTACTAGAACTGTAAACGAACTAACCGGTTCTAAGCTTGCAATGATTGATGAAATGATTGATGAAGGGCTCTTAGATGCTGGTAATAATTTACTTGCTAAGTCACAAGGAGTTTTACAGTTTTCACAGCAAATCATGGATAAAATCAATCAAATTGACGATATTTCATTAAGAGAATTAGCATATCGTGAACTTCTTAAAGAGGAAAATCAAGGACTTAGTTTTGATGAAGTATTATCCAAAGCTCAAGAAGAATATGACGTCCTTCTTGGTAAAAAGACTAGGGCAGTTATTGAGGAATATAAAGAAGACCTTAGAAACAGTGGTGTTGATGAAGAAGTGCTTGAATCAGTTACAACAATTGACGAGGCCACATCTGTTGCTAACGAGTCCATTACTGATGAGAAGATCAGAAAAGAAACATTAAAAATCATTATCAAAGCAATTAAAGCAAGAGGCTTCATTGTTGATACTAAGAAGAACCTAAAAATTGATAAAGAAAGAAATGTGGTCAAATTAGTGGCACTTAAGGCTTCAGGCCAAATGGCAGAGTTTGAAATCCAATTAAATGGCAAATTTATGTACCATTTCGATGAATATGAGGGTCAAGCTTGTAGAAAAGATATTGAGCCGTTCCTTGAAGACCTGAAAAACATTTACGATATCAATATTCTTCACGAAGAAGTACAATGGGAGAATCCTGATAAAATACAAAAAATGCATTATCAACATGTTGATACAAGCAAAAATAAGAAATAGGAGGATAACAACATGTCTTTACAAAATAGTTTTAACAAAATCAGAAGAAGCGCCGGTATCAAGAAGTGTGTCATGATTGATGGCAATGTCGGCGATGTTTATCTTGATGAAAAAAACAAGATCGTCACTTTAAGAGAATATCTAGAAGCGATGTTTAAAGATATGGATTATCCTGACATCGTTTATTGGGATCGTGTTGAAGGTGCAACAGGCGCTATTGATAAGCTAACTTTAACAGACGAAGTTGAAGTTGAAGGCGATAGCTATGATTTTGAAGATGAGGAAGAAGATAAAAATCCAAAATCTCAACAAGGATTATTCAAAAGCCCAGCTGAAATACTTAATGTTGTTTATAAGAACGTCATAGATAAGAAAAAGAAAGTAGCTTTCATTATTAACTGGTCTGAATATTTATTCAGCGTGAATGGGCTTTCAGATGATGAAAGACAAAATATTACTTTATTAGGAAAAGCGCTTAAGGATAGAAAAGTTGATTACCTTAATTCTGATTGCAACGAGAGTGTTGTTGTCATAATTCTTAATAAAGCATCCGGATTACCATTATCTTTCTATCAAGGGAACCCAGAAGTAGAAATAGTTACCTTACAAAAACCAGATAGATTAGAAAGAAGAGCGATGATTCAGAAGATTGAAGACTCATTTGAAGTGCGTCTTGCTAGTGGAACAAGTTCTTTATTGGATAATGACAATTCTCAATATATCGATATGCTCGAAGACTTTACAAATAGAGAGATTATTCAATTATCTCGTTTGTCCAGAAAAGAAGAAAAAATGTCCTTTGACAAATTGTTCTATCTCTTCAAATACGGCGAAAAAGATAATCCTTGGGAAAAGTTAGACCAAGCTAGTGTTAAAAACATTAAAAAGAAATTATCCGAACGTGTCGTTGGACAAGAAGAAGCCATTGAGAAAATCGAAAAAACTGTTATCAAAGCCTACATGGGCTTAACTGGTCTCCACAAGAAATCATCTAGATCAATGCCAAAAGGAGTATTCTTCTTTGTTGGTCCAACTGGTGTTGGTAAAACAGAATTATCAAAAGCACTAGCAGAATTCTTATTCGGTGATGACCAAGCATGTATCCGCTTTGATATGTCTGAATATGCTCAAGAGAATAGTGACCAAAAATTAATTGGTGCCGCTCCAGGTTATGTTGGATATGAAGAAGGTGGCCAATTAACTAATGCAATCAAAGAACATCCATTCAGTGTTGTTTTATTTGATGAAATTGAAAAAGCCGCGAAACCAAATCCTAGAATCCTAGATATCTTTTTACAAATATTAGAAGATGGTCGTTTGACAGATTCTAAAGGCGAAACAGTATATTTCAGCGATACAATCATCGTCTTTACTTCTAACTTAGGAGCAAATCAAGTTGCCGCAAGCACTGATAAGGAAGGCGTTGCTAAAGAATTTATTAAGATTGTTAAGGACTACTTTGACAATGAATTAAAGAGACCTGAACTTTTAGGCCGTATTGGTTATAACAACATCGTTCCATTTAATTTTATTCAAGACAGAGACTTCCAAGTTAAGATTTGCAAGTCTAAACTCAAGCCAGTCATTAAGGGAATTGAAGAAAAATATAAGCTCGAATTAGAATTTGAAAAAGAACTAGATTCGATTGAATATATCCTTAAAGGAGTTGATTCTTCTAAGGGTGGTAGAGACATTCTCAACGCTATTAATGATAGATTGTTAGATCCGCTTGCCATGTTCTTGTTTGAAAACAAAGATGATTTACGTTCTTTAAAAGGCAGCAAGCTTGTTACTAAAGTAGGTAAGAATGGATTCGAATTTGAATTCAATGATTAAGTTCAATGTTGCTTATATTAAACTTCTAACTAAAATAGAAGGCCCTTTCAATAGGTGCTGCATTTGGTTTCAAGGATGCAATATCAATTGTAAAGGATGTGGGAACCCAGATTTGCAAGCCCTCAAGCCAAATCACATAGTTACAGAAGACGAGTTGCTAAACATCGTTTTAATAGCTAAAGATAAATATAAAATAGAAGGTATCACTCTTACAGGAGGAGAACCTTCTTTACAGGTTGGTTTAAAACACTTCAACTCAAGAATACATGAGCTTGGATTGGGCATTATTATGTTTTCTGGAAAAACCAAAGATTCTTTAGACGAAGAACTTGTCAATTCCGTTGATTTGTTGATTGATGGTCCGTTCTTGGAAAATCAAATTGATAGAGACAGAATATTGCTTGGCTCAAAGAATAAAAAGCTTCATTTCATTACAGACCGTTACACAAAAGAAGAAGACTATTTCAATTTATCAATCTCTCGAGAGGAAGTAGTGGCAGAAGATTATATTTTTATTAATGGTGATTAATTAATGTACCCAATATAGGGACATAAAAACAAAAGTCATTTTAGTTGGTCTATTCTTTTATAAAAGGTAGGGCCATTAAATGATTGAAATTTCTCCTGTATTTACTGTTCTTGGAATTATTAATACTGTTATAAGTATGATTGCTTGCCCAATAATTGCTGGTTATAAAAATCGAAGTGTAGCTGGATGGTTTTTTGGAGGTTTATTCCTCGGACTAATTGGTTTAATTATCGTTGCATGCTTACCTAAAAAAGACTAAAAAGAAAAGACCACTTTTCCTCAAAATAACGGGGATATGTGGCCTTTTTTTCTATTAAACAAGCACAACTTTGTAATTTAGTTCAGCCCATCTTTTTGGGTTTTTAATTCTAACTTTTCCTTCGTATAGAGGCTCTCTTTTAACAACCTCTTTTCTCTGAGCTCTTAGGTCTTCAAGCGAAAGTGAATTAAATGCGTTAATTGTGATGACGATGTTTTTTCTATCAACAACAATAATTCGGTATATAAAGGCCTCTAATAAATCTAACGTAATCATATCCGCTGTGATTTGTTTTCCGTCCAGGATAGACAACATCTTGTTTAATCTAGATTCAGAGTCAAGGTTATCTCTTTCTCTATCTTGAAGAGTTTTGATTTCACTACAAATGCGTTGATATTGTTGAACTAATTCTGCGTACTGGCTATCAAGCTTTTCTTTGATATCGGTACGACCAGCATTCATCCTTTCTTTTAAGATAAAGTCTATGTCTTTGCTAATCTTCTCTTTTTCTTCTTGTTTAGCATTAATGTTTTCGTCTATAGAGGTAACAGATAATCCCTTTCTGATAAGAGTGGAAATCTTTCTAAAGACACTTTTATCTTTCAAATAAACATTGTTGATGGCATCAGCAATAGTGTGGTGGAGTAGATTCTCGCTAATTCCATGAGAAACTTTGCAGTGTTTTTCGTTTTTATAGTCATACACGTATCCGCCGCATTGGTACATTATCTTTCCGCCGATATCTTCATAACCGTTGTACCAGTGTCTTCTTTTATATGTTTCTCCGCACTCTAAACAGATAAGCGTTCCACTCAAAGGATACCTGACGTTATAACGGTTTAGATCCCTGTGACCACCCATTGCCTTTAAAGCTTGGTTGTTCACTTTGACCTGGACTCTTTCCCATTGATCTCTAGGGATAATAGCCTCATGAGCATCTCTAACATAATACTTTTGCCTTTGACCGGTGTTATCTCTTCTCTTATGGGTCAAATAATCAACCGTATATGTTTTTTGAAGCAACAAGTCGCCGACATATTTTTCGTTCTTTAAAATGCCTATAACAGTGCTTGCGTGCCAGTCTTCTTTGCCAGTGACAGTTTTATATCCTCTGGCTTTTAGAGTCCTACATATTTCTAATGTTCCAACGCCTTGATCGTATAAGTCGTATATAAGTTTAACGATAGGTGCCTGTTCTTTATTGATGACTAGCCCTTCTTTCTCTTTGTCATAGTCATAACCCAAGAAATTAGAAGAAGCGATGAAGGTTTTACCTTCGTTCATCATCTTTCTGAAAGTCCAAGTAACGTTTTCAGAAATATGTCTGCTCTCCTCTTGAGCCATCATACTGATGATTGAAAGCATAAATTCTGTTTTTGGGTCAAAGGTCCAAATGTTCTCGTTATCAAAATATACTTCGACTCCACACTCTTTAAGTTCTCTAATAGTTTGAATTGTTAAGACTGTGTTTCTTGCGAATCTGGAAATTGATTTAACTAATATCAAGTCAATCTTTCCTGCTTTGGCATCGCTAATCATTTCCTGGAATCCTTCTCTACCTCGTATTGAAGTACCAGAAATACCTTCATCTGCATAGATCTTAACTAGCTTGTAATTTGGATTTTCTAAGATCCTTCTTGTCCATTCTTCAACTTGGTTTTCGAATGAGTTTGCTTGCTCGTCACTTTCTGTACTAACACGAGCATAAGCCGCTACACGCTTTACCTTGAGTTCAGCTAAGCTTCTTTGGAATATTCCGTCAGCTTTTGTAGGGGCTATAATTGATACTTTATTCATATATGAATAACCTCCTACACATATACATCACTCTTTCCTGTATTATTATCAACGTATTTATTACCTGACTCGAGGTCGTCTATGATACGTATATATTCAATTTCTGTAAGCAGCTTTTGCGTATAAAAATATTTAAGGATAGCACGCATGAACGTGACTTCCACATCTTTTGAAATTGCTAACATAAAAAAGTCTCCTCGGTGATTGCACCAAGAAGACGTTTGACCAAGATGGTCCCTATTTCATATCCGTCCTTAGTATATTTGAGGAGACAATTTGATAATAGGTGATGAGAATATGCTAATAATCAATAACGACCTTTTTGACTATGCCCACGCACATTTCCTTTAATTCATCTATAGTTGCGAACAAAGTTTCATTAGCCATCGTGTATTGAATTAAGGTTTGCCCATTGTATTTTGCTTTCTTTGTGGGATCAACTAAAGATATAAAAATATTCTCTACAGGATGTTCCTTAACATATTTTTCATAAGCAATCCCAAGTTCTTCTGGAGCTTCTGCTGTTCCTAACCAACGCAATACAACCAGTGTGGGCTTTTTAAAATCAGGTTTTTGGCTTTCGTTAGTTATTTTATGAACAATAGCTTTTGAACCAGCAGGAACGTTCAATGTTTTGCTGCTATTAGATATTTCAATAGCGTATAAATCATCACTAACTAAACCAAAGACATTATTATCGAGGCGGTATGTCTTATCTACCATCTCTTTTTTCCTATTTTTATATTTTTGTTTTTCTAAATAATGTCTCGATACAACAATAGCCATTCCAACTGGCTCCATCCTACTAGCTTCCTTATAAACAGTCATTTGAAGCGATTCAGAGGGACTGGCGCTTTCGTCTCCAAGAAGTCTCGAAACGGGAATGTGATAGTGGTCAGCAATAATTTTCGCTTTATCTAATGGAAGATTCGATATTCCACTTTCAATATTCGAAATATATTGTCTGCTTACTCTAAGAAGCTTGGCTAAATCTTGTTGAGTCTCATTAGCTAAATCTCTGTAACTTGCGATACATTGGCCGATTTTGTATCGTTTTTCCATTTTTTCGGTGAATTTCATGAACTCATATTAGCACTTTAGTTGCTAAGATAATAGGACTTTAATTCAAATGTTAATAAATGGTTGCGCAAATCAAAAAACAAAATAGAAAAATGGCTGTTTGTTTCAACATAGTTGCAAGTGACTTTAGAGTGTTGAAAAGGCCTGTTTTTTATCAAACGATGCGATATTCTTGTGTTGTGGTCAGGAGTCAAACTCGCAACTAAATGCAAGTGGATCTCCATACCAAGAGTTGATGTGAAAAAACACATAGAAAGGAGCAAACGATATGAAGTACCACCCGATAAGAATGTACTTAGTGAATGCAAGACAAAAACTTGGTTATTCACAATATCGCGTTGCTCTAGATATGGGCGTTTGTCATCAACATTATAACCGCATAGAAAATGGTGTTATCGGTAGTGCGATTCAGTTTAGGACGCTAAACTCACTAGCCATTGCTCTAGACATTCCTATTGAAGTCATCTGGAAAGAGGAAATTGCTTATCAAGAATCGTTAATAAGTGATGATGACGAGTCTTAAAAAGAAGCGAAAGCTCTATTTATTAATTGATGCGTGCCTATTTCATATCCACATTAGAAGACGTGCATAAATCATTATTAATATTTAGGGCTCTCGCTAAATAGTTAGAGTCCTTTTTGGGCTCAAGGAGAACTTTATTTATGAAAAAAACAAAAATTGAATTCGATATCCTTGATCAAGCTTACAGATTCTTTCGCCTAAAATATCCTGAAATAAATGATGATAATTATCCAGAAGCTTATTCAGCATTCACATGGATTGAATCATTTGCTTGCTATGTTAGTAGAAAGGTTGAAGAAGTATTTGAAGCAGATATTGATATGCTTAATGACTATCTAAAAACCCATGTACCAGAAGATGTTATTTGGTACAAAGAAATCGCTCCAGCACTAGCTGACTTAATCTTTTATTGGCACGATGAGTATTTAAAACTCAAGTACCCTGAACAACATTAATGGAGAATGATAGCTATGAAAAATGAATATCCATTTATTGAATTACCAAAAGAATACTTCAAATTAAAATTCGGTGATGAGTGGAAACACGACATTGAAGAACCTGATGAAGTATCTTATTCAACAATTAAAGTTGATAGATCAGAATTTCCAATATTTAAGAAACACATTGTTAGTGCTAATTTCCTTGAAGTTACTGCTGGAACTACTGGCTATGAAGGTGGGGATAGCGGGCACGGAGGACGTACATATATTCGCATTGAAGATGCTAGTTGTACTGATATTAGGGTTAAGCCAATAGAAAATAGCGGTAACGGTGGTGTTGAAATCATCCTTGGTGGTGACTGTGAATTAAGCACGATAATCAGAGGATTAGACTTCATTGTTAATGTCCTTAGATGCTCTCGCCATAATGGTACTTTATATGAAGGCCAAGAGCCAATTGATTAAATAGCACCTATCTATCACCTAGGCGATACTGGATTAGATGATTTATCATCTAATTTGGAGAGTGGCACTTTAACAAACATAGCCACTAACCACTAAGGTGCCTCTCTCCATTTTGTGAGGTGCTTATGCGTAGGAAAGAAGATACATATCAAATGTGGGAAAGAACAGGTGTGCTAAAGTCAAAGCTTGATTATATCAAAGCGGCTTCAGCTACTTTCTACACACAAAAAGACATGTGTCATGACTTGGGTATAAGTGAACAAACCTTTATCGCCCTAAAAGATAAACACCCAGAAATTCAACAAGCCATATCTGATGGAGAAGCTTTATTACTTCAGGATTTATTCTCTGCTTTAAAGACCAAAGCTATGGGTCATAAAGAGAAAACAACATCCAAAACAATGAGAAAGAATCCTATCGGTGGAACAGAAACTAAAGTCACTGAAGATGAAAAATACTATCCACCTGATTTTGAAGTAATTAAGTACATCCTCATTATGAAGTTTGGTAAAGACTTTGATCCAAAGAAATTCATGATTGAAATAATGGAGAAAAAGAATGAGCCAGAAGAATGGGTGAACGCCGCTCGATTTATTGGAGCGGACGAAGAATCTAATAAAGACGAGGAGGATGAAAATCCATGAGAGATTTAATTATCGCTATTGGGCAAAGAGTCAATAGCAAGAAGTGGACCAATAAGAAAGTAACATGGGAACAGTTATGTGAAAAGCTTTCTAAAACAATATATACCTCCGAAACAGTGGAGGATTATAAACACTTTGTAAAAGACCAAAAACAAGAAGCTAAAGATCATGGCGGTTTTGTAGGCGGCAAACTTAGTAGTCCTCAAAGGCTTAAAAACAATGTGGAATATAGAAGTATGGTCACTTTAGACCTTGATGATGCTGAACTAGGCTTCATCGATAAGTTTAAAAGAGACTTCGAATACACGTGTTGCTTATATTCAACTCACGGGCATAGACCAGATTCACCTAGATACAGAATTATTATTCCTTTAACTAGAGATGTTGAAGGTGATGAATATGTCGCTATTTCTAGATTGCTTGCTTCTGAATTAGGCATAGAACAAGTGGACCCAGTTAGCTTTCAAACTAATCAATTAATGTATTGGCCAAGTACGCCTTACGATGGAATCTATATTTATGAAAAAATAGAGAAAACCCCTCTAAATCCTGACTCTTTTCTTTCTAAATACCCTAATTGGAGTGATTTAACAACTCTTCCAAAGAAAGAAAAAGAGACTCACGTCAATAGTGGTTCAGTTGGTAGAAAACAAGCTGATCCGCTTGAGAAAGATGGAATAGTAGGAGCTTTCTGTAGAGCCTACTCAATTAGTGAAGCAATTGATACTTTCTTATCTAATATTTATGAAGAGGTTGGCGGCAATAGATATCACTATATCCCATCATCCTCAGTAGCGGGCGCAATCAATTATGATGATAAATTCTTTTATTCGCATCACGCTAATGACCCAGCAGCGGGACAAACTCTTAATTCATTTAATCTAGTAAGAATCCATTTATTTGGCGATGATAAGCCTTCCTTTAAAAAGATGGTGGAATATGCTAGAAGTGATGAAAAAGTTAAAACACTTATCTCTGATGAAAGAATCGAAGAAGCCAAGAAAGACTTCGATGATGATGTCGACCTAAATTGGATGAGACAACTAGTTAAAAACGATGATGGTGTTATTGCTAATGATGTAAATAACTTAGTCATCATTCTTCAAAACGATGAGAAGCTTAAAAACATTGCCTATAACACTTTAGCTAACACCGCTGAAGTTAGAGGAGAAGTGCCTTGGACAAGAGCGACATCCACTAAGTATTGGCGAGACACAGATGACTCTCAATTAAAGATTTATATCGCTAAACATTATTGTGACTTTAGTGATAGAAACTTCGAGAATGCCTTTAAAAAAGTTACTGAAGATAGAGCGTTCAATCCTGTTAAAGATTATCTAGATAACTTGCCTAAGTGGGATGGCGTAAAACGCGTAGAAACATTATTTATTAAATATTTAGATGCGGATGATAATGCATACACAAAAGAAGTAACTAGAAAATGGTTTGCTGCTGCTATAGCAAGAATCTATCAACCTGGTATTAAATTTGATAACATCATTGTCCTTGATGGCAAACAAGGTGTTGGCAAATCAACAATTATCAAATCATTAGTGAATCCAGACTTCTTCTCAGATTCATTACAGTTATCCGATATGGAAGATACAAAGAAAGCAGGCGAGAAGGTGCAAGGCTTCTGGGTGATTGAAATTCAAGAACTAGCGGGTATGCGCAAAGCGGACATTGAAAAGGTAAAAGCTTTTATCTCTTCTACCGATGATAAGTATCGCGCCTCCTATGGAAAACATGTTGAATGGCATCCTAGAAGCTGTATTATCTTTGCCACTGTCAATGGCGAACAAGGTTACCTCAGAGACTTAACTGGTAATAGAAGATTCTGGGTAATTAAGATTAACTCCACAAACGTTATTCCTAATTTCAATTTTGATAAGCACTTCAAAGACCAGTTATGGGCGGAAGCTAAACATTACTATGAAAGTGGTGAAGAGTTATTCCTAAGTGGTGAGTATCTAGATATCGCTACCCAATACCAAAATAACGCGATGGAAAAAGATGATCGTGTAGGTATTGTTGAAAAGTATTTAGAAGAGATGCTTCCAGATAACTGGGATGACTTCAGCATTGAAGATAGAAGGTATTACTTCAATAAAGAGTTTGATAGTTATCACACACCAAAAGAACCATTTGGTCCGGCTATCTATCAAAGAGAAGAAGCAAGTCCTATGGAAATATTCTGTGAGTGTTTCAATAAGGATAAAGGTGACTTTGATGGTAAAGAAGGTAGAGCCATCGCTGCTATCTTAATGCAGATAGAAGGCTGGGATAAGACTGATAAAAGAAAGACAATGGGTCCATATGGAAAGCAAACAGTCTATATCAGAAAAAAGAAGTAGCGGACTGACTGGACTCTAAAATATATAGAATATCCAAATCGTAATTTTAATTCAGTATAGACAATTAAATACGCGTTTTAGGATTTTATAGAAATTAACAGTCCAGTGAGTCCGTGAGTCCAGCTACTTTTTACTCCCCCCCGGTCTGCAAATACTTAGTATTTGATAGTATCGGTGGCAGCACCTCAGAAATACGCGGGGCAGAAATTTTGGAAAACTGAAGATATTTCTAGAAATTCTAATCGAGGCCTTGCTTGAACAGGTGAGTAGACACTTATTAGGGGTAGGGGGGTCAAAATCTCTACGAATAAAAAGATGGACACCGGCGTGGGGTTGCACGCACAAAAAAAGCGAAATCAAGTTGGGTATAACCCCTAAATCAAGATTGAAGGAGAAATGACAATGAATTCTACATTACATGGCGGTAAAAGAGTTGGAGCCGGCAGAAAGAAAAAATCCAACATCGAAAAATTAGAAAATGGTAATCCAGGTGGAAGAAAACTAACCGAAATAGATATCGGTGAAGATTTACAAGCAGTGGATATGCCACCTATTAAAGAATATCTCTATGCTCCTCAAAGAGATGGAACAACATTTGCGGCTAAAGAACTATTTGAAGAAACATATAAATGGTTGGTTAGAGTTAAATGTGAAAAACTAGTTCCTACTCATTTAATTGAACAATACGCAATATCACAGGCTAGATATATTCAATGCGCAGAAGCAGTAACTAAATATGGTTTAATTGCTAAGCATCCAACTACTGGAGGACCAATTCAATCGCCATACGTTAATATGGCTTCAAACTTTATGAAACAATCTACCTGTGCATGGAACCAGATCTACCAAATTGTTAAGGAAAATTCATCGGTTGACTTCCGTTATAACAATCCAAGAGATGACGTAATGGAAAGCCTACTTAATGGAACGTGGTGGGATCAACATGGAGGTAGAAGAAGATAGTGGGGTTTTCTCACTATTTTTTGTTACGTCAAATATTGTGAATTGTGTTGATATTATCACTCTTATGAGTGATGTATGTATTAGGAGGAATCAAAAAAATGAAGACAAGCGAATTAAAAATAGGTATTAAAGTTAAGGCTGTTCTCAGAGAAGAAGGCAAACATATCATTGTTGGTGAAATCCTAAGTATTTCGCTAGATGATCATCCATACCAAGAAACATTTGTTAAATTAAACGTTAGTGGTGGCGATGTTAATGATGACCAAGTTCATCTTATGATTAGAGACAACGTCAATGTTACTGTACCTGTTTCTGATGTCTTAGGTGTGTTTTAATAAGCGCATAGTTTTTAAGGACAAAAGACGACCTCTGTTTATCAGAGGTTTTTTCATGTGCGGGAAGTTTCGCGCGGAAATAATTAAAAATTGTTTCTTCCTGTGATAAACTTAAAACCAACGGACGTAAAGGAATATAGTATCAATGGCAGATTTAGCTCCTGGTTTACGAGTGATTATTAGAGATGAGGAATGGATGATAAAGAGAATCGAGAAAAACTCTTTTAATCAACAAAGCATCTATTGCATCGGAATATCACCATTAGTAAAAGACAAAGAATCAATTTTTCTCTCAGATTTAGAACAAATAGACGTAGTGGACCCAGTTAAAACAAAGTTGATTGCGGATACATCGCCTTCTTTTAGAAAATCTAAATTATTTATTGAATCTGCTTTAAGACAACAAATTCCTACTGATTCTAAGCTTTGCATTGGGCAAAAAGCAGCGATGGACTTAATGGAATATCAATTAGTTCCAGCAAACATGGCTCTTAGCAGCCCAAGACAAAGAATACTCATTGCTGACTCGGTTGGCTTAGGTAAAACGCTTGAAGCTGGTATTTTGATGTCCGAATTAATCGCTAGAGGCAAAGGCAAAAGAATCTTGGTAGTCACTGTTAAAAGTATGATGATGCAGTTCCAAAAGGAAATGTGGAACAGATTCTCGATACCTTTAGTCAGATTAGATTCAAACAAGATTCAAAGAATCAGAGCCAATTTACCATCAAACTATAATCCGTTTTTCTATTATGACAAGACAATCGTTTCTATCGATACTCTCAAGAGAGACGTTGAATATAGAACACACTTAGAGCAAGCATATTGGGACATTATTGTTATCGATGAAGCTCATAATGTTGCAGAGCGTGGTCAACATCAAGCTCAAAGAGCTAAACTAGCTCAGCTCCTTTCAAAAAGAAGCGATACTTTGATTTTGCTATCTGCCACTCCACATGATGGTAGAGCAGAAAGCTTTGCTTCCTTAATGAATATGTTGGATCCAACCGCAATCGCGGATATTCATCATTATACAAAGGAAGACATTAAAGGATTGTGCATTAGACGTTTTAAAAAAGATGTTAATAGTCAACTAGCCTCTTCTTTTAAAGATAGAGAAGTTAGTATTCAAAAATGTTACGCATCAATGTATGAGGAGTTTGCCTTTGATTATTTTGCTGATATGAAGCTCGAAATGGATAAAGGTGGAACACAAGGAATTGGAACTCTTTTTAAGACCAGTTTAGAGAAGGCTATGTTTTCATCTCCTGCAGCGTGTATTAAGAGCATTGATGAAAGAGTTAAAAAGCTTGTTGCTAAATATGGCGAAGGCAACTTTATCGATATCGAAACACTTAGAAAATTGAAAGTTCTTCTTGAAGATATAAAAGCAGAAGATTTTTCAAGATATCAAGAACTACTAGCTTTGCTAAATAGTAAAGAATACGGTTGGAATAAAAATAATACAGAAGACAGAATTGTCATCTTTACCGAACGTATAGAAACAATGAAATGGCTTGCTAATCAACTTAGAAAAGACCTAAAAATGCCTACAAATTCTATTCAAGAAATGTATGGTGGAATGTCAGATGTTGAGCAACAAAAGATTGTTGATGATTTTGGAAGAAAAGAGTCACCAATTAGAATTTTGGTGGCCTCCGATGTTGCTTCTGAAGGTATTAACTTGCATTATTTGTCCCATCGATTAATCCACTTTGATATTCCGTGGTCACTTATGGTTTTTCAACAAAGAAACGGAAGAATCGATAGATACGGACAAAAAGTTAAACCAGATATTAGATATTTCCTTATTCAAAGTAACAATTCAAAGATTAATGGTGATACTCGTATTATGCATATTCTTATTCAAAAAGAAGAACAAGCATATAAAAACATTGGCGACCCAGCTTTATTAATGGGCAAGTTTAATGTCGAAGAAGAAGAATTGGAAACTGCTGCTGCAATTGAAAAAGGAACTGACGCAGAAGAATTTGGCCAAACTTTAGACACATCATCTGAAGAATTCAATCCGTTTGAGATATTGATGCAACAAACTGATGATGAAGCTTCTAAACCAATCGAAGTGGTTGAAAAAGAAACATTATTTACAGACTTAACTTATTTAAAATACGCAATCGGGACACTTCAAGAAGAAGATAGATATTTAGTTAGGGATTTATCAACGGTTCAAGGCGTTGAATTGAAGCTTTCTGATGAAATGAAAAAGAGGCTTAAAGCATCACTTCCAGATGAATCGTTGCCAGATGATGACAAATTAAAATTGAGCCCAGATAAAAATTTCATAATGAAAGAGATGGCTAGATGTATGCAAAATGATTTGTCTGAAAATGCTTGGCCATCAGCTCAATACTTGTGGAAATTGCATCCAATCTTTAATTGGATTAACGATAAAGTAGGCTTGTTGTTTGGAAGAGGAGAGGCCCCTGTTTTAGGTTTTAAATCAAATGGTGGAGACAAGAAAACAATTTATATTGTTTCTGGAACTGTGTTCAACAGAAAATCAACGCCAGTTATCGATGAATGGTTTGGTCTAGTTTATAAAAATAATAAGTTTGAAAAAGCTTTATCGATGAAAGAACTCATCGAGAGCACAAGATTAAATAACATGAGTATTCCAAATGAAAATCTTGTTACTAAAGAAATCTTATCTTCATGTACATCCAGTTTGGGTGATGCTATTGCTCAAGTTAGAAAACTTTTAGATACAAAATGTGATGAATATAAAGATAAAAATAATCCAATCCTTCTCAATCTTTTGGATAGATTAGAAGAACTTCATAACAAGCACTTCTTGAGCAACGAAATCGATGTGGAACAAGTTGGTTTGTTTGATGATGCAAACATGAGTGCAAAAGCAAGGCTGCTCAGACAAAAAAAGAATAAAATCGATGAAATATTCGAAGAATATGAAAAATGGTATACAGACACAATTGAAATTGAAAAACAACCATATATTAAAGTGGTTGCGGTGTTGACAGAGGTGTAATTATGGCAAACGTTTATCCTGGAATAAATAACTACAATGAATATTACACCAATCATTATTTTTCTTCTATTTTTGAAGAGAATGCTTCGGCAACCATTTCTGTTTGGCGCGATGCTGCTAAGGCTAGTGAAAATTTAAGAACCCCATGGTCTCTATTAAGAGAAATTGCAAAACAGTATTATGTCTCTCACGATAAAGCTTTAAGAGCGAGAAGCAGAGATCAAATTAAGCCTCTTATTAAAGAACTAGCAGAATCTTATTTGTCGGCTTTAGGCTATCCTGCTCCCGCACCTTTCAATCACGATCTTCAAAACGGTACCCACCTACCAGTCTTCTTAGAAATAAAGAAGTCAAACGGCAATCCTTTGTTATGGGTAATGTTGTCTGTAAATGCAGAAGATGACGACGACATTCTTCAAGGGCATTTATTTAGTGGAGATTTCTCTTCTGGTTATGATTTTGTTCCTGCATATACATGCGAAGATTTTAATGCAGAAGAAGCGGTGACCAAAGCTCTATTTAGTAATGATGTTCCTCCGAGATGGATTGTTGTCATTGGATTAAATGGTATTGCTTTAATCGATAGAAATAAGTGGAGTGAAAAGAGATACCTAGCTTTTGACTTGGCAACAATTTACTCATACCGTGACGAAAAAACATTCCAAGCAATGGCAGTACTTCTTCATAAAGAGTCTTTATGTCCAGAAGAAGGCGAAGCTTTACTTGACGAATTAGACGAGAATTCTCATAGACACGCAGCAGGTGTTTCTAAAGATTTAAAATATGCTTTAAGGGAATCAATAGAATTATTAGGAAACGAAATTCTTTACGATTTAAAAACTAATAAACATCGCGATTTAGATAAAGATCCTGTAGATCCAGGCGATTTGACTATGCAGTGTTTACGATATATGTATCGTATGCTTTTCGTTTTATTTATTGAAGCAAGAGAGGAACTTGGCTATGCTCCTATGAAAGAAATGGCATACGCCAAAGGATACTCTTTAGAACAGCTCAGAGACGTCGCAGATAACATTAATGAAAACGTTACAGAAGTTGGAGAAGGATATTACTTCAACGAAACAATTAATAAATTATTCCATCTTATCTATCATGGCTATCCTGAAAAACAAGAGGATTACGATGCTGCAGTTAAGATGGAATCAAAGCATGATACTTTTGTGGTTCCTCCATTAAAAGCTCACATTTTCGATCCTGATTTAACGCCATTAATCACTCAAGCAAAAATTAGGAACAAAGTCCTTTTGAGAATTATCAGACTCATGAGCATTACTCGTGGAGACAATAAGAGTGGTGGAAATAGAATTTCTTATGCAAATCTTGGAATCAACCAATTGGGATCAGTATATGAATCCTTACTTTCTTATCGTGGCTTCATTGCTGAAAAAGATTTATACGAAGTTAAAAGAGCTGGAGATGTTTTTGATGAACTCGATGTTGGATACTTTGTATCAGAAGCAGACTTAGTTAATTACAACGATGATGAAAGAGTTAGATATGAATCTGGACCACATAAAGGAAAGCCGAGAATGTACCAGAAAGGGATGTTCATTTATCGATTGGCTGGTAGAGAAAGAGAAAAATCTGCTTCTTACTATACCCCGGAAGTTCTAACAAAATGTTTAGTAAAATATGCTCTTAAAGAATTATTAGTTGATAAAACCGCAGATGATATTTTAAATCTCACCATTTGCGAACCTGCTATGGGAAGTGCAGCATTCTTGAATGAAGCCATCAACCAATTAGCTGATGCCTATGTAAATAAGAAACAAGAAGAACTCGGCGAATTAATTAAATATGAGGATAGAAAGAATGAAGTTCAAAAAGTCAAAATGTTCATAGCTGATAGAAATGTTTATGGCGTTGACTTGAACAGTACGGCTGTGGAGTTGGCAGAAGTATCACTCTGGCTAAATACCATCTGTGAAGGTGGCCATATCCCTTGGTTTGGTACACAAATTGTTAATGGCAATTCTTTGATTGGTGCTAGGAAACAAGTTTATCGTATTGAACAGTTACAAACTAGTAATCCTGCACTGAAATGGTATACGAAAGCCCCTGATAGAATTGCTCCTCATGAAACTAGACGTGGAAGTAAAGAAGTTTATCACTTCCTTTTGGGTGACCCTGGAATGTGTAACTATACCGATAAAGTTATTAAAGACCTTGCTCCTAAACAAATTGCAATGATGAAGGAGTGGAATAAAAAATTTACCGAATCATACAACCCAGATGATATTGAATCACTTATCAGACTATCCGGTATCGTAGATACGCTGTGGCACAAACAGATTGAATTACGTAAGGAAGTTAAGAAGAGAACAGCTGACAAACTATCAATCTTTGGCCATGACGATAACATTGAAGAGTCGCACACAACTATCAGACAGAAAGATTACATCTTTAGAAATTTATATAAGACTGAAAAAGCAGAAAACGCAGGTCCTTATGCAAGATTGAAGTTTGCAATGGACTATTGGTGTGCGTTATGGTTTTGGCCAATTGAAAAAGCTGATTTATTACCGAGCAGAGAAACATTCATATTCGATATGAACCTAATTCTTGAAGGTGGTATCTATGCTGTTAAAGGAGCTGGATACAGCGGCACTTATAAGAAAACAAAAAGTGGCGACTATATCTATGAAATGAATCTTTTAGATTACAATCCTGAAACTGAAGAATATGTCAATCAAGCTGCGCAAGAGATTAGAAAAACATTTGAAGATTTAGGCAATGTTAATCTTGATCAACTATGTGAACAATACGAAAGACTTGCTCTTGTAAGAGATATTGCAAGAGAAAACCATTTTATGCACTGGGAGTTGGAGTTTGCCGAACTATTTGAAGAACGAGGTGGCTTTGACTTAATGATAGGGAATCCGCCTTGGGTAAAAGTTACTTGGAAGGAAGAAGGAGTATTATCTGATTGCAATCCTTATTTCTCAGTTAAAAACATGACGGCTACAGAAACGGCGTTAATGAGAGAAGAAGAACTATCAAAACCAATAAGCAGAAAGCTGTATTTTGGTGAATATATCTCGATTGCTGGAACACAATCTTTCTTATGCAACGTTCAAAATTATGAAGAACTTACTGGATTGCAAACAAATTTGTATCTTTGCTTTTTCCCTACATCAATGAGATTCGCTAATAAAAATGGAGTTTTTGCTTTCGTTCATCCATCAGGCGTTTTTAATGATGCCGATGGAAAAACGCTTAGAGAATATTTAATACCTAGATTGAGAAAATCATTTCAATTCACAAATGTCTTAAAACTGTTTAAAGATGTTGATGGGCATGTTGCTTTCTACCTTAATGTGTTCTCAAATAGAGAAACAAGCTCTTTCGAATTAATATGTAATTTATATGATCCATCAGCAGTTGACGATACATATGATCCTAATTGTTTGTATAAACTCGAAGGGTTAAAAGATGAAAATGGTCAATGGAGCAAGCATGGCAATCCTGAGAGATTGGTAAAAGTTGATTCTGATGGCATAAGAATTTTTTCAATTTTATTGGATGGAGTAGATACAAATACATCTTGCAGAATTGGATCATTTCATACCCAGGAATTATTTGATATCGCTAAAGCATATGCTTTCTATCCTAGAAAACTCAAAAATGTAAGTAGCAAATTATCATCATCTTTGTTGCTTGATGAAACAAACTCGCAAAAATCAAAAATAATTACAAAAAATCCAAACTTCCCTTCCACATATAAAGATGTCGTTTTTTCGGGTCCACATTTTTTCCTAGCAAATCCGTATTTTAAATCATCGAATAGAGTATTTAATTCAAATACTGATTATGAAAATATCGATTTAAATCAGATATATGATGATTACATTCAAAGGATTACTTATGTCGTAAGTGATAAACCGAGAGCCTATTCCTCTGTTCCAAAAACAACGTGGGATAATTTGCATACCGATAATTATCGTTTTGCTACTAGAAAAATGATTAATTTAACACAAGAAAGAACACTTCTCGGATCTATTATTCCAATTGGATCTCTTCATACAAATGGTGTCATGAGCGTAGCGTTTAAAGAACTGAAAGATTTGTTGGCTTATTCTGCTTCATGTGTATCACTTCCATATGATTGTCTTATTAAAATATTTGGAAAAACAAATTTTACAATTGATAACGCCGAAAAATTACCACTTCTTAATGATAGCGTATATTTATCAATGGCTATAAATAGACTTTTGAAACTTAATTGTTTAACAAAACCATTTGCTGATTTATGGAACAAATGGAAAAAGATATCACCTCAAAACGATGGGTGGTCAAAAAAAGATAGTAGATTAAATAATGGCATTAGCTATTTTGGCGATTGGAACAACAAAATGGCTTTCCGCGATGATTATTCAAGAAGACAGGCGTTGTTAGAAATTGATGTTTTAATATCCATTTGTCTCGGAATAACTCTTGAACAATTGATTTATATATACAGAGTTCAATTCCCTGTATTATCTAAGTTTGAAGATGATACATGGTTTGATCAAAAAGGACGGATCGTGTTTTCCGCTAAGAATTATGGTGAATTAACACTTAAACGTCCTGAATGGGAAAACATTAAAGATTGGAAATCAGGTACATATAAGAAAACATACGTGGACGACACTATGCCAGGTGGACCAGTTGAACGAACAATTGAATACGTTGCTCCTTTCACTAAGTGCGACAGAGTAGAGGATTATAAAACAGCTTGGGAATTTTTCACCAAGAAGTATGGGGAGGTAAATGAATAATGCTTCCATCAATTTTAGCTAGACAATTGGAAAAGGGGTTGTGCGATTATATTGAAACAACCTTTCCTATGACGAACGAGGGATTTAAAGGCACTCTTGATGAATTGTTAAGAACAAAAGATTCTGTTTATCACGAACCTTATATTTCTGTGAAGATGCCTTTTAGACTTTCAGATGTTGTTCCTTCGTTTGAATCAATCAAATTGAACTACACCCCATATTTGCATCAAAAGAAATCTTTTGAAAGGCTTGGAGGAGATGACCCACGAAGCACAATAGTGGCGACAGGTACAGGCTCCGGTAAAACAGAATGTTTTTTGCTTCCTATTTTGGAATATTGCTATAAACATCGTGGTGAAGCCGGTATTAAAGCTCTCATTATTTATCCAATGAATGCCTTGGCAACCGATCAAGCAAAGCGTATCGCTAAAGAGATTTATAAAAGCGATAAACTAAAAGGCAACATTACCTGCGGAATGTATGTTGGTGGTCTTGAAGCCAGTGCTGCTACAGCAATGGGCAAAGAAAACGTTATTACTGATAGAGAAACACTTCTATCTAATCCACCAGACATTTTACTTACAAACTATAAGATGCTTGATTATCTCATGGTTAGACCTAAGGATGCAGCTCTGTGGAAATCAAATAATCCAGAAACTCTTAAATTTATAGTAGTGGACGAACTTCACACTTTTGATGGTGCGCAAGGCACAGACTTGGCCTGTTTGTTAAGAAGATTAAAAGCTAGATTGTATACTCCAAAAGGATATGTTTGTTGTATTGGCACATCTGCTACTTTAGGAGATGGAGAGTCAAACAATTTAATCGTCAAATATGCTAATGAAGTTTTTGGTGAAGCTTTTGAAAACGATTCAATCATCACTGAAGATAGACTTCATCCAAACGAATTCTTTAGCGAGACAATCGATGATTATAAGAATTTAAGCAACGATTCAAATAAAGCCCTTTTAGAGGCATATGAAAAAGATGATTTGTCTTCATTTTTAACAAAAGCCGCACAAGGATGGCTCACTGATTTTAATGTTGAAGATATTATGTCTTCTGAAAGTAGATTGCTTTTAGCAAACAGATTAAAGAAACACAATTTCACCAGAGCGTTGCTTTTTGCAATGGATAATAGATTTACTCAAAATTCCAAAATCATTGAAGAATTGATTAAACAGTATCCGTTCTTAAGTGATTTAGAAGATCCGAAATTTGCTTTAGATACGCTATATGCTCTTATTTCACATGCAAGAAGTGGCAATGCAGATAACTTAAGACCATTTTTAACAGTTCAGGTTCAATTGTGGATGAGAGAACTTAGAAGAGTGGTGGCAAGAGTGTCGGATGAAAATATTTTATATGCTTTAGCCACTGATTTAAATGATGAGCAATCTGGTCACTATTTACCAGTTATCAACTGTCGTGATTGTGGTGCTACAGGTTGGGTTTCGATTTTAGATGAAAAACAAAACGCAAGAATTAGAGATATGGGTGCGTTCTATAACAGATTCTTTAGCTATGATGATAATGTCACAATAATGTACCCATATGACCCAGATAAGCCAGTTCCAGAGGGATTTATGCATGCTTATCTATGCCCAGATTGCTTGCATTTAGATTTAATGGATAGACAACCAAACGGACACGCATGTTCTAGTTGTGGTGCAGATGCCATTCCTGTTATTGTTCCAACCAATTTAGAAAAAGCTGGGCACGGTAATAAAAAACATTATATTTGTCCACATTGCCAGGGCGAAGGTGTTTCATTATTAGGTTTAAGAAGTGCGACAAGTATCAGTGCTACTGTTTCACAGATGTTTGCATCTAAATTTAACGATGATAAAAAAACACTAACATTTTCAGATAATGTTCAAGATGCATCTCATAGAGCTGGATTCTTTAATTCTAGAACCTGGAGATTTACCTTAAGATGCGCTATTCAAAGATTTGTTCTTGATGGTGGCGATGGTTTACCACTTGATAAATTCCAAGATGAATTTGTTAATTATTGGCATTCAAAGCTAATTGACGAAGAATTTGTAACTATGTTTATTCCGTCGAATTTAACATGGATGGATTCTTTTGAAGCGATGAAAGAAACAGGAAGTCTTCCGAAAACAAGTGCTAGTAAATCTCTTATCGAAAACATTGAAAAAAGAATTAAATACGAAGTGATGCTTGAATATGGTTTAAACTCAAGAATTGGTCGTACTTTAGAAAAAACAGCAAGCTCAATATTATCTTTGGATAACAATGACATTAAGCAAGTTGCCGAGAATGTAAGAGAAAAAGCAATAAATGAATTAGGACCAACTTGTGATTTAACTGTAGAAGAATACACAAAAATTGTTTTAGGTGTCGTTAATAGAATGAGATATAACGGTGCATTCATCGATGAAGTATATTATCCATTTATTAATTGTGGTGGGAAAAATGACTTTGTCATTTCAACTGGTAAATTTTCTTGGTTACCATCAACTGTCGCAGGTAGAAACGTTCCTCGATTTGTTTGTTTGCAAAAAGGCTTGTCAAAGAAAAAATATAAAGCGTTTGATGATGTTGGCGATAAAAAGACAAAATACCACGAAAACATTTCAAGCTACTTCTTTGATGCCTCAATCATTGATGCCTCTAGCGATTATATCTTTGAAAAGGCTCTAGAAGAGCTTGAAAAGGTTGGAATCGTTCAAAGTATTAAGGTTGATCCAACTTTGACTGTATTCGCCTTAAATAAATCAAAAATTACTGTTTCTTCAGAAGTAGAACAGTTTAAGTGTAGCGATTGTGGCCAATATTTCAATTTTTCAAAAGCGAATTCAAGTTTGTGGCTTAACGCAACATGTCCAATGGATAATTGCTTTGGCAAAATTGATTTGGTGTTAGATAGACCACAAGACTATTATCACAACTTATATATGAATGGCGATATCGTTAGAATATCCGCTCAAGAACACACTGGTTTGCTTGAAAGAGAACAGCGTGAAGAAGTCGAAATTGAATTCAAGCATCCTGCTGGTGAAAAGAAACCTTGGGATACAAATGTATTATCGTGTACGCCAACACTTGAAATGGGCATCGATATAGGTGACCTCTCATCTGTTATTTTGTGTAGTATGCCTCCTGCTCAATCTCAATATTTGCAAAGAACAGGACGTGCAGGTAGAAAAGATGGCAACTCTTTAACAGTTACTGTCGCGAATGCAAAACCACACGATTTGTATTTCTATAGCGACCCTCTTGAAATGATTGAAGGAGAAGTGGAGACACCAAAAGTGTTCCTTAATGCCTCTGCTGTCTTAGAAAGACAATTTGTTGCTTACTGTTTTGATAGCTGGGTAAAACAAGGTGTTCCAGAAACCGCCATTCCTAAGATTGGGGTGTGCCTTGCAAAGCTAGCAGCTAAAGATGACAACAACTTCCCATTTAATTTCTTAAAATATGTTCAAGCCCATTTGGCTAGTTTGATTAAATCTTTCTTTGAAATATTCCCTGATGTTTCTGATGCAACAAAGAAAGAATTAACTGATTTTGCAAAAGGTTCATCTTTAGGAAATAGTCCAATGTATATGAAAATCTTTGAAGCTTTTGAAGCTCTTAAAAAACAAAGAGATTCTGTAAGTGATAGCATCAAAGAATTAAACCAATTAATTGCTGATTTAGAAGCAAAACCACAAGATTCTGCTTACGATGCCGAGATTAAAGAGCTTAAGACTGAGAAATTTGCATTAGTAGGCGTGGTTCAAAATATTAATGACAAGGATGTATTTAATTTCTTATCGGACGAAGGATTGCTTCCAAATTATGCTTTTCCAGAATCTGGTGTTGTTCTAAAAGCAGTACTAAGAAAGACAGATTTATCAAACGGAACAAAAAAGAGCACAAACATCGTTTATGAATATAATAGAGCTGCTTCGTCTGCCATCAGTGAGTTTGCTCCACTAAATAATTTCTATGCTGGTGGAAGAAAATTAAATATCGATCAGATTGATTTGGCTTCATCTGAAATTGAACATTGGAGATTGTGTCCTACATGTTCACACGCCGAAAAAGAAGTAAACGGTCAACACGTGGCAAATTGTCCTGAATGCGGAAGCCTTATGTGGTCTGATGCCGGACAGCTTAGGCCGATGCTCAAAGTTCATATGGTCTATTCGAATTCAGATTATTCAAAGAGTTTGGTTGGAGATGAAAGTGAAGATAGAAGTGTTAAATTCTATGACAAACAACTTTTAGTTGATGTCGATGAAGAACATGACATCATTAAAGCTTATCAAATGGATAATGATGAATTCTCATTTGGTTATGAATTTGTTAAGAAGGCTAATATTAGAGAGATTAATTTTGGTGAATCAGATACCAATGGTTCAAAAATGTCTGTTTCTGGTATCGAAAGAGTTAGAAAAGGATTTAAAGTTTGTAAGTATTGTGGAAAGATTCAACCAGATAATGGTAAACCAAACCACACATTAACTTGTAAAGCTAAAAATGGATTAATTGGTACTGAAGAACCATTTGAAGAGTGCTTATTCTTGTATAGAGAACTTGAAACCGAGGCTTTACGATTGTTAATTCCTGCAACAACACTTGATTTTACTCGAGTAAAAGTAGAGTCATTTGAAGCAGCATTTATGCTCGGGATGAAAGAATATTTTGGGAATGTTGATCACTTAAAAGTCAATGTTAGTGAAGTTCCTGTTGCTGGAAACACATATAGAAAACAATATCTCGTTATATATGATTCTGTTCCTGGTGGAACCGGATATCTAAAACAACTTCTTCAAAACGAGAATTCTTTAGTCGAGATATTCCAAAAGGCACTAGAAAAATTAGAATCTTGTTCATGCAACGAAGACCCACAAAAAGATGGTTGCTATCATTGCTTATATGGCTATAGGCAAAGTAACAACATTGGTTCTATTTCTAGAACTACAGCAATTAATTTATTGAGAAAAATATTAAGTGGTAAAGACAATATCAAAGTCATTAAAACCATTTCCGATATTCCGGTTAGTAGCTTATTTGACAGTGAACTCGAAAAAATGTTTGTAGAGAATTTGCAACTATTGAAGAGTGACAAAAGATCTTTAACATTGAATAAAGATTTCGTTAATAACAAAGAAGGGTTCATTTTAAAGATTGGTGATTGTCGTTGGGAAATTGAACCACAAGTTGAATTAGGACCAAGTGACGGAGTGGTTGTCAAATGTAAACCTGACTTTGTTTTCTGGCCTGAGAAGAACAGTGGACAAATGCCTATTGCTGTTTTCACTGATGGCTTTGAATATCACGAAAACATAGTGGACGATGATACATTGAAGCGTGAAGCTATCAGAAGAAGCGGCAAATTTAGAGTGTGGTCGTTCTCATACAACGATGTGACAAACCCAACCGATATGTCTAATAGTCATTCGACTCAATCCTTGTTGTCTGATAAGATGCCTTCTCCAAAAGGTTACTCTAACACAGTATCTCATTATAGTGGTGCTCAAAAAGTCAGACCCGAGAAAGTGTCTGCTTTAGAGTTGTTTGCAGAGTATCTAGAAAACAAAGATGCAGAAGACTTGTTTAAAATTCATGCGCAAGCTTTTTCAATCGCCTTGTTAGACATGAAATCGTTTGCAGATAAAGCACAATATGATTCATGGCTTGATGATGTAAAACCAATAATGGAGCAATTTGAAATTCAAGACAAATTAGAATTCCAAAAAGCAGTATTTGGCATTCATACTCCTAGAATGATTAACAGCGATTTGTTCATGTACGCAGGTATTGATATGGAATATATGAAAGCTAATGGAGCTTCAGCTGTTCCTTATGTATTTGTGCTTTTAAATGACAAGCAATCCACAAGAGGAGATAAATATAAGGAAGAATGGAATGGTTTTTGGCAATTCTTCAACGTTATGCAATTCTCACAAAGATTTGTTGGTTGTTCAATAACAGGATTAAATAAATCTTCTTACGAAGTCTTGGGATTGATTGGAACAACAACACCAACTCCAGAAACCGAAGAAACAACTGGATGGGATGTGATTAAAGAGCAATTATATTCAGAAGAAGCAATTGCTTTTATGAACAAGTGTGCTTCTTTAGGAATTGAACCCCCATCTATTGTTGGTTTTGAATTTGAAAAAGGTGGCATTATTGTTGCTGAAGCAGAAATGGCTTGGGAAGATAAAAAAGTTGTCTTTTTAACTTCTGATCAAGTTGAGGACAATAGACAAATATTTGAAAATGAAGGATGGATAGTTGTTACATCCAATGATGATATAGAAAGTGTTTTAGGAGGTAAATAAGTATGGGACAACCAATTGTAGCGATTTCTGATGCTTTTCTTGGAGCATTTGCTAAACTACCCAAAAATGTACAAAGTAACGCGATTACCTTCATAAACAAATTTAGGAACAATCCAAAATCGTCGGCAATTAATTATGAAAAGATTGTAAATGCTGCTGACGATAAGATGCATTCTGTGAGAATCAATGAAGCATACCGTGCAGTTGTAGCTCACGAGGATAGTGGAGATGTTTATCTTTTGCTTTGGATCGATCACCATGACGAAGCCTATCAATGGGCAATGAAGAAAAAGTGTGAAATCAACAAAATCACTGGCTCGGTTCAAGTATTTGATGTTGTTGAAAAAGGAACAATTGAGGTTGAAAGCGAAGTAAAAGAAGGATTGTTTGACAAATACACCAACGATCAATTAATTCAGATTGGTGTGCCTGAAAACCAAGTTGATTTTGTTAAAAACATTGCAGATTTAGATGATTTTTATTCAAAAACGTCCTCTTTTGCTAAAGATACCTATGAAGCATTAGAGTGGTTAGCAAACGGATTTGAATATGAAGAAGTTCTTGAATTAGTTAAAGCTGAGAAAGAAGAAAAAGTCCCAGACAACTTAGAAGAAGCTTTAAAAACATCACATTCCAGACAATCATTCGTTGTTGTTGAAGGTGAAGATGAACTTATTCAAATCATGTCTGAACCATTGGAAAAATGGAGAATTTTCCTCCACCCATCACAAAGAAAGCTTGTTGATAGAGATTTTAGTGGACCAGCAAGAGTCACTGGTGGTGCAGGTACTGGTAAAACTGTTGTCGCTATGCATAGAGCAAAAGAGCTTGTTAAGAAATTAGAACCCGGCAAGAAAGTTTTATTCACGACTTATACCGCTAATTTAGCAGGCGATATTGTAGAAAACCTCAGAAAGATTTGTTCGTCACAAGATTTAAAGAGAATTGAGGTGATTCATTTAGATTCGTGGGTTGCTCATTTCTTAAAACTCAATGGCTATAACTATGTTATTGATTACGACCGCATTCCTGATATTTGGGAAAAGGCTTTGATTTTAACTGGTGAAAACTTTGGCTTAACCGCTGATTACATTGCAGAGGAATACTCAAAAATTGCTATCGTCCAAGATGAATTCTCCTTAGCTTCTTATATGTCTGCATCAAGAATTGGAAGGGGAATTAGACTTGATAGAGCAACCAAACTTAAAGTTTGGAACGTTTTCCAAGAGTATCTAAAGATTATTCGTGATGAACAAATACGTGATGTTGATACTGCTATGTATGAGTGTAGAAAGATTCTAGCTAATAAAACATCAAGTATTGATTATCAATTTGTGGTTGTTGATGAAGGGCAAGATTTTGGAGCAAATGCTTATAAGCTGCTAAGGTTGATTGCTGGACCGGAGCATGAAAACGACATGTTTATTGTTGGTGATGCTCATCAAAGAATTTATAAGAAAAAAGCTCCTCTTTCAAAATGTGGAATAAATGTTAAAGGAAGAAGTAGTTTATTAAAAATAAATTATCGTACAACCGAAGAAATCAGAAAATATGCATTTGCCTTATTAAAAGGTATTCCATTCGACAATCTTGATGGAGAGGATGAATCTCAGGATAAATGTCAATCACTAACGCATGGTGAAAAGCCAATTATTAATAATTTCAATGACGCTAATGCTGAATTTGATTTTGTTACTAGTGAAATTAAGAAATTAATTGATAGTGGTGTTGATAGTAGAAATATATGTGTTGTTTGTAGAACCAATAAATATATTGATGACTACATTGCAAAATTCTCTAGTGTTGGAATGAAGACGTATGAAATAAGAAGAAGTAAAATCGATGACAGAAACAAAGATGGCATTCGATTAGCCACAATGCATAGAGTTAAAGGCCTTGAGTTTGGCTATGTCTTTGTGGTTGCTTGTAATAATAGAGTTATCCCTCTTGCCAGCGCAACCAATAGTGCAGATCCAATTTCCAAAGAAGAAAGCATTACTGCTGAAAGGTGCTTGTTCTATGTTGCTCTGACTCGAGCACAGAAAAAAGCTTATATTTGCAGTTATGGCAAACCATCAGAGTTTTTACAATAAAGGTGAATTATGGCTTTTAGAATAATAACTGGAGATATAACAAAATATAACGGTGACGTCATCATTAATAGTGTTGGTGTCACAAGCACCATCTATGGTGGGATTTGCGGTTCGATTGTCAAAGCTTCTGAATCTGATGAATTAAAGAAGATTATAGATGGCGTAAACGACGTATATTCTGTTGGTGAATATTTTATTACCCAAGGTTACAAATTGCCTGTAAGCAACATTTTTCATTTAATAACTCCAAATTATGATGATGACCCTGATTATAAGCAATTCAAAGAATGTATTAGACGTATCTTAAATGAATGTAAATATAGACATTGGAGAAAAATAGGATTTCCATCGATTGGAACCGGTGCCAATAAGTATGATAAAGTTGAATCTCGAAAAATCATTAAAGAGATGTGTGAATCTTATTGCGAAATATATACTGGAATGGATATTACTTTAGTGCTACCTGAAGGGTCTATATCTTTTGATAACGATGCAAGAATCGCGAGAGAATCATATAGCGGTAGAGAATATCATGACCCAGAAACAATGGCTAAGTTTAAAAAGGGTTCCAAATTGTTTGGGGCTACTTTTGAAGAACATACAAGTGGCGCATATTCAAAGAAATATTTTGCATATGACAATTTTTCCAAAGGAAGAGATGACATTGCATTTAAACTTACTGGCATTAAAACCATAGGGCAATATGTTGATGCTTATGTTGAAGAAAAGTGGGAGAGAGATTCTCTGTCACCATCAACAACTAAAATAAAGCAAAAGATTAATTTGTATTTCGCTTATGGCAAGAAAGGCAAGGATGACTACATTCATGCTGGTTCAGATGCGTATGGTGAGATTAAAAACAAATCAACAGCAGACAAAAAACAACTCTTCAAGATAATACTTGCTTTAAGAATGACGTATACTGAAGCAACCACATTTTTGGTTCATTTCGGCTATGGCTTTGCTGCTCCTGGCGTTAGTGAAATAGACGATGCTGTTAGATATTTGATTAGTCAACGTCAATATGGAATTGTCGAAGTTGAATTGGAATTTAAGAAGAGAAAACTACAATCCATATTTAAAAAATAAAACATCTGCGTAATATGCGCGTTTAAGAAATAATAATGTTATTCCTGCATTTAACTCTCAGTAGAGAGTTTTTTGTTTATATCATAAAAAAGTTCGGAACTATCTCCGAAGAAAAAAATAACGTTGTTTTTACATTTTAGAATATAGTCACCAAAGCAAAACTGGAGGACTAAAAAATGGAACAAAAAATTAATAACAAGAAAGCTATGAATGTGAGCTTTGCCAAAAGGAATAAAGCAAGAATCATTTATAGAAAACAAAAAGAAAACATTATATTCGCTAGCTTAAAGAGCGACTTATATTGCCAAATGGTTTATTAAGGAGGTGTATGTATGTTGGGTGCAATTATCGGAGATGTTGTCGGCTCAGTTTATGAATTTGACAATATCAGAACTAAACAATTTCCGCTTTTAAGCGAAAAATCAAAATTCACGGATGATACTGTTCTAACTGTAGCAGTTATGGATTGGATCCTTCATGAAAACAACAAAAATCAAGAAACAGCACAAATCTACCTCAGAAAATGGGGACAAAAGTATCCTTACTCTGGATTTGGTTGTCGATTCTTCGATTGGCTTAACACCAAAACACCAAAACCATATGGTTCATACGGCAATGGTTGTGCTATGAGAATCTCTGCACTGGGGTGGATTAGCGATGACATTGAGGTTGTAAAAAGTCTATCAGATACAGTCACTGGCGTTACACACAATCATCCTGAAGGGCTGAAAGGTGCGTTTGTTGTAGCTCAACTAATTTCTATGGCAAGGCAGTGTAAATCCAAAATCGAGATGCAAATGTTTGCTTGTCAGTATTACGACCTTAATTTCGATTATGAGGAGCTTAGAAGAACTTATAAATTTAACGAAAAAGCTCAAACAACCATTCCACAAGCAATTTATTGCTTCTTAGCCTCTAACAACTTTATCGATTGTTTAAGAACATCGGTATCTATTGGTGGAGACACAGACACTCTTTGTGCAATTAGCTGCGCCATTGCAGAAGCATATTACAACTACATTCCAGAAGAGTTAATCGATGGAGTTAGGAACAAGTTGCCAGATGAAATGCTGATTATAATCGATGAGTTTAAGAAAAAATACGGAGGTAATTAACTATGTCAAAAGTTAGAACAATTAAATTAACATGCCATGAATGCGGTGAAAGATTTGAATATGAGCTGTACGAAAGTGCAAATGTTACCTTAGATCCTGAATTACGAGGAAAAGTATTGGATGGTTCTTTATTTGCACCAGTCTGCCCAAAATGTAACTTCTGTGGTGTTTATTTACACCCATTTCTCTACCATGATATGGACCGCAAATTTATGATTCAGTTGGATTCATATGAGAATTTAATGGATTACAAAGAAGAATTTGTAGAGCGCAACAAGGTAAAAGAGATGTTTCCAGGATTAACGGATGATGTCATAATCGTCGGTGTAACGTCACTAAGCGATTTAATTACAACACTAATTTGTTTGGAAAATGGATTGGATTGGAGAGCTATGCAAATGGCGTTACTCTATACAGAATACAATTTTCTAAAGTATTGTTCTGATAACAAAAAGAAATTTAAAAAAGTTAATTATTCTGCATTAACCGGCCAAAAAAGTGAAGAAGGCCTTTACATTGCGATTCTAGATGTTGGAGAAGGCGAAGATAATGAACAGTTTTATACACATGTGCCAACCGAAGTGTATGAATGGTGTTTTAAGACGTATAAAGAAAGATTTGATCTTATTAATCCATTTGTATTTGATAGAAGAATGAGGCAGCATTTCTGCGATTTCTATGACGAAGAATTTCAAACTCAAGAAGAACATAAAAACCCATATTATTATGTCGATGTTGGAAACAATAATATAGTTATCTGCTCGTTAGTTCCTTGTCTTGATGGAACCATCGACATTAATACTCCTGTGACGATTGAATTTGTAGATGGCTACAGACAAATGGGCAGAGTAAAGAGAATTGTTAATTGGAATTTTTTAGGAATGCCTTTGGGTGGTGGAGATATTGGAAGAATTGTGAGTGAATATAAGGAATGTCATTTAATGACAACTTATGATAGCAACGCTACACTTGGCCAAGACGATTTGGTTAAAGCACTTATTAAATTGAAGGAACATAATTATGATTTAGGTTCTAAAGAGTTCCCGACTCAAGAACTCAGAGAATCAAATATGTTCATGTGCTCTATGACTACTGCAAATATTGATTTTGAAGAGCTTGCTGAGCTTATTGATAAAGATGTTATCACTGACACTTCTAAGTTTGTAACTAAACTACAAAAGATTGAAAGAGATGGCAAAATTTATTTGGCAGCATACACCGATCCATGTTATCTACCGTCAGAAGAAGAATGTTTATCTAATTCTGTGTTCTGCTTTGATGATTTTGTCAGAATCATTAAAAATGATGCTCGTTATAATGGTATAATTATTAATCAATACGACGAAGACATAATTCTCGATTATGAAACCATCAAAACTTATATTCAATTCAGAACATTGACTAATGAAAAAGAATTGATGAAGTTACTAAATGATTTAACAGACAGAGAAAAAGAGATTATGGGCATGCAGTCATATAATCTTATTAGAGAAGTTTATTTTGATAAACATTCAGTAAAAGATTTGGTTAGACTTCATAATTTAGATGAAAAGAAAATTGGAAAACTATTGGATAGAGGATACATTATCTTAAAAGATATTGTGTTTGCGAGATATTAAGGAGGACCAAAAATGAAAATATTACATTTAGCTGATTTGCACTTAGGTAAAAATGTTGTTGGATTATCGATGATTGATAGCCAACGATATGTTTTAGACCAAGCTATTGATCTATGCAAAAAAGAAGGAATTAAGCACATTATAATTTCTGGTGATGTTTATGACAGATCCATCCCTCCAGAAGAAGCGGTAACACTATTAAACAGCTTTTTATCCAAAGCAATTTTAGATGAAAAACTATCTGTTTATATGATTTCAGGAAACCATGATTCTAAAGAAAGATTAGCGTGTTTTAATGGAATCTTAGAAAAACAAGGGCTCTTCATTGATAGCAACATCAATAAGGACTTGTCGATGCACAAACACACAATCGAAGAATCAGGCTTAAAAATTAACATTTATTCTCTTCCATATATCTTTCCTGGCGAAGTAAGGGTATTAAGCGGCGATGATTCTATTAAGGATTTTGAGAAAGCTGTCATTAAAGTTCTAGATAACAACAAATTAGATGATGCGGTGATTAACATTTTAAACGCACATTACTTTGTAACAGGCAACGAAGAGCCAATAAGAAGTGACAGCGAAGTAAGAACTAGCGTTGGAACCATTGAACAAATCTCATATAAGGTTTTTGATGGATATGACTATGTCGCATTAGGACATTTGCATTGCCCTCAACATATTGGCAGAGAAGCAGTTAGATATGCTGGATCACCTCTTAAATATAGTGTTGACGAAATTAAACAAAAGAAGTGCTTTACAATTATCGACATAAAATCAAAGAACGATATTTCTATCAATAAAATTGATATTAAGCCACTGTATGAGTTTGTTTATCTTGAAGGAACTGTTGACGAGTTGACTCAAAACAGCGAAGTTAAAGATGACAGAATTGTGTTCTTTAGACTTACTGATACGTCGCACGTTTTGAACGCTGCAACAAGATTAAAAATTAAATACCCGCATTACGTTGGTCTTGAATATATCAACATCAAAGATGATGTCGATGGAAGCGAAGCTGGATTATCAAAAGAAGAAGGCTTTGAGGAATTGTCTACAAGCGAACAATTTGATAAGTTCTTCCGTTTCATAACCGAAAAAGACTTAGATCAAACACAAAAAGATGCTGTTCAATCTGTTGTAGATGAACTTGAAAAGGAGGCCTAATAATATGAAGATTTTAGATTTAAAACTTAAAGCCTTTGGGCCTTTCTTGAAAGAGCAAAATATTGATTTTACAGAATTAAATGACAAAGGAATGTTCTTAATTAACGGTCCTACTGGTACAGGTAAAACCTCGTTATTTGATGCAATTGTTTTCGCTCTATATGGGAAAGGCAGCGGAAAAGATAGAGATGACGGAAAGTCCCTTAGAAGTGACTTCGCTAAGGATGAAGAAATTACCTATGTTGATTTAACATTCGAAGCAAATGGACAAATCTATAGAATCTATAGGCAACCACCATACATGAGAAAGGCTAAAAAGGGCGGTGGATTAACTCCAGAAGCTGCTAAAGCAGAATTATATATGCCAGATGGCTCCGTTATCTCTAAACCTAAAGATGTCGATGATAAGATTGTTAATGAAATAGTCTTTATTAATAGAGACCAATTTAAGAGCGTTGCTTTATTAGCTCAAGGTGAATTCACTGAATTAATTACCGCGACTTCAAAAGATAGAGCGGCTATTCTTGAGCACATATTCCAGAAGGAAATTTACGATGATTTCCAAAGGAAAATTAATGAATTATCAAAGAAAGCAGAAGATGATAAGAATGCTGTTATTTCATCGGTTAACACGTTAATCAACAAGGTTGAAGGTGGGGAAGAGATAATCGGCTATTCCGAGTCTCTTGCCGATCCATCTAATATTCCAACCTTTATTGAAAATGTCAAAGAACTAATTAAGAAGCTTAAAGAAGAGTCTAAAGAAAAGCACACACTTACAGAATCTGCCCAAAAAGACTTTAATGATGTCTCAACTAAGTTGAAAACAATCAAAGATAATAACACATTGGTTAAAAACTATTTGAATGCCCTAGAAAAACTAGAGGAATTAAAGAAAAAAGAACCGATGATGGAAATAACTAAAAAAATGATGGAAAACCAGATTGAAATTGATGCGCTCAAGCCATTATTTAATCAGCTTTCAACTTTGAATAAAACCATATCTGATAATGAAAAAAGTATCGAAGATGCAAAGCAACAGCTAATGGCTGTTGAGATTATCAAAAAATGGCTTTCTGATAATAAAAAGGTGTATGAATCTAACAAAACAAAGATTATCGATTTAAATAATAAAATTATTTCTTTAAAGAATATTGCTAGAGATAAAAAAGATCTGACCGGCCAAAAAACAACAATTAAAGCAATCGAATTCCAATATGAAAAACAATTCGAGGCATATAAGTCACAAGAGAAAGACTTTATAGAATTAAAAGATAGGTTCTTCGCCTCTTCTTCGTTTAACTTGGCTCAGCTTCTTGAAGAAGGGAAACCATGTCCAGTTTGCGGTTCTACTCATCACCCAGATAAGGCACACGCTATAAATCCGGTGAGTGAAGCAGAGTATAAAACCGCTGAAAAAGAATATAATTCTTCCACAAAAAAATTAGCAGAACAAAAGAATAAGGTTGATTCTGCTAGAGCAGCATTTAAGGCCAAAGAAGATGCCTTGGTTGAAACGCTTAAAAAGAACGGCTTTACTGATGCTGATGTAGATTTCATTTATTCAGATAAATTAGACAAAGAAATCGATAAATTAGACAAAGAACTCAAGGAAATTGAAACATTTAATAAAGATTATGAGCTGAAAGAAAAGCAAGCCTCAACTGACGGTACTAGATATAGTCAAGTTATCGAAGGAGCCAATTCTGCTATTCAAAACGCCAAGGAAACATTGAAGAACTTGGAAAAAGACATTGATGATAAATTAAGTGTTAATATCCATATCAAGACCAAGGAAGAGTACCTAAAGAGAACCTCTGGTGAAACAAAGGCAGCTTTTAAAGTCGAGAAGGCAAAACAAGATCTTGAACAATTTAAGCAAGAAAAGATATCTGCTGAAACGATTGTAGAGAACACTCCAAAGGAACTTATTGAAAAGGGAAATGTTGATGAAGCAGCACTAGCTGAAGAAGTTCGCGCTAAGAAAATCATTTATGACGACTTAAACAAAGAAGAAAACGCGCTGAACAACAAGATTTCAAATTTAGAAAAGGATGTTAAATCAATTTTTGAAGCATATGATAAATGCAAAAACACGATTTTAAGGTATGCATCATTAAACGAGTTAGCTCGAACCGCAAATGGTGCAAACAGAATGAAGCTTAGCTTCAAAATGTATATCCTTGCTGATTATTTTGACAAGATTATTATACAAGCAAACCATCGCTTATCTAAGATAACAAATGGAAGGTATAAGCTTGTTAGAAGAGATGCTCTTGGAAAGGGTAATGCTCAACAAGGATTAGATTTAGATGTCTATGATGTTGAAACAGGCAAAGAGAGACCAGCTTCATCCCTAAGTGGTGGAGAAAAATTTGTATCTGCATTATCGATGGCTCTTGGTTTGAGTGATATCATCGAAACAAATCATGCATTAATTCAAGTTGAATCAATTTTCATTGATGAAGGTTTTGGCTCCTTGGATGAAAACTATCTTGATATGGCCATGAAAGCATTGGAAACACTAAAAGATGATAATAAAACCGTTGCCATTATTAGTCACGTTGAAAAACTCAAAGAATACATTCCTGACGGTCTCGAAGTGCAAAAAGCAGATGTTGGTTCTAAAGTTGTGTTTAAAGAAAACATTTAATGGTGATTAATTATGAATATTGTCGCACTTAATATGGACATCACAAAAATAGGTGAAAAAGCGGATGCGATTGTTAATGCTGCTAACGAATCATTATTGGGCGGTGGTGGTGTTGACTATGCAATCCATAAAGCTGCCGGTCCAGAACTGCTAGAGGAATGCAGAACGCTTCATGGATGCAAACCTGGAGATGCTAAGGTGACAAAAGCATATCGATTGAAAAATAAATATATTATTCACACAGTCGGCCCACGTTATTATTCTGATTTGCATCCTGCTGAGACTCTTGAAAGTTGCTATCTCACTTGTCTAAGGCTAGCGGATGATCTAGGCCTTGAAACTATAGCATTCCCATCAATTTCTACAGGAGCATTTGGTTATCCTCTTAGAAAGGCAGCAGAAATATGTGCAAAAGCAGTATGTTCCTATAAACCAAAACATCTAAAGCAGGCATACATGTGTATATATTTTGATGACAAAGAAGTTGAAATATATAACGCTGCATTTAAAAAATATGAATAGTTTTTTCGGAGAATTTACCGATTTTTCTAGAAACAAATAATTTACTTGTTATAATAATCACGCTCATAAAAACTACCTAGCGAGTCAAAAAAAGATTTTCTTTAATGAAGCTGATGCAATTAATGGAGGAGGTAGTATATGAGCACATTGATTGACTCGCGCTTGGTTGGACAATCCATCAAGCACCTTAGACTAAGCAAGAACTGGACACAGGACTACTTAGCCGACACCGTTGGGTATAGCGTAAGGAATTTACGTCGTATCGAAAATGACGGTACAGCAAGTATTGACGTTGTTAATACTTTCGCGGATATCTTTGAGGTATCTGCACTAGACATCCTCAGTGGGGATGTTTTTTTACCCTAAATATAGGGTTTTTCTTTTGCTCAAGTAAAATATTGTTATGTTTCTTGGGTTAATGGCTAAGCCTAAGTAGGTGGGAGCAGGCATG
>CADCNT010000003.1 GCA_902802905.1 uncultured Erysipelotrichaceae bacterium | reverse complement strand
TTATAACGAGGACTTTTCTTGTGCCTAAAACATAACAAAGTTATAAACAAAAAAGTGGACATCAATAATTTTGTCCACCTTTTAGTTTAAAGAACCAGAAAATAATTAAGTTCAAGACAATCGAAACGCCCAAACAACGGGCGTTTTTATTTTAACAAAATAAAGAAAAAAGCCTCTTTCGAGACTAATTAATGTTATATGTTTTAAAAATGGTTTTAATCCAAGCGTGAGTTATATCGTTAATGTCTACTTGTATTGATACTTTAATGAAACCTTGTATATACTTAATCACAATAGTTGTTTTTAAACAAAAAATGAATAAAAGAAAAAATCATTTCGCTTTTTATCCTTATCTATGATAAGATAACCCCGTTATGTGTTTTAGAAAGAAGAAAAAGAAAGAAATGAAAAAAGTATTCGAATTAGAATTCGAAGGAAAGAAATTCGTTGTCGAGACTGGCGAGATTGCCAAACAAGCCGACGGTGCTGTGCTTGTTAGACTTAACGAAACTGTAGTTCTTTCCACCGCATGTGCTTCTGATTTACCAAAAGAAGGCGATTTCTTCCCATTAACCGTTGGTTATGAAGAAAAACAATACGCTGTTGGTAAAATTCCAGGATCATTCCTCAGAAGAGAAGGTAGAGCAAGTGAACATGCGACCTTAACAGCCCGATTAATTGACCGTCCTATCAGACCAATGTTCTCTGAAGGATTTAGAAACGAAGTGCAAATCGTTAACACCGTTATGTCTGTTGACTTAGACTGCACTCCAGAAATGTCCGCTATGCTTGGTTCAAGTTTAGCCTTAGGTATCTCCGACATTCCATTTGATGGTCCTATCGCTGGTGTCTATGTGGGACGTGTTGATGGCAAATTTGTGATCAACCCAACCGTTGAACAAAAAGCCAAATCCGATATCAACCTCGCTGTTGCTGGTACCAAAGAAGCGATCAACATGGTCGAAGCTGGTGCTGACCAAGTTAGTGAAGAAGATATGTTAGACGCTTTAATGTTTGGTCATGAAGCGATTAAAAAGCTTTGTGTCTGGCAAGAAAAAATCATTAAAGAAGTCGGTAAACCAAAACGTCATATCGATTTATATGTCTGCGATCCGGTCATTGAAAAAGATGTCACTGAAAGAGCAGAAGCTCGCTTAGTGAAAGCCATCTCTATCTTTGATAAGCTAGAAAGACAAGACGCGATTGATGCAATTGAAAATGAAATCATCGATGACTATGACACACGTAAATATCCTGATGAAAAAGAACATCAAAAAGCCGTGCACATGGTCAAAGAAACCTTAGAAAAATTAGTGGCTAAAGAAGTCAGAAGATTAATCACTGATGAAAAGATTAGACCAGACGGTCGTAAAGTTGATGAAATCAGACCTCTTGACGCTCAAGTTGATTTACTCCCAAGAACCCATGGTTCTGCTATGTTCACCAGAGGTCAAACTCAAGTTATCGCAGTGACCACATTAGGTGCTAAGAGCGATGAACAAATTATTGATAATTTGACTGATGAAGAAACTAGACACTGGATGCATCATTATAACTTCCCACCATATTCTGTTGGTGAAGTTGGAAGAATGGGCTCTCCAGGAAGAAGAGAAATCGGTCATGGTGCTTTAGGTGAAAGAGCATTATCTTACGTTATTCCAAGCGCTGAAGAATTCCCATACACCATTAGAACAGTGGCAGAAGTTGTGGAATCCAATGGTTCCTCTTCTCAAGCTTCTATCTGCGCATCTTGTATGTCCTTAATGGCTGCAGGTGTCCCAATCAAAGCTATGGTTAGCGGCATCGCTATGGGCTTAATCAGTAGTGGACCATTAGATGGCAAACACCCATATACCATTCTTACCGATATTCAAGGTTTAGAAGATCACTTCGGTGATATGGACTTCAAAGTTGCTGGTACTGAAAAAGGTATTACTGCCTTACAAATGGATATCAAAATCAAAGGTGTCACTAAAGACGTCTTAAGAGAAGCTTTAGCTCAAGCTCATGACGCTCGTGCGAAGATTCGTGAAGTGATGAAAACCGCTATTGCAGAACCTCGTCCAGATGTTGGCAAGTACGCTCCTAAGATGGATACCTTCTTCATTGATGAAGATAAGATCAGAGAAGTCATTGGTACTGGTGGTAAAGTCATTAACGAAATCATTGCTCAATGTGACAATGTCAAAATTGACATTGAAGACAATGGTCAAGTCACTCTCTACCATATGGATAGAGAGGTCATCAACAAGGCAAAACAAATCATTCTCGACATCGTTAGAGAAGCCAAAGTTGGTGAAGAATTCGTCGGTGAAGTCACCCGTGTTGAAGACTATGGTGCATTCGTTAAACTCTTTGGTAATGTCGAAGGCTTATGTCACGTTTCCCGCTTAGGTTGGGGCTATGTTGCAAAAGCTAGTGACGTTGTCAAAGTTGGCGACACACTCAGAGTCAGAGTTATCGAAATTGATGACCATGGCAAGGTGAAAGTCTCTGCTAAAGAATTCATGGAAAAACCAGCGGAAGAAGAAGGACGCAAGTTAGAACATCACACCCGTCCAGACAAATCCGTAAAGGGACCAAAGAAATTTAGAAAATAGTTAAAATTTCCTTAAAAAACTCTCGAATATTCGGGAGTTTTTATTATAATAAATGTGTATATGTACGACGTAATAATAATCGGCGCTGGTGTGACCGGTGCGATGATTGCTAGGAAATTAGCTAGATTTAATCTCTCTATTGCTTTACTAGAGAAGGAGAACGATGTTGGTAATATAACTAGTAATGCCAATAGCGCAATCATTCACAGTGGTTATGACCCAGTCCCAGGAACTTTAAAAGCCAAACTCAATGTTTTAGGAAACTCCATGTTCGATCAAATCGCTGACGAACTTGATGTTCATTTTAAGCGTATCGGTAGCATGACTATCGCCACTAGCGATGAGCAACTTGAAACATTAAAAGAACTAAAAAAACGTAGTGAACTTAATGGCGTTCCTACTGAACTATTATCTAAAGAGCAAGCTTTAGAATTGGAACCAAACTTAACTAGTGACACTAAAGGGGCTTTACTTGCTCCAACAGCAGGTATTATTGACCCATTCAATTTAGTGGTCCACGCTGTCGAAAATGCAGTTGATAACGGAGTAAAACTATTCTTAGACCAAGCAGTAGTTGATATAGAATATCAAAATAGTGTTTTTAGTGTGAAAACCACTAAAGATACTTATCAAGGGAAAGTAGTGATTAACGCTGCAGGATTACATAGTGATGAAATTGCTAAGATGATCGAACCAATTGATTGGTCTTTAACCCCTAGAAAAGGCGAATATTTTGTTTTAGACCATTATAAACTTGGCTTAGTCAATCATACGATTTTCCCACTTCCAAGTGCTAAAGGAAAAGGCGTTCTTGTTTCTTTAACTAGCAGCAACAACTATATCGTTGGTCCAAGTAGTGAACCAATTCAAGATAAGGATGACGCTTCTACTGATGCACCAACATTAGCGGAAATCAGAAGACAAGCCACAGAACTCGTTCCTTCCATCCCATTTAACCAAGTCATTAGAGTATTTTCTGGAGTAAGACCTACTCCATCTACTCATGACTTTATTATTGGTTTTGCAAAAAGCAATGAACACTTTATTAATGTTGCAGGTATTGAATCTCCTGGTTTGGTTTCTTCTCCTGCAATTGCCGAATACGTTGTAGATAACTTCGTTTCTAAATTATTTAATTTAGAAGAAAAGAAAGATTTTAATCCAAGAGTGAGAAGATATCATCGCTTAAATGAATTAAGTGAAGAAGATAGAAACGCTCTTATTAAACAAAATCCAGAATATGGAAAGATTATTTGTAGTTGCGAAAAAGTATCTCTTGGAGAAATTAAAGATTTACTTGCTAGAAGCGTACCTCCAACTACAGTTAAAGGTGTAAAAAGAAGATGTAGAGCCGGTTTTGGTAAATGCCAAGGTGGATTCTGCTCTCCAATGGTCACTATGTTATTAGCCGAACACTTCCATGTTTCACCAACCGCAATCAAATGGGATAAAGATGATTCTGAAATCCTAGTTGAGGAGGTGAAAGTATTATGAGAAAACGTGATTTAGTAATTATCGGTGGTGGTTCCGCTGGTATGGCGGCCGCTATTGAAGCGAAGAAAAACGGTATTGATGACATTCTTATCCTTGAAAAGGATAGTGTGCTTGGTGGTATCCTTAATCAATGCATTCATAACGGCTTTGGTTTAACTGAATTCAAAGAAGAATTAACTGGGCCAGAATATTTATCTCGTTTTGCTGAGCAAGTTAAAGAATTAGGTATCGAATACAAACTAGATTCTTTAGTCTTAAGTATCACTAGAGACAAACTAGTTACTTATAGTAACGCTGTTGACGGAGTGGTAACTTTAGAGGCAAAAGCTATTATCTTTGCTACTGGTTGTTATGAAAGAAGCCCAGGAGCGATTCAACTTTCTGGTGATCGTGTTAGTGGTATCATTACTGCTGGCACAGCGCAAAAGTATTTGAATATCCATGGCTACCTTGCTGGCAAACGTATTGTCATCCTTGGTAGTGGCGATATCGGTTTAATTATGGCCCGTCGTATGACACTTGAAGGCGCTAAAGTCCTTTGTGTCAGTGAATTAATGCCATATTCTAACGGTTTAAATCGTAATATTGCTCAATGCTTAAATGACTATAATATCCCACTTTATCTCTCAAGAAGTGTGCTTCGTGTTGAAGGTAAAGGTAGGGTAGAAAAAGTAGTGCTTGCCGCTGTTGACGACAAGATGAAATTCATCCCTGGAACAGAGATGGAATTTGAATGTGATACTTTACTTTTGTCAGTCGGACTCATTCCTTATGTTTCACTTTTAGATAATATCGATGTGAAGATGTCATCCACTCGTGGAGCAATGGTCAACGATCAACTCGAAACCGAAGTTCCTGGTATTTTTGCTTGTGGTAACTGCTTGCATGTTCATGATGTTGTCGACTTTGTTACCGATGAAGGTAGAGACGCTGGAAGAAGTGCCGCTCGCTATATTTTAGGTGAAGTCAAAAAGACAATTAAAATCAAAGTCAATCCAGGAAACGGCATTGGTTATGTCATTCCTCAATATATTGAAACTGATTTAAATCATGATATTACTTTCAAGTTTAGAGTTAGAAAACCAATCAAAGATGTCTTTGTGAACTTCGAATCTAATGGCGAAGTCTTCCATAAGGTTATTAAACCTGTTCTCATTCCAAGTGAGATGGTAATGATTAAAGTTAGCAAAGACAAATTAGCGAATATTAAAGGCGAAGAAATTAGTCTCTATTTGGAGGAAAGAAAATGAAAGAGTTAACATGTATCGTCTGCCCAAGAGGCTGTCGATTAACTATCGATGATGAACTTAATGTTACTGGCAATTTCTGTCCTCGAGGAGCGCAGTACGCCAAAGACGAATTAACCAATCCAAAGCGAATGATTACTTCATTTGTGAGGGTTAAAAATAGAAAAGACACAGTCTGCAGTGTCAAAACCAGTTGTTCGGTTCCTAAAGGCAAGATTTTTGATGTGATGAACGAAATCGCTAAAGTGGGGGTGGACGCTCCTACACATATTGGCGATGTCGTTATCAAAGATGTTTTAGGCACTGGAGCAGACATTATTATTACAAAAAACATTGATTAAATGTTTTAAAATATAATAGAATTTAGATACGAACTATTTCATAGTCAATGTTCTGTAAATAGGAGATTTTCAATGTCTGATCGTATTAAGGTATTTGCGCTCGCCGGTTTAGACGAGGATGGTAGAGATTGTTACGTTGTTGAAATCAATGACGATATTTTCGTCTTGGATGCTGGTAGTGCCCTTCCTGATAAAACCCTTCCAGGTGTTGATTATATTCTCCCTAATTTAGATTATTTAATTAAGAATAAAGATAGAGTAAAGGCTTACATCATCACCCATGGGCACGATGAAAGTTTTGGAGCTCTTAGACATTTCTATAAATACGCTCCAGCTAAGATTTATTGTACTAAATCAACAATGATTATTATTGAAGGACAACTCTCCATCAATGAAGCCAAAGTGCAATTAGATTATCAAATCGTTAATCCTTCTGATGATATACAAATTGCAGGTAGAAGAGTTAGATTCTTCCAAACCTGTCATAACGCTCTTAACTCCTTTGGAGTTGCTATCTCCACTGATCAAGGCAATATCATCTATACTTCTGACTTTATTATCAACTTTGCTACTGAACAAGATAGCTATAGATTTGACCTTGCTATGACTAGCGAACTCGCTAAAGAACAAACTCTCCTTTTAATGGCGGAATCTAAAGCCGCTGATAAAAACGGATATTGCTCTCCAAAGCATCGTATCAACGACTTGGTGGAGAAGTATTTCAAACTTAATCGTAGAATTTTTGTAGCGTGCTATTGGCAAAACATGTATCGAATTCGTGAAATTTTACGTCTTTCGATCAAATATAACAAAAAGATTTATTGTTATGACCAATATACTGAAGTGATGACCAATTTAATTCTTAAAGCTTCTGATAGTCCTTCATTTTCAGCCGCTAACTTTGTTAAAAGAGAGGACCTGCTTAGGGTTAAAAGTGATGATTTGGTCATTTTGATGTTTGGTCATTCTGATGACATCTTCAAGGAAATCAAGGCTTTAACTCATGGTTTGAATTCTGACAAACGTATCAAACTAGAACCAACCGACATCTTTATGAATGTCGCTATTCCTAGACCAATCTTTGAAACCATTGCTACAAGAAGTATGGATGATGTCTATCGTTCTGGATGTCATGTTGTCTGGCTAAAAGGCAAAGACGTCCATGCGATGCACGCTCAAGAAGATGACTTGAGATTCATTCTCAACATCTTTAGACCAAAATATTATTTCCCAGTTCGTGGTCACTATACCAAAATCATGGAAAACGCTAAACTAGCGGTTTCTCTTGGCATTGGCCTTAACCATATGAATGTTTTTGTTCTTGATAACGGCATGCAACTCATCTTTGAACCAGGTAAGAGACCAGTCATTATTCCTAACGAAATCAATGGAATTGATATCTCTCCAGTTATTGTTGACGGTAAAGGTATCACTAAAGACGCTGGAGAAATCGTGGAGATGAGACAAAAACTTGGTGTTGATGGCACAGTTATTATTGCTGCTACAGTCTCGCTTAGCGAAAAGAAGATTATCGCTGGTCCAGACTGTCAAATGCGCGGGTTTGTCTATGTTAAAGAAGCAGAGCCACTTTTAAAATCGGTCACCCAAATCTTCATTGAAGAAGTAACTGCCGCTCTACTTAAAGGCGCTGATTTAGAAGGAGCGAAAAACACGATTAAAGACCGCGCTAGATGGTTCATCAAACGCGAAAATGGTCGTGAACCACTGATTGAACCAATTATCTTGACAAAAGATTGATAAAAGCACAAAGGTTTGTGCTTTTTTTCTTTGAAAATAGTGCGTACGCTCATATAATTATTAATGTATGGCGGACAAAGAAAGAAAACCTTTAAATCCTAGAGCTGAAGCGATCATAAAAGGATTATTCCTTTTCTTGTTTTCTATTGTTTGCATCATTAATGTTGGCAAAGTGGCAAGAACTTTAGCGTTTGTCCCTCTTTACTTATTTGGTGCGAGTTACTATTTCTTGTTTGCTTGGATTGGTGTTATCGGCTTATTAAAAGTCTTTGCCCCTAAATTTAACTATAAGAAGATTTCTTATTTAATTGCTTCCCTTTTAGTGTTCATTGCTATTTTCTTTATCGCTAGTGTCGCCTTTATCAATTTCCCTGGCAACATGTATACCGCGATGGATACATTCCATGCTGGTTTAAATGGCTATTACACAATTCCATTTATTAACGCTCTTGAACCAGGAAATACTTTCCAAGGTGGTTTACTCGGTGTTTTACTCCATTCCACAATCAATAATCAAACCATTTCTTTGTTTATTGGTATTGCTTTAATCTTCCTGGCTTTACTTATCGTCTTTGCTCCTGTTATTGCAAAGGCCATTAAGAATAGAAAACCAAAAGAGAAAAAGGTTAAGAAGGAAAAACCAAAGAAGGAAATTAGAGTCGAAGAAGAAAAACCAGCGGATAACCCTATTATTGAAAAAGAGCCTTTAGAAGTTAAACCTGGTTATGAAAGTGATCAAAAACCATTCATTAACGAAAATAGTGGTTTCTCAAAGCCATCTGTTTCTTTAGATGACTCCTATGGAGTCAAATATAACCAAAATGAATATAATGAGTTCACCCCGTTAGTGTTTTCTAGACAAAAGAAAACCACTCCTATTAGTGAAGTGGTTCCTCCTGCTCCTATTAAGGAAGAAGAACCTTCTATTATGGAAAATGAGGTTGAAGACGAAGATATCAACTTAATTGAAACTAGACCAACCGAAGTTGTCCCTCAAGAACCAGTTGAAGAAAGACCGGTACTTGATGAATCTTTAGTTAGGGCCCAGCCAGTTTATATTGCTCCTGAGGAAGAAGCAGTTCCTCAAGAGGAATATGTTGAAGAAAAGAAACCAGAAGCTCCTAAAAAGAGAGAAAGAGTTAACTGGATTCCACCTTCTACTGAACTCTTAGCAACTTATGACACCACTGAAGCTCAAGAATTAAATGAAAAAGTTGCAGCTTCTAGATTAGAAGCTATTAACCGTATTTTTGCTGATTTTAAAGTGGGCGCTAGATGTACTGGCTATAAAATTGGTCCAGGTATCACTAGATACAACATTGAATATGATCCAAACGTCACTGTTAAATCCGTTGAACGTTTAGTGGGTGATATCTCCATCAGACTTGGTGGCGTTGCTACTAGATTTACACCAATCGTGCCAAACGAATCTTTCTCTGGCTTGGAAGTTCCTAATGCTGCAATTACAACCGTGAGCTTTAAGGAAATCGTGGAAGCGCTTCCAGATGTGAAAAAGCATCCGCTTTCCGTGGCTTTTGGTAAAGATATATCTGGCGAGGTTGTCGCTCGTGACTTCAATGAATTCCCACACTTATTGGTCGCTGGTACCACTGGAAGTGGTAAGTCCATTTATATTCACTCTATTATTTCTACTTTAATTATGAGAGTCTCTCCAGATGATTTGAAGATTGTTTTGGTTGACCCTAAGAAAGTAGAAATGACTAAATATCGTGATATGCCGCACTTACTATGTCCAATTATCACCGAGTCTTCTAAGGCGAAAGTCTTACTTTCTAAATTAGTCGATGAAATGAATAATCGTTATGAATTATTTAATACCTCCAATAGTGGAGCAAGTAACATTGAACAATTTAACGAAGTTGCCGAAGAAATCGGCGAAGAGAAATTGCCATATATCATCGTAGTCTTAGATGAATATGCTGATTTAGTGGACACATGTAAAGAAATATCACAACCAGTCGTCTCTATCGCGCAAAAAGCTAGAGCTTGTGGTATCCATCTTTTAATCTCTACCCAAAGACCATCCACAAACGTTATTACTGGTGTTATTAAAGGTAATTTACCAACTCACGTGGCTTTAACTACATCCAGCTATACAGATTCTATGACTATCATTGGTGAAGGTGGTGCGGAAGCTTTACAAGGTAAAGGCGACATGTTAGTGCAATCCCCACTTGTTTCTAAACAAGGTGTTACACGTTTACAAGGTTGTTTTGTTCAAAACAAAGAAATCATCCATATCGTCAGCTACTTAAAAGAACATTATCAACCATATTATGATGAAAAATATCTCGATTTAGTGGATCACTCTAAAGAGACAGCTAGGGAAATGATTGCTTCTGGCGAAGTACAAAAAGAAGCTGATGAAGCTGAAGAAATGAAATATCAATCCGTCAAAGAATGGGTTTTAACACAAAAATTCGTTTCCATGAGTAAGATTCAAAGAGAATGCCAAGTTGGTTTCAATAGAGCTGGTAAGTTCTTTAAGCGCTTACAAATGGAAGGTGTTGTTGATTTCGAAGTCGATGGTGTCTCTAAAGGCTGCCGTGTCTTAGTCACTAGTGACGACGACAATAGTGATGATAGCAACATAGTTACTAGCGAGGAAGTAATTTTCTAATTTATGGATTATGGCTTAATAAATGCTGAATTAATCAGTAAGAACGTAATTGCAGTTATGTATTATGGAGAATCATCCGATATCAATGATGTTGTTTTTAGCATCGAAATGGATGGGATTGTTTCTCCACTTAAAATCGCTCGTTTTTCTAGAAGTGATAAATTATTTAGAATCGAGTTAACTTCAGATAAAGATATTGTTTTAGGAAATTTAAATATCGTTAAGTGTAACGATGGAGAGACTAAAGGACTTGATTATCGCACTTATGTAACCTCTAGAGAATTTGATGAACTCTATACCCCTTTTGATAAAGAGTTTGGCGCTAAATATACAAAAGAAGAAACAACTTTTACTCTTTGGTCACCAATGAGTGAAAAGGTTTATTTGAAACTAGAGAAAAGTGAAAACAATTTCGTTCTTTTGCCAATGGCAAAGGGCAAGAAAGGCGTTTTCAAATTAACAGTTAAAGGTGATTTGTTTAACAAGAAATATTCTTACATGATTCATCAAAATGAAGTCACAAAAGAAATTAGAGACCCATATGGATACGGCATGTCGCTTAATTCTCGTTATTCAGCAGTCATTGATTTAAAGTGTTTGGACGTTGTTAAGAAAGTAAAACCAACCACTAAGATTGAATCCGCAACTGAAGCAATAATCTATGAATTAGATATTCGCGATTTCACCGAACTTGATAAAGATAACGACCAACCAGGAACATATCTTGGCTTAATCAATAAAATTGATTATCTTAAGAAACTTGGTGTCACCCATGTACAGATTTTACCTGTGCATGATTTCTTTGGTGTCGACGACACAATTAAAGATAACTATAACTGGGGCTATAACCCAATTTCCTATTTCGCGATTGAAGGAAGCTATTCCAACTATCCAGAAGATCCTTTGGCGAGACTATTAGAATTTAAAACTATGGTGGAAGAACTTCATAAAAATGACATTCGTGTCATTATGGATGTGGTTTATAACCACATTTATGAATATCAAAGCTCTGATTTCCATAAAAATATTCCTAACTATTATTTCAGAAGAATGGGCAAGAAAATCTCTGAAGGCAGTGGATGTGGTAATGATATCGCTAGCGAAAGAACGATGGTGAGAAAACATATCTTAGATTCCATTAAATATGCTCTTGAAGTGTTTGATGTTGATGGATTTAGATTTGATTTACTTGGTTTAATCGATATTAAAACCTCTCAAGAAATCGTTAAATTGACAAAAGAAATTAAGAGTGACGCTTTATTATATGGAGAAGGCTGGGATATGATGACCGGCATTCCTAAAGATATGAAGACTTGTAGTGATAACGCTCACCAAATTCCAGAAATGGGATTCTTTAATGACCAATTTAGAGATGTGATTAAAGGTTCAACTTTTAACCGTTATGAAAGAGGCTTTATTTTTAACACCTATTATAAAGAAGACTTAAATAATGTTCTTTGTGCTTGCATGATTAAGAATCGATATGACAATATCGCACAATCAATTAACTATGTTGAGTGCCACGATAACCAAACTTTATACGATAAGATTTCTTACTTTGATGACAACGAAGAAATTAACCTCAAACGTGTAAAATTCGCTAACGCCATTACTATCCTTTCTTTAGGTGTTCCATTTATACACATGGGCCAAGAAATTGGCATGTCAAAGTGCATGCTTGATAATACTTATAACATTCCTAAAGTAAATAATATGGATTGGACTTTAGTCTCCGAAAGGGATGAGATGGTCCTTTATTTATCCGATTTAATTAAGCTAAGAAAACAACTTGGTTTATATAAAGTACAAAATCTCTCTGCGCTTGATGGTATGGAAATCAAATACCTCGAGAATGGCTTACTTGTTATTGAAATTAAAGATAACAAATTACTCTTTGATAACCATAGCGAAGGCATATTAGTTATCAATCCAAGTGAAGACGCTAAAACTCTTGAGTTTAATGATTATTGCATGGTCTATTTTGGGGCCAATGGCTTTACTAAAAAAGATTCATATACCAAGAATTTTATTTGTCCTGGATTAGGAGTAGAACTCATTATTGTTAAGTAATTATGTGGCACATTATTAAAGCGGCATTATTAATGTTACCGAGAATTCTAATCTCGTATTTTGCGTGGATGCTTTCTTATTCTAAGAAAAATAGCAATGTTCCTGTTGAAAAACGCTACAAAAAAGTAAGAAGAATTATCACCAAAGCCACCCATGCTTTAAAGTATGACACTCTTGTTGAAGGCAAGGAAAATATCCCAGATGATGTTTGCTGTTTTATTTCTAATCATATGGGTGCTGCAGATCCACTTATTTATTTTGATGCTCTTGATAAACCAGTGACATTTGTGGCTAAAAAAGAAATTGAAAAACTCCCATTCGTTGGTCGTGTATTTAAAAGTGATTTAGGGCTTTTCTTAGACCGTGAAGATTTAAAACAATCTTTAAAGGTGATGATGAAGGTTCAAGACTCATTAGCTAGAAAAGAAATTAGCTGGGTTATCTTCCCAGAAGGAACAAGAAATAAAGACCAAATGGGCTTACTTCTTAGTTTTCATCATGGAACCTTTCGCCCTGCTATGAAATCTAAGACACCAATCGTACCAACTGTGGTCTTTGGTAGCTTTAGAACTTTATACAAACATCATAACTACAAAAAATATCCTACATATATCAAATTCTTAAAGCCAATTTATCCAGAAGAATATGAAGGTTTAACCACTGAACAAGTGGCGAAAATGGTGCAGTCTAGAATCCAAGCTGAACTCACTTTTGTCACTAGAAAAATCGATCAAAAAAGAATGCTTGAACTCAACGACAAGCATTATCGATTCAATCGTGTTTATTAAAACTTTTTTCTTAGTCCTTTTGGATAATAATTTTTAATTACTTTTCCATCAGTTTTGGCAATGTCGATTGCCTTATTTTTATATGTTAAAAGGATAAAACCTTTTTTATTACTTGATTTATTGATTTGGTTACCGAATAAATAATCCTTAGTTTCTTCTAAAGATAAGTCTACACTAGGGAATTGCTCTGGACTTAAACTCCTTGCATAATGAAGGTCATAAGCAAATCTATCTTTTTTATATTCACCAACCTTGATTCCATATCTATAGATATTAAAGCCTTTGATTTCCTTGCCGTTTTTAATAGCGAACAAATAGTCATTGACCTTTTTCACATCATAATCAAATGGAATGATATCTTTAAATTTATTTACATGATCATATTCATTCTTTTTGCTTTCTCCTGGTTTTCTGATATGACAAATATATTGCCCTTCACCTTGGAAATGTGAAGGCATAAGTCTAATTCCGATAGGACAATTAGGGTTGATATATGCAGCATCGATGTCTTTTATCTCTTCAATGACCGCGTCAGTCTTATCTAAGAGATAAGAAATGACATCTTCATCTTCTTCTTTAGAATAAGAGCAAGTTGAATATGAAAGCAAACCTCCAGGTTTAAGCATCTTATAAGCAATAAGAATTAAATCTTTTTGAATGGCTTGGAATCTTTTAACTTTGTTAATGGACCACTCGCTTTCCATAAGTTCGTGTTTTCTAAACATTCCTGATCCAGAACATGGAGCGTCTAAAATAATCTTGTCGAAAGCGTTGATTGGTTTTTGATAAGTATCGGTCATATTGCCGTTGGTAATGATGATATTTCCTAAACCCAATCTTTCTACGTTGTTACTTAATAATCCACATCTATCAAACGATAAGTCGTTAGCGATAATAAGCCCGTTTCCGTGCATTTTAAAGGATGCTTGTATAGCCTTTCCTCCAGGTGCGGCACACATATCAAGGACATAATCGTCATCTTGAAAATCGATGAGTGAGGAAACAACCATCGCTGATGGTTCTTGCAAATAATAGAAACCTAATTCGTGATAAATGTGCTTCCCAAGTTCATAGACACTCTTGTCGTAGATATAAGCGTGCTTAACGTAAGGATGAGGCTTAACTTGCGGGAATTCTTTTAAGAATTCTTCATCACTGATTTTCTCAATGTTTAAAAGAACCGCGTGTTCGCTTGGTCTAGATAAAGAGGCTATTAATAATTCTGCTTCTTTTTCTCCGATAGATTCGATTAAATGTTCCTTGAAATCCATATAATTATTATAAAAGAGAAGAATATATATTACAAAAACAATGTATTTAAATACATTATTTGTGATACCATATTAGCGAGGTATATAACATATGAGAATGGTCGATTTAATCATCAAAAAAAGAGATGGTCATGAATTAACAGACGAAGAAATTAAATTCTGGATTGATGGCTATGTTAAAGGAGAAATCCCAGATTATCAATCTAGTGCAATGAACATGGCAATCTTCTTTAGAGGGATGAATAAAAGAGAAATCGCAACTTTAACTGACTACATGGAACATAGTGGTGAAGTTATTGATTTAAGCGATATCCAAGGTATTAAAGTTGATAAACACTCCACAGGTGGAGTTGGTGATAAAACATCTTTGGTCTTAGGACCAATGGTTGCCGCTGTCGGTGGCATGGTTGCCAAAATGAGTGGTCGTGGACTTGGCCACACTGGTGGAACTTTAGATAAATTAGAATCCATCCCAGGATTAATCATTGCTAAAAGCAAAGAACAAATGGTGGACCAAGTTAACCGTATCGGTTTAGCTATTGTTGGTCAAACTAGCACCTTAGTTCCTGCTGATAAAAAGCTATATGCTCTTAGAGATGTTACTGGAACAGTTGAATCTATCCCATTAATTGCCGCTAGTGTTATGTCTAAAAAACTCGCCAGTGGTACTGATGTCATCTTACTTGATGTCACCGTTGGTGAAGGCGCTTTTATGAAGAACATGGATCAGGCTAGAGAATTAGCCAAGACCATGGTGGAAATTGGTAAATCTTTAAATAGAGATACCGTTGCTGTTTTAAGTGATATGAGTGAACCTCTAGGTTTTGCCGTAGGCAATAGCCTTGAAGTTAAAGAAGCCATTGACTCTTTACATGGCCATGGACCAGAAGATTTAATGGAATTATGTTATACATCCGGAAGTATCATGCTTGTAGAATCTAAAGTCTGCAAGAGCATCGAAGAAGCTCGTGAGAAACTTCACGAAGTAATTGATAATGGCGAAGCCTTTGAGAAATTCTGCTTAATGGTAGAAGCTCAAGGTGGCGATGTCAGCTATATTAGAAATCCAGAGAAATTTGAAATCAGTAAGAACATTGTTGAAATCAGAAGCGAACGCGATGGTTACATCAAAGAAATCAACGCTCTTGAAATCGGTATCAGTGCGATGAAACTCGGCGCTGGTAGAGAAACCTTAGAAGATGTCATTGATATGTCTGCTGGTATTGTTCTAGCCAAGAAAATTGGTGCTCAAGTTAAACGTGGTGACTTATTATGCACCATCTATACCAATAAACCAGCTGAAGAATATCTCCCTGTTTTAGATGAAATTAGACAAGCATACGCTTATTCTGATGAAAAAGTGGAGACGCTTCCAGTTATTAGAGAAATTATTAGATAATGAAAGTTGTTTTACAAACAGTTAAAGAAGCTCACGTTGATATATTAGGTAAAACCGTTGGAAAGATTTCTAACGGTTACCTTTTACTTGTCGGCTTTACTGATGGTGATGATCAAGAAATCGCTACTAAGATGGCTGATAAGATTATTAAACTAAGAGTGTTTGCAGATGACCATCGACAAATTAATTTGTCGCTTGAAGCGGTTAATGGACATATTTTGTCTATCTCTCAGTTTACTTTATACGCAGATACGACTGGTGGTAGACGCCCATCATTTGTTAACGCCTTACATCCACATGAAGCAGAACCTTTATACGAATTCTTCAATAAAGAATTAGAGAGATTAAGCGGACAACACGTTGAAACTGGTGTTTTCGGTGCAGATATGGACGTGTATAGCGTGAATGATGGCCCATTCACTTTGGTGCTTGATAGCAAGGAATTATTTAAATGAAAGTTTTAGTTGGCCTTTCCGGTGGTGTTGATAGTGCAGTTGCCGCTTATCTACTTCAAAAACAGGGATATGAAGTCACTGCCTGTTTTATGCGTAACTGGGATAGCCTTGCTAATAATGATTATTTAGGAAATCCAAATATCAATAATTCCCAATGCCCACAAGAAAAAGATTACGATGATGCAGTCGCTGTTGCAAAAAAACTGGGTATTGAATTATTAAGAATTGACTTTGTCAAAGAATACTGGGATGAAGTATTTTCCTATCTCATTAGAGAATATGAAAACGGAAGAACTCCAAATCCAGATATTTTCTGCAACAAATATATTAAGTTCGATGCGTTTTTGAAGTTCGCACTCGATAAAGGTTTTGATATGATCGCCATGGGTCACTACGCAAAGCGTATCGATAAAGAAGGAAAAGCTTATTTGTGCAAAAGCTTTGATCAAAACAAAGATCAAACATATTTTCTTTCGCAAATTAGCCAAGACCAATTAAAATACGCTTTATTCCCTCTTGGTGATATTGATAAAAAAGAGGTTAGAAAAATCGCTCATGATTTAAACCTTGAAATCGCTGATAAAAAAGACTCGACTGGAGTGTGTTTTATCGGTGAAAGAAACTTCAAAGAATTTTTAAAAAATTACATTCCTGCTAAAAAAGGAGATGTGGTTGATATCGACACAGGTCGAGTAATTGCTCAACATGATGGAGTCATGTATTACACAATTGGTCAAAGAAAAGGACTCGGTATTGGTGGAATCCATGGAGAAGTTGCTCATGGTTGGTTTGTAGTCAAAAAAGACATCAAAAACAACATTTTATATGTTGCAAGTGGCCCAGAATCTGACAGGCTCAATTCCGATTCTTGCTTAGTTACTGATCTTAATTTCATTACTGATAAGCCAAAAGATGGACAACATATCTACGCTAAATTCCGCTATCGTCAGCAAGATAATGGAGTGACTATTTTCTTTAAAGATGAGGATACTGTTGAGTTAAGATTTGATGAACCATATAAAGCAGTCACCCCTGGACAAGCCGCTGTATTTTATGATGGTGATATTTGCCTTGGCGGCGGTTTAATTGACTCAACTTACTATAAAGGCAAAAGAACTGATTTATAGGTTAAAACTTTCTAATTAGCAATAAACCAACTAAATTTATCGCTATTCAAACTAAAATAAATTTTTCGAACATGCGCGTCATTCAAGGTTAATGACTGCGCCCGCGAGGCCTAAAAAACAACTTTTTTAAGCCAAATTCTTGTGGCAAAATAATGTTGAATTGACACATTTGTTGTCGAAATGGAGAAAATTATGGAAAAACAAAAGAAATTTTTAAGTATCTTGTTCCCTGTTTTGCTTTTTGGCTCTTTATGGGGAATCTTTGAAGCTAGTTTAGGAACTTTATTACATCTTCCGTTTTTTGAAGCTGGTGGATTATTTACAAAAAGCAGCATCATTATTGTTCCTATCGCCTTCTTATTTATGAGCTTATGCTATAAGAAAACTGGTTCACTATTATCTGTTTTCTTTGCTGGACTTGTTTCTGCAACTATTAAATTAAGTACAGCCTTTGTGATGGGCATGACAATTTATGTCTATTTCCCTGCTATTTATATTGTTGTTGAATCACTTGCGATGATGGGTGCTTTAGCAATCTTTAGACCAACTAGTGTTTTAAGTCTTAAGAATTTTGCTACTTTTGTCACCGCAAACACAGTTTATCAATTCTCATATATTAGCATTGCTTCAATCGTTGCGGTTGCTAGCCCATCTTTAACCAAAAACATTAATGCTTTTGAAAATATGAAAAACTGGCAAAAAGTTGGTGAGAAATATCTATTTACCTATAACGGTGTTGCTATCATCTACGCTTTATCCTTCGGCGCAGCCCTTTACGGCTTATATCGTTTAGCGATGAAATTAAACATCAATGAAAAGATTGAATTTAAAAAAATTTTATATTCACCAATCACCGTCTCTATCGCGGTTATGGCCGCATTTGCTTTAAGTATCTCACTTGCTGCAGTTAAATAAATTATTTTATTAATAAAATAAGCATCGCTAATCACGATGCTTTTTTAATGTATTTTTTCGCTAATGGTCCATAGCAGTGAACCATGAGACCTAGATAATCTTCGAATGGAACTTGGTGGGAACCGAAGTAACATGTGTCATAGTTCACCCAATATTCACATGTTTTCAAATTATTATCTTTAAACCCATTTCGGTAATAGAATTCTCTTCTTCTTTTTCTTAATTCATTATCTTGATATTTATCATCGACTTCTTCGTAGCAGAGGACAAAGGTTTTTCCAAAATACATTTTTAACGCTTCTTGAATTATTTGACTACCATATCCTTTATTTCTATATTCCGAAACAATTCCTAAAAAGAACATGTAGCACAAGTCTTTATAGAAGAGAAGATTGGCAAAACCAATAAATTTATCATCTTTATAGAATCCGAATAATTCATTATCTTTTTTTAAAGCGTTAGTAAAGAACATATCTTCTGGTGGTCTTTCTTCTTCTGGAAAGGCAGAAATGTATAGTGGTTCAATGTCTTTTCTTATCGATTTATCATTCTTATAATTTATGAATTTCATGGAATAATTCTAACATTTTTTCAAATATAGATTTATTAAAAATTATAAATTTGTAATAATAGGTATGAGGTATTCATATATGAAAACATTAATCGTGTATTTCTCTCGTGTCGGTGAGAATTCTGTTAATGGTGAAATGGAAATTATCACCAAAGGTTTTACCGAAGTTGTGGCAGAAAAGATTGCGGCAAAAACCGGTGGAGACTTATTTAAGTTAGAACCTGAAATTCCTTATCCAACTTCCTATGAAGAATGTGTCAAAAGAAGTAGAATTGAGGATCAATATAATGAAAAAGTTGCCTACTTGCATCCTCTTTCATCTTTAGATGAATATGATGTGATTTATCTAGGCTTCCCTTGCTGGTGGAGAACTTATCCACGTATTGTTGCTAGCTTTATAAAAGACCACAGTTGGCTAGGGAAAACTGTTTATCCTTTCGCCACCAATGAAGAAGGCGCATTAGGATTAGCGGAGCTCGAACTCAAAGGTTCTTTAAAAGGTGCATTGATTAAAAAAGGATTTGCCTGTAAAGGTAGCGAAGTAAATACAATTGATGGCAAGCTTAATGCTTGGATTGGAGCATAATTATGAAAAACGTCACAAAAGATATCTATTACGTTGGTGTTAACGACCACGATATCGATTTATTTGAAGGCCAATATGTTGTTCCATTAGGGATGGCTTATAACTCTTATGTCATCGTTGATGACTTAGTGGTGGTGATGGACACTGTTGACCAACATTTCACTAAAGAATGGTTAGCAAACATTAAAGAAGTGTTAGGCTCTAGAAAACCTGACATCTTAGTGGTGCAACATATGGAGCCAGACCACTCTGCTAATATCATCAACTTCTTAAAAGAATATCCATCTGCAAAAGTTTTAGGAAACGCAAAAACATTTAAGATGATGGAGCAATTCTTCCACGAAGAAATTAAAAACAGAATTGTGGTTAACGAAGGTGACACATTAAATATCGGAAAACATACATTAACATTTGTCTTTGCACCTATGGTGCACTGGCCAGAAGTTATGGTTACCTATGATAGCTATGACAAAGTCTTATTCTCTGCGGACGGCTTTGGTAAATTTGGCGCCAATGACGTGGAAGATCCTGAAGGATGGGATTGCGAAGCCCGTAGATACTACTTCGGTATCGTCGGTAAATACGGCCCACAAGTGCAAGCTTTATTAAAAAAAGCAGCGACTTTAGATATTCAAATCATTTGTCCATTACATGGACCTGTCCTTGATAAAGATTTAGGTCATTATTTGAAACAATATGACACATGGAGTTCATATCAAACTGAATCTGAAGGTGTTGCTGTCTTTTATACATCTGTATATGGACATACCAAAGAAGCAGTGGAATTCTTGTGTGAAGAGCTTAAAAAGAATGGCTGTCCAAAAGTCGCTTGTAGCGATTTAACGCGTGATGACATGCCTGAATGTGTAGAAGATGCATTTAGATATGGCAAGATCGTTTTAGCAACAACTACCTATAACGCTGGTATTTTCCCATTCATGGATACTTTCATTGCCCACCTAGTGGAAAGAAATTTCCAAAACAAGAAGATTGGCTTAATGGAAAATGGAACCTGGGCTCCTCTTGCTGCTAAAGTGATGTCTGAAAAACTTGCGGGTTGTAAAAACATTGAAATTCTTGAGCCAAAAGTGAGAATCCTCTCTAGCATGTCTGAAGAAAATAAAGCACAAATTTCTGCTTTAGCAGAAAAACTTTGTGAAGAATATAAAGCCCATAAAGAGATGAAAGAAGAAAAAGCTCCTGAACTTGATCCAAAAGCGTTATTCAAAATTGGATACGGATTATATGTTGTCACCTCTAGAGATGGTAATAAAGATAACGGCTTAATCGTTAACACTGTTTCTCAGTTAACCGACACTCCATTAAGAGTGTGTGTCAACATCAATAAGGCTAACTATTCTCATGACATTATCAAAAAGACAGGCGTTCTTAACGTTAACTGTTTAAATGTTGAAGCTCCATTCAGTGTCTTCCAACAATTCGGATTTGTTTCTGGCAAAGACAAAAACAAGTTTGAAGGTCAAGAAATCATACGAAGTGAAAATGGTTTACCTGTGCTTGATAAATATATCAACGCCTTTATTTCCTTAAAGGTTGAAAACTACGTTGATTTAGGTACACATGGCATGTTTATTTGTCAAGTTACTGAAAGTAAGATTATCAATAATGTCGAGACCATGACTTATAATTACTATCAGGCAAACGTTAAACCAAAACCAAACACCGAAAAGAAAAAAGGCTTCGTCTGTAAAGTTTGTGGCTATGTCTATGAAGGTGATGAACTACCAGAAGACATCGTCTGTCCACTTTGTAAACACGGCGCAGCTGACTTTGAACCAATAAATTAAGAAAGGAAACGAATATGAAGTACATTTGTTTAGCCTGTGGCTTTATCTACGATGAAGATGAAGGATACCCAGATTTAGGAATCGCTCCTGGCACCAAATTCGAAGACTTACCTGAAGACTTTACTTGCCCATGGTGTGGTGTTGGCAAAGACCAATTCGATAAAGCAGAATAAGATTAGACGCTCAACATTGAGCGTTTTTTCTTGCATGTATATGCGATTGTGATAAGATACTTGCGAAGGAAAGAAATTTATTTCTTCTATTCTTAGAGAGCGTTTGTTTGGTGCAATAACGCAATAGAAAATAAATGGGCCACTCCTTGTCATGTGGGTAATGCCACCGTTAAGTTAACGAAATAACTAGAATTAAGTGTCTATCTAATAGATAGGAAATAGGATGGTATCGCGGCTTAGTCGTTCCTATAAGGAACGTTTTCTTATATTTGGAGGAAAAAATCATGAAAAAAATGACCGGTAATGAGATTAGAAATACGTGGTTAAAGTTCTTTGAATCTAAAGGACATCGTATCGAACCAAGTGCGTCATTAATCCCTGTTAATGATCCAACTTTACTTTGGATTAACGCTGGAGTTGCAGCCTTAAAAAAATACTTTGATGGAAGGGAAATTCCTGCTTGTAGAAGAATTACTAACGCTCAAAAATCCATTAGAACTAATGATATTGAAAATGTGGGTGACGCGACCCATTTAACATTCTTTGAAATGCTCGGAAACTTCTCTATTGGGGATTATTTCCGTAAAGAAGTCATTGCCTGGGCAACTGAAATGCTTTTCAGTGAAAAATGGTTTGGTTTTCCTAAGGAAAAAATTTACGTTACCTATCATCCAGATGATTTAGAAACTAAGAAATGTTGGATGGAAAATGGCATTGAAGAAAGCCATTTAATTAAAAAAGAAGACAACTTCTGGGAAATTGGTGAAGGCCCATGTGGACCTGACACCGAAGTCCATTATGACCGTGGAGAGAAATTTGATCCTGAACATATTGGATTAAAACTTTTAGAAGATGATTTACCTAATTTCCGCTTTGTAGAAATTTGGAACATCGTTTTCTCGCAGTTTAATAGCGAACCAGGTAAGAAAAGAAGCGAATACAAAGAACTTCCAAGTAAAAACATCGATACCGGTGCAGGCTTAGAAAGATTTGCGGTTGTCATGCAAGAAACTGATACCGTTTATGAAACTGATTTATTCTGGCCAATTATTGCTTGTACTGAAAAGTTATCTGGCAAGAAATATGAAAGTGACAAGAGAGCCTTTAGAGTAATCGCGGACCATATTAGAACTGTGACATTCGCTACCGCAGATGGAGAAGTATTCTCCAATGAAGGTAGAGGCTACGTCTTAAGAAGATTACTTAGAAGAGCAGAGCGTTTTGGTAGAGTCTTAGGTATCAATAAATCATTCTTATATCAACTTGTTGATGTGGTCGTGGAAATCATGAAAGAGTTCTATCCATATCTTGAAGGCAAAAAAGAATACATTAAAAAGCTCATTATTGCTGAAGAAGAAAAATTCATTAAGACTTTATCTAATGGCGAAGCTTTATTAAACGAACTTATCAAAGATAAGAAAGTCTTATCTGGTAAAGATATGTTTAAATTATATGACACCTTTGGCTTCCCTAAAGAACTCACTTTAGAAATTTGTGAAGAAAATGGTGTCACCGTTGACATTGAAGAATTCAACGAAGAAATGAATATACAAAAAGAAAGAGCGAGAGCCGCTCGTGGAGATCAACAATCCATGAATAAGCAATCAATCGACTTGATGCAATTTACCGCTCCTAGCACCTTTAACTATGAAAAGACAGCTATTGAAAGTGAAGTTATCGGCTTATTTGTCAGTGGCAAGAAAGTTGATGTTTTAAACGGAGAAGGTGACTTAGTTGTTAAAGAAACTCCGTTCTACGCTGAAAGCGGTGGTCAAATCGCTGATATTGGTACCGTTACTGGCAAAGACATGGAAGCCAAGGTTGAAGGAGTAAGTAAAGCTCCTAATAAGCAACATTTACATCATATTAGTGTTCTTTTTGGTGAGATCAAAGTTGGCGATAAAGTCACACTCAAGATTGATGAATACAACCGTGAACTCATTAGAAGAAATCACTCTTCAGTTCACTTATTACAAAGTGCATTAACCGAAGTCCTTGGAGACCACGTTGCTCAAAAAGGTAGCTATGTATGTGCTGACTATATTCACTTCGACTTCTCCCATTTCGAGAAGATGAAAGAAGAACAAATCGCAGAAGTGGAGAGAAAGGTTAATCGCTGGATTTCCGAAGCAATCCCAGAAGAAACTAAAGTTCTCTCTATTGACGACGCTAAAAAATTAGGCGCAAAAGCCTTATTTGATGATAAATATGGAGATGTCGTTAGAGTTGTTTGCTTTGGCGAAGTATCTAAGGAGTTTTGTGGTGGTACACACGTTAGTAATTCTCGTGACATTGGTGTCTTTGTAATCGAAAGTGAAGAAAGTGTCGCCAGTGGCATTAGACGTATTGTTGCCCGTACCTCAATTGGAGCGTATGAACTACTTAAGAAACGTGAAAATATGTTGGTGCAAGCAAGAAATTCTTTAGGTGCAAGCTCAATTAGCGAAGTAAATACTAGACTTGGAACTCTCCTAAATGAAAAGGCTGAATTAAAGAAAACAGTAGAGTCCTTATCTTCAAAATTAGCTCACGCCGAATCAGCTTCCTTAAATAACGAATTCGAGACTCTCGGAAATAAAGAAGTGTTGGTTAAATGCTTAAAAGACGCCAATAGAAATGCTCTTGTTACTTTAATTGATGAATTAAAGGTCAAACACACTAATTCAGTTATCGTTTTAATTGGACTTGATAAGGGAACTATCTCTATTGTCTGTAGTGTAAACGGAGAAGCTCAAAAATCCTATAAAGCAGGTGAGTTAGTTAGAAGTGTCGCTACTGTTTTAGGTGGATCTGGTGGTGGAAGACCAGATTTCGCAAGTGGCGCTGGTAAAGACGCTTCCAAAATCGAAGAAGCCATTAAAACCGCTAAGGAATTATTGAAGTAATGGAAAAATATATTGGCTTAGATTTAGGAACAACAACCTTAGGTGTTGCCACAAGTGATGCTTTAGGATTTGTCCATGGCTTAGAAACATTCCGCTTTCCAAAGGAAGCATATGGACAAGCCAGAAAGTATGTGCATGATTTAGTGGCTAAAACTGGCATTAAGAATATCGTGATTGGTTTACCAATCAACATGGATGGTTCTCAAGGCTTTAGAGCTGAATCTTCTAAAAGATTTAAAGAAGACTTAGAAAAAGAAGACCCATCGCTTAAAATAGAATTAGTGGATGAAAGACTTACAACAGTAAGCGCCCAAAAAACATTAAGAGAATTAAATGTCTCAAGCAGAAATCAAAAGCAAAGCGTTGACCGTTTAGCAGCGTGCGAAATCTTGGATTTCTACTTAAGAATGAAAGGAAGATAAAAATGATTACAGATGAAAAACAAATCACAATTCGTGACGAAGAAGGCAATGAACATTTAATGGAAATCCTCTTTACTTATGAACATGAAGAAAGAGGCAAAAAGTACGTCTTTTTATACACAAAAGAAAATCCAGAAGATGTCATTGCTATGGAATATAACGATAACGGTGAGTTATTTGAAATTGAATCCGATGAAGAATACGAAGAAGTTGAAGAAGTCTTCAATGCCTTCATGGATGAACAAGAAAACGCTAAATAGTAAAGATTATTATTCCAAGTAAAGCTGATAAACCTAGTAGTTTAATTGCTCCTAGGTTTTTCTTTTGCGTCTTTTTATATATAACTAGAATGGAAGACAAGATAATTAACAAAGTTAAACTTCTAATATCAAACTGCAAATCACCTTTGATGGCGTTGCCATTAAAGAAGATAACTTTAATCAGTAAAACAAGAGCGGTGGAAAGAATAAGCGCAAAAACGATTGGCTTTACCCCAGCAAGGGCCCCCTGAACGTATTTATTGGTCATGAACTTTTTCATAATCATCGCAATAATAATGATGATAATGAGTGAAGGGAGAATAACGCCAATAGTCGCACATATCGCTCCAAAAACACCACCCACTGTGTTACCAACAAATGTTGATATATTTAAAGCAAATGGACCAGGAGTAACCTCGCTAACTGCGATAAAGTCGGTTAAATTTGATTCACTAATCCAGCCTTTACCAACGACTTGCTCTTGAATCATTGGAATCATCGCATAGCCCCCACCAAAGGTGAACAAACCAATTAAGAAGAAGGTGTAGAAAAGTTCAAAGAAAATCATTTCTTTTCCTCCTTCATTTTACCAAGTGCCGTAAGGGTTAATCCGGTAACAATGCCTAATAAAATTAGGCAAAGTGATAGATATTTAAAGCCGATATTAATAAATGAAAACACCAACATAATGGATAAAGCAATCACGAATAAGATGATGCCAATCACGTTAACTTTAACGCCTTTTTTAAGTTTTAAAACTGCAGAAAATAAAAGGATAATAACGCCAACTTTTAACCCCTTAAACATGGCTTGGATAACCTTCCATTGCATAAAGTCTTTATAAAAGAAGGAAATAACAAAGATAATGGCAAATGATGGGAATGCGAGTCCAAGTGTTGCAAAAATGCTACCAGCTATGCCACCTACTTTATAGCCTACGTAAGTAGCGGTGTTAACCGCAATTGGGCCAGGAGTGGATTCACTAATTGCGATAATATCGAGTATTTCAATCTCAGAAATCCATTTTCTTTTCTTGGTGACCTCTTCTTCGATAATAGGAATCATCGCGTAGCCACCACCAAAAGTTAAAGCACCAATCTTCAAGAAGGTGAGAAACAGGATTAATAGACGAATAAATGTGTTATCTTTTTTCATTCTCAACCATTATATATGAACGCAATAGATTAATCTATTTGAATAAGATATCTAACTCTTTTAAACTTATAGACATGGAAGACAAAGTTTTCATTTTTATATCTCACTCTCATAGAGATTTAGAAAAAGTGAGAAAAATCCGCAACTTCTTGGAAAGGAATTCCTCAGAACCGCTTTTATTCTTTTTAAAGAGTAAAGATGATGATGACGAAATTACTTCTTTAATTGAAGAAGAAATTGATGCCCGTATTTGGTTCATTTATTGTGATTCTAAAAATGCTAGAGAATCAGTTTGGGTTAATAAAGAATTAGATTATGTTTACAAAACCGGGAAAAGAAACACAACAACCATTGATTTAGATTCTGATTTTGATAAAAGAGGTTATTTGAAAGAAAGCACTAAACGTAGACTTAGAAAAGAACTAATGAAATTTATCTACTTGCAACATATCTACGTTTCATACTCACGTCAAGATAGTGTTGTTGTTGACGAGATTAGAAAAGTTTTAAGAAAATACGAAATAGTAACATCATCTGATGAATCTTTAGCTCCAAGCATGGATTGGGGTGTAGACTTGGTACATAAAATAAAACGCTCCAGCGCTATGTTGTTCTTCCTAAGTGAAAATTCATTCAATTCATATTCATATAAAACCGAGCTGCAATATGCTTTTGCAAACAACAAAGATGTGTTTGTGGTTTATCTAAAAGATGGGAACTCAACTTTGTTGAATGAGGTTCCTGTGAACATGAAACAATACACATACACGCTTGACATAACTACGCCTACGTCTATTGAAAAAGGGGCTGTTGGACTAGTTTATTATTTGTTTGATCACATTTCGCAAGAATAATGTTGGAATAAATAAATCGTTATTGATATAATAACGCATGACAATTTGAGAGGTAACTATCATGGGAGATAAAGTAATATTAACCAAAGCTGGTAAAGAAAATCTTGAAAAAGAACTTCGTGAATTAATCGATCACACTAGAGAAGAAGTTAAAAGACAATTAACTGAAGCTCGTGCTCAAGGCGACTTATCAGAAAACGCTGACTATGATGCAGCAAGAAATAGACAAGCTGAAGTTGAAGGCAGAATTAAGGAAATTGAAAACATCCTTTCTAACGCTGAGATTATCGATGAAGAAGGTAAGCCTGGCAAAAAAGGAAACAAAGTTGCTCTTGGATCTGTTGTTACAATTAGATTTGTAGAAACTGGCAAAGAAGGCAAATATATGATTGTTGGCACTGTTGAAAGCGACCCATTCAATAACAAGATTTCCAATGCCTGCCCACTTGGTGAAGCGCTTATCGGCAAAGTCGTTGGCGACGTCGTCGATGTTAAAGGACCAAAGAGCGTCTACAAAGTAGAAGTCTTAAAAATTGGTGCTTAATTAAAACTTTTTAAAATTTTTTAGCAAATTTTCGAAAAACTTCCCTCTTTATTATATGAAGGGAGGTTTTTATTTATATGTTTAAAATCCTTATCGGGGTCGTGATTGTCACCATCGCAGTAATTGGTGCTTTCCTCATAATCGACCCAAAAATCCAAGGTAGCGCTGCTGGGAGTGTTACTGAGGTTGCAAACACTTTTACTGTAGCAGTCGAAGGCGAGGTCTATAAAACCGGTAACTTCACTATGAAAGACGGAGCCACTATGGCAGATTTGATCTCTACCGCCGGTGGAACAACTGTAAACGCTGATTCTCGTGCTTACTATGAAGAAGCAGAGCTCACCAAAGGAATGACTTATTTTATTGCTTCTAGATATGATTCCAGTGATGTCTGTAACACTAGTGAAGTCACAAAGGTCAACATCAATAGTGATGACGCTACTACTTTATCCACTATAAGTGGAATCACTTCGACTTTAGCCAATTCCATCGTCTCCTATAGAGAAGAAAAAGGAATGTTTTCTACTCTTGAACAATTGATGGAAGTGTATGGTATCGGTAACGCCACTTACCGCAAAATCCGTGGATATGTAATCTTGCACGCGTGATTGTATTTCTCTTATTCTTATCGCTTTTTGTTGGTATCAATATTAGAACCGGCATAGTGCTAGGGATAATTGAAGCTGTCATTTTGCTAGCTTTTGGCTTTTATCGCTTCGGTAAGAAGACTTTATTGTTCATGACAATATCTTCCTTGCTCGGAGTGGGATTGTCCTTTATTCGTCCTTCTTACAACAAAGCTGAATATCTTTCGGTGGTGGAAGAAGCCAAGGACAACTATTACATTATTAATTCGACATTTGAAAGGATGTATGTCTATCAAAAAGATCATCCTTATGAGATAGGCGATATTTTGCTTATAAGGGGTGAAAAGACACCATTTGATTCAGTGACGATTGAATCAGGTTTCAACTTTAAAGAATATCTAAATAATAAAGGGGTATACTCCCAGATGTACCCAAGTGATATTAAGGTTAAATTTCTCACCCCTTTTCGCCTTCATCAAGTTAAGAAGAATTTCCTTGCTAAATTTGATAGTAACTCCAGTGCGTTAATCGGTTCATTTCTTTTCTCTATGGGGAGCGATGAAGAAGTGTATCAGCAAAGCCAGAGTCTACACTTAAATAGACTCTTATCTAATAGTGGATTCTATTTATCTATAGTCTATTTGCTATTTTCTTTACTCTTATCATATTTAATCAAGAAAGATAAAGCGAAAGATATAGTTGTAATTGCCTTATTCTTACCTTTCCTGATATTTTCATACCCAAGATTTGTAGTAATAAAATTTGTATTTCTTAAACTATTAAGATGGATCAATGAATATCTACTTAAAAAGAAGTTCTCTTATCTCGAACTGATATCATTTTCCGCTATATTCTTTTTGTTAATCGATTACCATCTGGCGTATCAAAGTGGGTTTATCCTTACTTATTTTATTCCGATAATATCATTCTTTTTCATAAATTCAATTCACGGATTCAAACGATTCAAGAAGAGATTGTTAATGACTATATTGATTCTTATGGCTTTTGTTCCGTTTGCGTTAGATTTCTATCACGAAGTCTCAATTACTTCACCGATTTATCAACTTATTCTTGCTCCATTTTTCGTTCTTTATTATTTTTTGTCGCTTATATCTTTTATTGGCATCCCTATTTATTCTTTTCTTAATTCTTATGGTTGGTTTTTGACCAACATGATTAGCTTTTTTAACAAGATCAATATTAAATTCTATGGAATGGAGATGAATAGTTTACTAATCACAATATTTGAAGGAATGTATATCGTTTCGGTTTATTATTTTGCAAGTAGATTCAAACCAATGTTTAAAATCTCATTAGTGGCGTTCGCTTTATATAATTCTCTTTTGTTTATTCCATATAAAAATCTATTTGTAGACCAGGTTTCTTTCATAAATGTAGGTCAAGGAGATGCTACACTAATTAGAAGAAATAAATATTCCGTTTTGATTGATACTGGCGGTAGTATTTATCAAGATATCGCTACTAATTCATTAATCCCATTTTTTAAAAAGAACCGGATATATAACATTGATTTATTGATAACCACCCATGATGATTATGACCATTCTGGGGCTGTTGATTCTTTAATAGAACACTTTACAGTCAAGCAATATGTAAATGATTATTCACTTTTCCCATTAACTATTGGAGGAATGACTTTTCAAAACTACAATGTCTATCCAGAATTATGGAACGAGGAAAATGATTGTTCTTTAGTTATTGGCTTTAAAACCAATAAATATAACTATTTAATCACGGGTGACGCTCCTAAAAAGATTGAAAATCAAATCATGAAAGATAATGAGTCGATTCCTTGTGACATTTTTAAAGTTGGACACCATGGATCAAACACGTCGACAAGTGACCAATTCGTTAAATATTTGTCACCAAAGGTAGGAATAATATCCTGTGGCAAGAATAACAAATATGGTCATCCACATGACATAGTACTGACCATCTTAAAGAAAAATAATGTTATCATTCGACGTACCGACTATGAAGGAACGATAACTTATTGGCAATGATTTTGACAAATAAGTTATAATAATGACGATGATTTACTTAGTATACGGAAATCAAGGTCCTACAATCAAATCGCAAATCCGTAAGATTGGCGAAGCATTTTTAGGTAGCGAAAAACCTGATGAACTTAATTTTATTAAGTTAGATGGACACAATGCTTTAGTGCAAGACGCAGTAGATGAATGCAAATATGTCGCCCTTGGATATGAAAAAAAGGTAGTTTCACTTGAAAACTGCTATTTCCTTTTAAAACCAAAACCAAAAAACAAGATCGAAAGCGATCAAAACTATGGTGAACTCCTCAATTATATTTCTGAAAATAGTCAAGACACTGATGCTTGCTTGATTCTGTCTGTTGCTTCTTCTTCGGTTGATGAAAAATCAGATTTATTTAAAACATTAAAAGAAAAAGCAAAGATTGTGCAAATAGTGGACCCTGATGAAAAAGGCTGGAGCGAATATGTTAAAGCCTATTTAGATAAACATAACGTAGTTATTGACCGTGATGCGATTATGGAACTTGCAGATCGTACTTCTGGAGATGTTGGTTTATTCCAAAATAGTGTCCAAGTTTTAACTTTATATACTGACCATATTCGTTATAAAGATGTTATCTTGATGGTTAATAAGCCATTAGACGACAATGCTTTCCTTATTTTTAATTTATTAATAGATAAAAAGAACGCTGAAGCGGTTTCGCTGTTTAGAGATTTAAAAGTACAAAACATTCAAGTAGCGACTTTAATCTCTCAATTAGGCAATCAATTCCGTTTATTATCTCAAGTCAGTTATTTATCTAAAAAAAGAATGTCTAAAGAAGACATAGCTAGTGAATTGAAAATCAAACCAGGCAGAGTCTATATTCTCTCTAAACTTTTGCCTATGATATCAGATAAAACCATTAGAGAAACATTAGATACTTTGTATCAATTAGATCTCGACATAAAAAGCGGTCTTGTGGACCGCAATTATGGTTTTGAATTGTTTTTGTTAAAATTTAAAACGCAATAAATTAAGTATTACTTATTTTAAAGAATTGACTAATCTTTGGATTTCACTCTTTTGTCTGCTGGCAGTGTTTTTGTGCTGAATGCCATCAGAGACAGACTTGTCGATTAAACGGGTAGCAGCTAATAAAGCTTTTTCAGCTTCTTCTAAGTTCTTGGCTTCAACAGCGACTCTGACCTTTTTAACAGCGGTTCTGATAGCGCTCTTTGCAGCCTTGTTTCTTAAGCGTGCCTCTTCGTTTGTACGATTACGTTTGATTTGAGATTTAATGTTTGCCATGTGTATACCTTCTTTTTTGCGTCAGCGATAATGATACTAAATACGTATAAATAATGCAAATATTATTTGTAATTATTTTTTCGCACTTTTTAACTTCATAATCTCTTCAACAAAGTCATTGACGCAAGTTAACTTGCCATATGATGTTTCTGGGATTATGACATCGAATTCTTCTTGAACGGTGGTGATGAGTTCAACATAGCTCATGGAGTCTCCGCCTAAAGCATCAACCCAATGGGCATCATCATCAATCTTAAATTCTGGAAGAATTAAGATTCTTGAGAAGATTTTTCTCATTGGTTCAAGGATTTCTTTAACAACTTCGCTAGAGAATTGTCTTGTAGATTTAACTTCTTTCTTGTAGTCAAATGGGATGTAATCTCCATTACGGGATTCGATACCTTTCTTAACTACGAATCTCTTGACCTTCATATTATTAGCGACTGGTAATTTACTTCTGCAGAAGTAGAATTCAGTAATCTTTGTGCCTTTTGGTAAGTCTTGTCCAGCAGCGAGCATTTCTTTCTTTAAGACTTCAATTTCATCTTCAGAGATGCTGTTATCAATTTCAACAGCACAGACGATTCTTTGATTCTTACTACCTTTTTGATCAACACCTAAAACACAGACGTTGTTAACGTGGGCGATTTTTTTGAAGTAGATTTCAAGCTCATCTGGGAAGATGTTTTCACCATCAGCGTTAATGATGACATCTTTAATTCTACCTTTAAGGTAGTATCTGTTTGTGGCGTCGACTTCAGCAATGTCGCCAGTGGAGAAGTAACCATCTTTATCTAAAGTAGTTTCTTTTTCCACACCACCAATGATTTCTCTAATGTGGGTGATTGGAGATTTAACTAAAAGTTCACCGCTATTTGGATTGGCAGGATTAGTTGGTTTAATTTTATAGGAAATGCCATGTAGTGGGATACCGATACTGCCTTTTAAACGGAGTTCAACGATTGGTGAAAGTTCAACAGAGGTAATACCGATTTCGGTCATGCCATATCCGTTATATAAAGGATAACCGATACCGTTAATGATTGTTTGGGTCTTGCTATCAAGATAACCGCCACCAGAAATACAATATCTGACCTTGGTTCCTAATAACTTACTTTGTAAAACTTTTTGTACTGTCTTATATGGTCCAGCTTCTTCTTTTAAGATTTTGCCAGTGTTATAACCGATTAATTTATCAATATATTGTTGTTTGGCCGGAGTTTCTAATGCTTTCTTTCTCTCTAAGCCTTGGGCTAAAGAATCCCAGAATAATGGGACTGAGAAAACATGGGTAACTTTACATTTTTGGGAAACGCTTTGAACTTCAGATGGTGCTAAAGAACGGACAAAAACAAAGTTTGCGCCGTAATAGAAATACCATAAGAAGGTAGCGATGAAGCCAAAGATGTGATGGAATGGAATCATGGCTAAAACTCTTAATGGTCCCATTGATTTTGGATACAAAAGATCTTTGGTGGTATCAGCGAAATCTAAGGCTGCCAAGATTTGGTGGCAGAGATTTTCGCCGTTATAAACCATGAGTTTAACATCACCAGTAGTGCCGCTAGAGCAGAAGATAACTTCGTTTTCCCAGTTAGGAGCAAATTCATAACTGTGTTTTTCTTCCAAGATATCTCTTAATGAGAATTTTGGAACATCATAACTAAAGTTATCGTCGGTAATAATAGCAACAGCCTTACCTTGCTTAATGAGGTTTTCGGTTCCTTCTTTAGAAGTTCTGGCATCCACTAATAATGGTTTATATCCGGTCATTAAAATAGCCCAGAAGATTTCACCCCAGTGTGGTCCGTTGCTTGCTTTTAAGACGATTGGCACATTCTTTGGTTGTTGAATCATGAAATTAGAAAGAATGGATGCGATTTCGAATGCATGCTTTCTAAAACGGGAATATTTGTATTTTTTGAGTTTGCCTTCATTGTTTGTGTAGGTGACGGCAAGTCTTTTTAAGTTTCTTTTGGTGGATAAGACAAAAATGTCTTCCATTGTTCTTGAGGTGCTGAGAAGTTGATTTGCTTCAGCAGCGCAGTTTTTAACTTTTCTGTATTCAGGGTACATAATTAGTCCTACTTTCCTTGTGTATTTTACCTTATTTCATAAGTATAGAGAATATTTTTTGTTTCAACATCATGGATATAGATGAAACTTCCCTTCTCTTTGAGGTCCAAAATCATATATGTTCCTTCAGTTTCATCTTTCGGTAAATTCGGTGAACCTGGACAAAGAAAAACTTTGTCGCAATCGAAATTTACTTTAATTTTGTGGGTGTGTCCATGAATGAGAATTTTATTGTCTTTTACTTGCTTATCATCGAAGTATGGAAGATGTCTCATTAAAAGATATCCAATTGGTGTGGCTACACGATAAAATTCTGGGAATGGGTAGTAATCACAGTTACCATTCACAGAAATAAAAGGATGGATTGAATATTCATCAGACACGCTATCACCAGCATGGAGATATAAATCCATGTTAGGATACATTCTTTTTAAATCAAACATGATTTGATCGTCACGGTGAGTGTCGCTAAGTAAAAGAATTTTCATCAAAGGTAATTATACTCGTTTTTCCGTTTGAGAAACAGCACATTCTCGTTTATAATACTTAAGGTATTAAATATGACAGATAAACGTATTATTTTTATGGGCACCCCAGAAATCTCCGCCACCGTACTCGAAGGCCTTATTTCTGCTGGATACAATGTCGTTGCGGTCATTGCTCAACCTGATCGTCCTGTTGGCCGTAAAAAAATATTAGAACCAGTACCAACAAAAGTCGTTGCTCAAGCACATAATATTCCAGTTTATCAACCAATCAAAATTCGTAAAGAATACGATTTTGTTAGCGAATTAAAACCGGACGTTATTATCACATTGGCCTATGGCCAAATCGTGCCACAAGGTTTATTAGATATTCCTGCTCAAGGATGTATTAATCTCCATGGCAGCTTGCTTCCAAAATATCGAGGAGCCGCTCCTATTCAATATGCCTTAATGAATAATGAAAAAGTCACCGGCATGACTCTTATGAAAATGGTAAAAGAAATGGATGCTGGTGAGATGTACGCTACTGAAGAAGTAGAGATATCACCTTTAGATAACTCAACATCCTTGTTTAAAAAGATGGGTGACGCCGCTCTTAGATTGATCTTAAGAGCCTTACCTCTTTATTTAGATAATAAACTCCCAGGTACTCCACAAGATGAATCCTTGGTAACTTTTGCTCCTTCAATTAAGCCAGAAGAAGAAAAACTAGATTTAAATAAATCTAAAGAGCAACTATTTGGTTTTATTAGAGCCTTAAGTGATGTTCCAGGAGCGTACTTATATTTAGATGAACTTAAATTAAAAATTTATCAATCAGAAATTGTCTCCGATGAGATGATTGGCGAAGTTGGTGAAATTATAAAAGCAGATAAAAGGGGCTTGCATTTGCAAACCACAAACGGAATCCTTTCCTTACTAAGCGTGCAATTAGAAGGAAAGAAAAGAATGGACTACATGTCCTTTATTAATGGACAACCTCATTTACTAGGCAAGAAACTTAGATGAAAGTAGAAAAGAAAGCTCACATTGAACTCTCGGTCCATCAGTTGGTGGATTTTCTTTTAAGAAGCGGTGATATAGATAACCGCGTTTTTAATCGTTCTAGTCAAACCGAAGGTAGTAGACTCCATTCCGTATATCAATCCGCTCAAGGGAAGAATTATATTTCTGAATATCCTTTAAAGCAGACATTCCTCGTAGAAGATATCGAGATTACTCTTCAAGGAAGAGCAGATGGCATCATCAAAAAGAGTGAAAAAGAATATATCATTGATGAAATCAAAACCACAGTAATTGAACTTGATGAATTCCGCGAAGAAAACCTCCAATGGCATCTAGGCCAAGCCAAATGCTACGCATATATGTTCGCTTACGCTTTAAAGTTAGAAACAATTGGGGTTAGACTCACTTACATCAAACAAGGTAAAGGCAGCAAGAAGCTAATTGACGAATACACCTTCCATATTTCCGAGTTAGAAAAAGATATTTATGGCTACTTAGATAATTATTTAGAGTTCTATCACGTTGTTATGCGTTTAACTGAGGCTAGAAACGCTTCTATTGCCGAATTAAAGTTCCCATTTGAAGATTATCGTAAAGGACAAAAAGAGCTCTCTAAATACGTCTATAGCGTCGCTAAAAATAAAGGAAAGCTCTTTATTGAAGCGCCTACAGGCATTGGCAAGACTATGTCTACCATTTTCCCGAGCATCAAATATTTAGCAGAAGATGAACAAAGCAAAATATTCTATTTAACCGCGAAAGCGACTGGAAAAGAAAACGCTCATAAAGCCTTATCTATCTTAAAAGATAACGGACTCAATATTAGCGATGTCATCATCACCTCTAAAGAAAAGATATGTTTTTGTAAAGGAAAAAACTGTAATCCTGATGAGTGCCCATTCACCAAGGGCTACTACAACAAAATTAAAAACATCATCAAGGAATCAATCATTCGTTATGATGACTTCGATTTAGAAACAATTTGCTATATTGCAAATAAATATAGTGTTTGTCCTTTTGAATTGGAACTCGACTTATCGCTTTTCTGCGATGTCATCGTGTGTGACTATAACTATGTTTTTGATCCAATTTCATATATGAAGCGTTATTTTGATGAGGATTCTACTCATTATCTAGCGTTAGTGGATGAAGCCCACAACTTAGTGGAACGTTCTAAAGAAATGTATTCCGCCACAATTAATAAGCAACTTTATTTAGACGCTAAATTTGCTCAGAAAAGCATTCCAAATAGAAAAATCAAAAATGCATTAGCAAGAATAAATAAATTATTTATTTACTATGAAGATAGTTTTGAAGTTGGTCAAACCAAAGTGGAAGATTTCACTGATGACACTTATAAAGAATTCAACCATTTCATCACTACGTATCAAGAAGTGAGTAAAGAAAACAATAAAGACATAACTAAAGAACTCACCAATTTATACATAGAACTTAATAAATTTATCAAGATTTCTGAATTATTTTCAGAAAGATTCCTTTTATATGTTGATAAATCCGAGGACAATATCGCTTTGAAAGCATACTGCTTAGACGCTTCAAGATTTTTGTCTGCAACTGCATTAAGCTTGAATTCTGCAGTGTTTTTCTCTGCCACATTATCGCCTCTATCCTATTACATGGATGTTTTAGGAGGAAATAAAGATAAAGATCCAAGTTTAGTGTTACAATCTCCATTCCCAAGCGAGAACCTAAAGCTATTAATTGCTCCTAAAATATCTACAAGATATAAGAATCGAGAAAAGAGCTATCAAACGGTTGCAAATTACTTAAGAACGTTTGTCTCTTCTAAAAAGGGCAATTACTTTATCTATTTACCAAGTTATGAATATCTCGATAATCTCTTACCTCTCATTGAATTTGATGACGAGGTTAATCTATTTATCCAAAAAAGAGATATGAGTGAAGTAGAGAAGAATGACTTAATAAGTCATTTCAAAGCAGATAATGAAAAAACTACAGTTGGTTTGGCAATTATTGGTGGAGCCTTTGGAGAAGGCATTGACCTTGTTGGTGATTCCCTTATTGGCGTTGCCATTGTTGGTATTGGTCTTCCAAAAATAAATTTTGAAAGCGACCAAGTAGTGGAATATTACAAAGAAAACGACATCAACGGCTTTAATTATGCATATACATATCCAGGCATGAACAAAGTTATGCAAGCAGTAGGTAGACTCATCAGAACTGAAAAAGACCGTGGTGTAGCCTTGTTAATTGATGAAAGATATATGTGGAATGACTACCGTTCTCTTTTTAAAAAAGAGTGGAGTAAATATGAAGTAGTGCTCAATGAAGAAGATTTAAGACAGACACTACAAAACTTTTTCAAATCGTAACATAAATGTTATAATGCTAGGCAAATATGGATTTTGATCAAAAATATACACGAAATTTCTCTATCATCGCTCATATCGATCACGGCAAGTCTACACTTGCAGATCGTATTTTAGAGTTGACTGGCGCAATCTCTGCCCGGGAAATGAAGGAACAAATCCTTGATTCCATGGATCTTGAAAGGGAAAGAGGAATCACCATTAAGTTAAATGCAGTCACATTATCCTACTTAAGTGATGACGGAAACACATATATCTTCAATTTGATTGACACTCCTGGGCACGTCGACTTTACATACGAAGTATCTAGATCGCTTGCTGCATGTGAAGGAGCGGTTTTAGTAGTGGATGCAACTCAAGGAGTTGAAGCACAAACTCTCGCTAATGTCTATTTAGCGGTTGATAATGATTTAGCAATTTTACCAGTTATCAACAAAGTTGATTTACCTAGCGCTATGCCTGATTGGGCGCGCGAAGAAATTGAAAAGCGCATTGGTATTTCCAGCGAACATGCTGTTGATGTATCTGCTAAAACCGGTTATCACATCCACGAATTGCTGGAAGCAATTATTAAAGAAATTCCTGCTCCAAGCGGAGATGAAAATGCTCCACTCAAGGCTTTGATATTCGACTCTTATTACGACCCATATCGTGGTGTAGTAATTCTTGTTAGAATTAAAGAAGGCTCTGTGAAAGCTGGGGACCATATTAAGTTAATGCAATCCAACAAGGATTACGTTATCACCGAACTTGGAATCAGAACTCCTGATGAATTAAAGCTCAGAGAGCTTAGATGTGGTCAAGTTGGTTTTATTTGTGCACAGATTAAAGACATCCGCGACGTGCGTCCAGGTGACACTGTGACAAGCTTTGATCATCCAGCAAGTAAAGCTTTACCTGGTTATCGCGATATCAATCCAATGGTTTTCTGCGGGCTTTATCCGGTTGATAGTGATGATTATCAAGACTTAAAAGATGCTTTAGAAAAGCTATCTTTGAATGATGCCTCTTTGCAATTTGTTCCAGAGACATCCCAAGCATTAGGCTTTGGCTTTAGATGTGGCTTCTTAGGATTGCTTCACATGGATGTCATCCAAGAGAGACTAGAAAGAGAATATAATATCGATTTAATCTTAACTGCACCTTCGGTGATTTATCATGTTTATCTCACTGATGGCAGTATGACACCAATCGATAACCCATCTAAACTTCCTGATTCATCCAAGATTAATAGAATTGAAGAGCCATATGTTAAAGCCAACATCATGACTCCAAAGGAGTATGTTGGTCCAATTATGGAACTTTGCCAAGAGAAACGTGGCATTTATATTGATTTACAATATTTTGATGATACAAGAATGATTCTTGTGTATGAATTACCTTTATCGGAAATTGTATACAATTTCTTTGATAAGTTAAAGAGCTGCACGAAAGGATATGCTTCGTTTGATTATGAACCATCTGTTTATCGTTCTAGCGACTTAATTAAGATGGACGTTTTACTTAATGGGCAAGTAGTAGATGCTTTAAGTAGCATTGTTTATAGACCTCAAGCATACAACAGAGGCCTAGGTATAATTCGTAGAATTAAAACTGTTATTCCACGTCAACAATTTGAAATTCCAATTCAAGCCGCTATTGGTGGGAAGATTATTGCTCGTGTCGATGTAAAAGCAGTAAGAAAAGATGTCTTAGCCAAGTGTTATGGTGGTGACATTTCTCGTAAAAAGAAGCTTTTAGAGAAGCAAAAAGAAGGCAAGAAACGAATGAAAAAAGTCGGATCTGTTGAAGTTCCTCAAGAAGCATTTATGTCAATCTTATCGATTGACGATGATGAAGATTAATAAATAATTGGTATAAAATTAGTAGGTTTTTAGTTTTAGTATTGTAATGCCAAACATTATTTTTTATAATGTAAACACTTAAGGAGAATTCATATGGGTGTTAATGATATCGCTGTGCGTTTTACTGAAACCAATTACGCAACTAAAAATGAAGTTTCTAAAGAACTAAAGATTTCAATCATTGATGGCGTTTGGGATAAGATTTTATCTTATCGTGCACCTTTTTGCCATTATTTGTCTATTAGAGGAATTGATAAAAATCAATTAAGAGTCTGTTTATGTCCAACAATCTCTGCAAAACTCAATACAGTTGAAGGGAAATTACTTAGAGTTGTTAGCGAAGCAAACAAACTTGATTCTGTTAATAGCGATAAACAATACTTCCGTCAATCATGCATTATTAAGTCATTACAAAATGTTGCTTTAGCAAACATGTCTTTATCTGATGAAGAACATGTTAGAGCAGTCGTTCTTGGTTCTGCTAGAGATCCTAAATTAGCACATTACCTTGACGCATTAAATTACATTAAGGAACGTTACGTTAATAACGTAAATGAAGATTTCTTAGCGGAACTCTATAGCAAAGTAACAGGAAACAATGAATTAACCTCATTTTATCGTACAAGAGATTTAGAAGATTCTAATGTTGCCGCAGTTGTCTCCCGTGTCTATAAGAGCGCACCTGCACAACTTATCGAATCGATGATGGATTCATTATTCAACTTTGTTGAAAAGAGTACAGTTAGCCCACTTTGTCGTTCCTTGATTACCTATTATTACATTCAATTTGTTAAACCATTCCCTGAATTCAATAATGAAATCGCTGTTTTATTCGCTAAATCAGTGTTAGCGCATTATTCACTTGGAGATTTTGCAATTTATATTCCTTTAGAAGCGATTCTTAATGAAAATGAAACTGAAATATCAAAGATATTCAATGACGTTCAATCAAGTTCTGATGTCACTTATTTCTTAAACTTTGCATTAAGATTTATCAACAAAGAGTTTGATAAGATGCTTGATTCTTTAGCGGAGTATTCATCCAAAGTCATTAAAGAAGATTTCTTTAAGTTAGACGAGGAAGAGCCAAAAGAAGAACCTGAACCAGCTCCTGCACCTGTTGAAGAAGTACATCAAGATCCAGTTGTTGAAGGAAAACCTGTTGAAGAAGCAAAACCAGAACCTGCTCCAGTAGTAGAAGAAAAGAAAGTTGAAGTAAAAACTTCACCTGTTATTGAAAAACCAGTAGGACTTGCTGTATCTTATATTCCTGAAGAGCTCGATGAAAAGACTGCTCAAAGGCTTGAAAGACATCTAATTGAACTAGATGTCAGACTTAAAAAAGGTCAAGCTTACTTCTATGCTCGCCACTGTACACTAGGCATGTACTACACAATTGAGCAATATCGTAAAGCTGTAAAATGTGTCTATGAAACCGCCAGAACTTCGATGGATAAGTTAGTGGAATATGGATACTATGAAAAAACTTTAGTTGGCAAGAAATTCGTTTATACGCCAGTTAAAAGAAAGTGAGACTTAAAATATGATTTTAGAGATTAATACAAACTTACTCGTAATCTTAATTGTTATCGGCGCTGCATTCGTTATTGGTTTAGTCGCATTTTTGATTCACTTATACTTAAAACCAAAACTAAAAAAAGACGATAAACCAACCGATGAGCAAGTTGTTCAAGAAGAAATGAATCGTGTCTTAAAACCAATTGAAGACGAAGAAACTGCTAAGGCAGTTGAAAATTATAAGGATGAAGAAGACTAATCAAATTAGTGCTTTATATATTCACATTCCTTTCTGTGAATCCATATGTAATTACTGTGACTTTGCAAAGTTGCAGTATTTTCATAATTTCGCAGAATCTTATCTTATCGCCTTAGAAAAAGAACTAATCCAAGTAGTGGACAATAAGGAATTAAAAACCATCTATATAGGCGGAGGTACTCCATCTTCTTTGAGTGATGATCAATTCGAAAAACTCCTAGCCATGGTAAAGCCATACGCTCAAAAGGTAATTGAGTTCACAGTAGAAGCTAACCCAGAATCATTAACTTTATCAAAGATAAAATTGATGAAGAAATACCATGTTAACCGTGTTTCTATCGGTGTGGAGTCAACAGATGACAATATCTTAATAGCTATTAACCGCAAGCACACATTTAACGATGTAAAATCCGCAGTTAAAAATTTAAGGGAAAACGGAATTGAAAATATCAATCTCGATCTTATCATCGGCCTACCAAATGTCAGCAAAAATATGCTTATGAAAGATATTAAAAATATCTTATCATTAAATCCTAACCATATCTCTGCTTATAGTTTGACTGTTCATGAGCACACTAAGTTTTATCTTGATGGAATAGTGGAACCTGATGATGATTTTGCCTTTGAAGCCTATAAAGAAATAAACGATATTTTACAAGAAAATGGCTACAGCCATTATGAAGTGTCTAATTGGGCTAAAGATGGCTTTGAAAGTAAGCATAACCTCACATATTGGAAAAACGAAAGATATTATGGGGTAGGACTTGCCGCTAGCGGGTATATAGGCAACCTCAGATACAAAAATACAACTAACTTCCAAGACTACATTTCATTTAAAAATGAAAAAGAAGAAGAAATAGTGACTCCAAAGGATGAAAAAGACTATGAAGTGATGCTAAGATTAAGAACTAAATATGGCATCAACTTGAAAGAATTTAAAGATAAGTTTGGTGTTGATTTTTACGAAGAGCACAAAGCTAACATTGATCATTTTGTTGAAAGCAAATTACTCAAAAAAGTCGATGGGGAAATCGTGGCGACTTTTGAAGGAATGATGATGCTAGACACCATCTATTTAGCCCTTTAAATATAATTATTAATAAGGATTTATAGGCGCGAAAGCGTCTTTTTTTGTGCAACTTACTTTGTAAATAAAAAAATTAGCACTAATGTGTTGACAGTGCTAACAAAGAAGTTATAATAGTATTAGCAATTAAAGCTGAAGAGTGCTAAAAGGAGGTTGTTATTATGTCGTTAACTAGAAGTGAAACTATTCTCAAGATGATTGTGGAATATTTCATCAAGACTGCCGAACCAGTTGGAAGCCAAACATTAATCGAACAATATAATCTCCCTTATAGTAGTGCCACTATCAGAAACGAGATGAGTGCTCTTGAAAAGATGGGATATCTTGAAAAGCCTCATACAAGCGCAGGTAGAATTCCTTCTTCTAAAGGTTATGCATATTATTGTGAGCACTTACGTGATAAGGATGTTGATGACCAACTCCGTTATTCCATTCAAAACGTGTTATCTAGCAAGGTACAAAGTATTGAAGAAGTGATTAAACAGAGTTGTGAGATTATATCTCATATGACAAAACTTGTTAGCGTAGTCTCTCAACCAGAAGAAGAAAAAGAAAGACTGCTCTCGGTGCAACTCGTACCAATTAATGAGAACACAATTACTGCAATCTTCATTACTGATAAAGGTTATGTACAAAACAAAACCTTCATCCTAGAAGAAAATATTAAAGCGGATGACCTAGTCAAATGCGTAAACTTACTCAATGACCGTTTAAAAGGCACACCAGTTACCGAATTAATCGAAAAGATGGAAGCCTTAAAACCAGTCTTGTCTGATTACGTAGTAAGCCATGACGCTGTGTATCAAGCTTTACTTGAAACATTCGTAAGATTCGCAGGTGATCGACTCTCATTATACGGAAGAGAAGAATTGTTCACCCATCCAGAATTCAAAAATGATACTGAAGCTTTAATTCGTGTCATGAAACTATTAGAAGATGCTTCGCTATTTAAAAAGGTTGATCGTCAAGCAATCGAAAGCGATGAACCAGTCGTCAGCATTGGTGACATCGAAGGTAATCCTGATGTCGCTCTTGTGACCGCAACCATCAAGGTTGGCGAGGATAGTGAAAACACCATCACATTAGTGGGACCAAAAAGAATGGATTATGACAAAGCGATGTCTGCTCTAGAATATTTGGCCCAAGAATTAGAAAAATACTTTAACGACAAAGGAGATAGTGATGATGAGTGATGAAGTAAAAGAAGTCAAAGAAGAACTACCAAAAAAAGAAAAAAAGAAAATAGAAAAGCTAAATGAAGAGATTGAACGTCTCAAAGCTGAATCTAATTATTGGAAGAACGAATATTATCGAGCCTACGCTGATACAAAGAACTTAAGAACAAATCTTGAAAAAGATTTCAAAGAAGCAATGAAGTATCGTAGTGAAGGATTTATCGAAGAATTACTCCCAATCCTTGATAGCTTCCATATGGCGTTATCTAACGAACCTGATGACCCAAAATTAAAGAACTATTTAACTGGATTCCAATATGTATACCGCAATCTCGTAAGCGTGTTGGAAAATGAAGGAGTGAGCGAAATCGTTCCAGAGATTGGCAAAAAGTTTGATCCAAATATCATGGAAGCAGTGGACACAATTGAAACTGAAGAAGCCAATATCGTCCACAAGATCTATGGTAACGGATATAAATTACACAACCGCATTATTCGCCCAGCGAAAGTACAGGTTAGTGTTCTAAAGAAAGATGAAAACCAAGAAACTGCATCCTGCGATGCATAAAAGGAGGAAATAAAATTATGGCAAAAGAAATTATCTTAGGTATTGACCTCGGAACCACAAACTCAGTGGTATCGTATTTACAAGCAGATGGCACCGTCAAAGTTATCCCTTCTCCGGAAGGAACAATGACCACTCCATCAGTCGTAGCCTTTAAGGCTAATGGCGAAGAAATTGTTGGTAACGCCGCCAAAAGACAAGCAATCACCAACATGGACACAGTCAGCTCCATTAAACGTAAAATGGGCACTGCTGAAAAAGTCCACATTAACTGTGTTAACAAAGACTTCACCCCACAAGAAATCTCCGCAAAGATTCTTGCTTACATGAAGAAATATGCTGAAGCTAACATCGGACACAAAGTCGATAAAGCGGTTATTACTGTCCCTGCTTACTTCAACGATGCGCAAAGACAAGCAACCAAAGACGCTGGCCAAATCGCTGGCTTAGATGTCGTTCGTATTATTAACGAACCAACCGCTGCTGCATTAGCCTATGGCTTACAAACCGAAAAATCTGAAAAGATTTTAGTCTTCGATTTAGGTGGTGGTACATTCGATGTTTCCATCCTCGATATCGGTGATGGCACCTTCGAAGTTGTCTCCACAGCTGGTGACAATAGACTTGGTGGTGATGACTGGGATCAAGTGGTCGCAGATTACATCAAAGCGCAAATCAAGATTGAAAATAACGTAGATATTACCGATAAAGGTAGTTTACAAAGAATTAGAGAAGCTGCTGAAAAGGCAAAGATTGAACTCTCTTCATCCTTAGAGACTATTATCTCCTTACCATTCATTTCTATGACAGCAGCGGGTCCTGTTAACTTCGAGCACACTTTAACCCGTGCTAAGTTCCAAGACTTAACAAGACATCTCTTGAAGAGATGTGAAGAACCAGTTAGACGTGCTTTAAGCGACGCTGGAATGAAAGCTAGTGAATTAGACCAAGTCTTATTAATCGGTGGCTCCATCCGTATGCCAGCGGTTCAAGAATTAGTCGCTTCCTTAACCGGTAAGAAACCAAACTTATCTGTTAACCCAGATGAAGCTGTCTCTATCGGTGCTGCTTACCAAGGTGGTGTGGTGTCTGGTGATGTTAAGGACGTTGTCCTTCTCGATGTCACTCCATTAACCTTAGGCATTGAAACCTTAGGTGGTGTCTTGACTCCTCTTATTAAGAGAAATACCACAATTCCAACCACTCAAAGCCAAATCTTCTCAACCGCTGCGGACAATCAACCAGCCGTTGATATCATGGTCTATCAAGGCGAAAGACCAATGGCGCACGATAACAAACTCTTAGGTCACTTCCAATTAACTGGTATTAAACCAGCAAGACGTGGTGAACCAAGAATCGAAGTTACATTCTCTATCGACGTTAATGGTATCGTTAAAGTCTCCGCAAAAGACTTAGATACTCAAAAAGAACAACAAATTACTATCACTGGTAGTAATGGCTTATCTAAAGAAGATATCGACAGAATGGTCAGAGAAGCAGAAGAAAATGCTGAAGCTGATGCCAAACGTAAAGAAGAAACTGAAGTGAAAAATAAGGCGGAAACCTTAATCAACGATATCGACATTTCTTTACAAGAAAAAGGCGATAGCATTGACCCAGCTCAAAAAGAACAAACTCAAAAATTAAGAGATGAACTCAAGACTGCGTTAGACAATAACGATATTGAAACTCTTAAACAAAGAATTTCTGAGTTAGAGCAAGCTGCTGCTTATATGGCAAACGCCCAAGCAGGTGGACAAGCAAACCCAGGAGCGAATCAAACTCCAGGCAGCAATCCTGATGATGTCGTGGACGCCGACTTCTCAGATAAAAACAAAGCGTAATTGAAAATCATAAATCTAATTTCCTTTCTTTAGAGGGCTTCGGCCCTCTTTAGGCGGAATAGAAAGGACGAGTATGGCAACAAAAAGAGATTATTATGAAGTTCTAGGTGTCTCTAAAAGTGCATCTAAAGATGAAATCAAATCTGCCTATCGTAAATTAGCGAAAAAATATCATCCAGACAATAAAGAAACTGGTGATGAAGCGAAATTTAAAGAGGTTCAGGAAGCATACGATATTTTATATGATGACCAAAAACGTTCAGCCTATGATCAATTTGGCCATGCTGCCTTTGAACAAACCGGAGGAGGCCCTGCTGGAGGCAATCCATTTGGTGGATTCTCTGGATTTGGAGAGGATATCAACTTAGGTGACATCTTCTCAAGCTTCTTTGGAGGCGGTTCACGTCGTAGTGCACATCGAACCGGTCCTCAAAGAGGAGACGACATCTTGATGAAGCATCGCGTCGAATTTATGGACGTGGTGAACGGCAAAGATGAAGAAGTATCATTCGACTTTGATGATGATTGCCCACATTGTCACGGTACAGGTGCTGATACACCAAGCGATGTAAAAACCTGTTCTAAGTGTGGTGGTAAAGGCTCAATTATTAGACAACAAAGAAGCTTGTTTGGTATGGTGAATACGGAAACAGTCTGTCCAGATTGTGGTGGTAGCGGCCGTATCATTTCAAAGAAATGTTCAGTCTGTGGTGGTAGCGGCCATAAGCGCGTTAAGAAGACGATGAAGATTCATATTCCAGTCGGTATTCAAAGCGGACAACAAATTCGTCTACAAGGAATGGGTGGTGCTGGAAGCAATGGTGGAGAACACGGCGATCTCTATATTGAAATCAATGTCAAACCACATCCATACTTCAAACGCGAAAGAAACGATATTCATATCGACATTCCAATCGACTTTGTTGACGCTATCTTAGGAACTAAGATTGAAGTCCCAACAGTGAACGGTGATGTCTTACTTACCATTCCAGAAGGCACTCAACCTGGACAAACACTGAGAATGCGCGGGCAGGGTATTAAAGATTTGCGTACTGGTAAGCCTGGCGACCAATATGTTCATCTCGACATCAAGTCTCCAACCTCCCTTAATCGCAAGCAAAAAGAAGCCTTGCAACAATATAAGGACAACACCAAAGACAGTGATAACCCTTATAACAAATTCAAAAAAAATTTCAAAAAATAAGACCCTAATGGGTCTTTTCTTTTACTAACATCACTTTCGAAAATTTTTTTAGCAAATTTTGAAAAAAATCGCCTCTTTATTATATGTAGGGGATACTCTACAAAGGAGGTCAAATGTATTTTATATCTCAAGTCGGCCAACATGATTGTGCCTTTGCTTGTCTAAAGATGATGTTGGCTAATTATCATCACGACAAGAATTATCTTTTCTTACCCGGAAAGAAAGATGCCTACAGTTTTAAAGAACTCAAAGATATTGCTTCAAAATATCATATGAACACATTAGGCATCAAAATCAAAAGTGTGCAGGAGTTAATTGGAAGTAAAGAATTTCCATTTATGATAACTCTTGATAAAGGCAAAGGAATTAGACATAGTGTTCTTTTGCTTAAAGCAACTAAAAAATATGTCAAAGTTTATGATCCAGAAGTTGGAAAAAGAAGGATTCCATTGGATACTTTATATGAACAATGGGATTTACGGGCGTTAATTATTGAAAAAGAGCAAGAATACGTGCACGTAGAATGTGATTTTGAGCCCATTGATTTCATCAGCAAGAAAGACAAGGTCGCTCTTCCTATCTGGCAGCTCGCTAGTGGAGTTTCACTTTTGCTTGCTGTCTATTTCATTAATTCCAGCTCCTATTTCTTCGTTCCGATCATTCTCTTTGCGTTATTCTTCATCTTCGAAATTATATTTCGTAAAGGTTTGATTAATGCTTTAAAAAGAATGGATGACAACATTTTCAACTATAAAATCACCGTAGAACCTAGCGAGCTATACGAATTTTATAAAGTTGAAGAAAAATACCGCTACGTGGCATTGTCGACGATTCCTAATTTCATCTATGCGGCTTTAGTTTCTATCTTTATGACAGTGCTTTTAGTCATGAATGGGGCAATTAATGTTATCTATGTGCTTTTAGCACTAGTTTTAGCCATTATTCATGTCTATGTTTATCTTCCTTATCATAAAAGAAAGAGCAATGAACTCGCAGAAGAAGAACTAAAAATCAAGACAGTAGCCAATCAATTTCAATTTCGCGCAGTAGTGAATAACACTCATGACGCGGCGTATCAGTTAGGTTTATTTAGAAACACTTTCTCTTACATTGAAGTTGCCGTTTTATTGATGTCAGCGGTTACCATCATGTCTCTATCTCATGTCGTCAGTGTGATTTATGTTGTCTTTTATCTTTGTATATCAGTTTATCTTAAAGATAATTTCATCCGTTTGCTCGAATGTTCTTCGCAGAGCGAGGACTTCGACAACCAATTAGTGAAACTACTCCATTGCCTCGATTTAAATGTGAGTAACAATTCAATAGTATGAGCTAATTATCTATGATAAGATATTCATATGGAATTAGATTTTAATTCAAAATTTCCGGAATTCGATCAATACGAAGAACATTATTTAGATTTAATGGCGTTCACGCTTAAAAGGTTGGACATTAAGTGTGATCCAATTGTTTCTGTTTCCTTTGTGGACAACAAATACATCCATAAAATCAATAAGAAGTACCGCGGTATTGATCGCCCAACTGATGTCATCAGCTTTGCTTTTGTTGACGCGGAAGGAAACTATGATAAAATACTTTCTTCCCCAGGTGTTGTTGTTTTAGGAGATATTTATATCTCAATTGATAAAGCAAAAGAGCAAGCTGAAGAATATGGACATAGTCTCCACCGGGAATTATCATTTCTCTTCATTCATGGGTTGCTTCATTTACTAGGGTTTGATCACATGAAAGAAGAAGATGAAAAAATAATGTTTAGTTTACAAGATGAAATCTTATCAGCGAAAGGAATATAACTCATGGACAAAAAAGAACTGATTATTAAAGCTAAAGAAGCAAGAGCGTTATCTTATTCTCCCTATAGCCATTTCGCAGTCGGAGCGGCTGTATTAACAAAGGATGGACAAGTTTTCGTTGGGGCAAACATCGAAAATTCTTCCTATCCTCTATGCATGTGCGCAGAAAGAAATGCATTATACAACGCGATGATGCATGGTTATAAAAAAGATGACTTTGTCGCTTTAGCCTTATCAGCAGACACTGACCAACCATGTTCTCCATGCGGAGCATGTCGTCAAGTGATAAGTGAATTATTTCCTCGCAAAGCTCCAATTTATATGAGCAATTTGAAAGGGGACGAGCAAGAGACTAATATTGACGAACTTCTCCCCTTTGCTTTCTCAGGAGATGACTTAAAGTAATGAAATCCGGGTTTGTTACCATCTTAGGTCATCCAAACGTTGGCAAATCTACCATTTTAAATGGCATTATCAATAGAAAAATCTCCATTGTCACCGATAAAAGCCAAACCACTCGTAATGTGATTAAAGGCATTTATCGCGGTGAGAATTCACAGATTATTTTCATCGACACTCCTGGTATTCATAAACCTCACGCTAAACTTGGCGAGGAAATGAATAACATGGCTTATTCCTCTGCACATGATGCGGATGTGAATATTTTAGTGGTCGATGCTTCTAAACCATTTGGAGAAGGGGACGAATATCTTTTGCAACATCTTGATATTAAAAATGCCCCTTTAATCATCGTATTTAATAAAATTGACCAAGCTCGACTTGATAAAGTAGAAAAGTTAAAGGCAATCTATCATGAAAAACTCCCAGAAAGCCATTTTATTGACACTGTAGCGAGCGAAAGATTCAATTTAGACTTATTGATCAAAATGGTGGAAGAACTCTTGCCAGAGGGCCCAGAATATTATCCTGGTGAAGAAATCACTGACAAGGATGAGATTTTCCAAATCAAAGAAATTATTAGAGAAAAGGCACTCAAAATCTTAAGAGATGAAGTCCCACATAGTATTGCTATTTACATTAATAGCATTGACTGGGAAGCCAAACCAATCCACATCGTCGCCTCAATTATTGTTGAGAAAGATTCCCAGAAGGGAATAGTGATTGGAAAAGGCGGCAAAATGATTAAAGAGATTGGCCAAAAATCACGTAATAGTATTGAAAAACTATTAGGAAAGCACGTCTTCTTAGAATTGTTTGTGAAAGTCAAAGAAGATTGGCGAAACGACGAAGCTTCTTTAGAAGCATACGGATATAAAATCAAAAAGAAGTAAAAATGAAAGTTATTATACTATCAGTCAGCAAGTATAAAGAAAAAGACTGCATTTTTAATGCAATCAGTAAAGATGGATTTATTTCCTTTCAAGCAAAAGGAGCGCAAGATCCTAAAGGAAAATTTATTTGGCTCAACAACCCATTAACAATTGCGGATGTTGAGTTTATGGAAGATGGCCGCTATAAACATAGTTTATTAAAAAACGCCATGCCGGTAGCTTTTGCATTGAATAACGACTATACCTTGGAATATTTAGCAGCGGTAAACGCACTAATTGAGATTTCCAATAACGTTTTACAAGACGAAGAAAAGCATTTAGCGTTTAACGATTTATTAGCAGCAATCAAGGCACTGAAGAATGGTAAAGACTGCTACATGGTTGTCTTAATCTACTTAAGTAGATTATTGAAATTTAGTGGTGTAGAGTTTGAAGTTGATCATTGCGTATTCTGTGGAGGCACAACGAGCATTGCCACATTCTCTTTTGAAAATGGTGGGTTTGTTTGCACAAATTGTATGCGTGATGGAATTGTGCGTGATTTAGCAAAATCGCAGATGAAATTAATTAGATATATCTTTAAATCACCAGATTATTCATGTCTTAAAATCGAGAATTATTCACTTGAAGATAAGAAATTAATTTTGAAAAAATTAAAAGAGTTTGTTGATAACACTATAGGCGTGAATCTAAGAACTTTTGATCTTTTATTAAAATAATTAATTAAAAAGTACACTGATAATGGGTTGACAAGATATCAATGAGACCATATACTTTTACTCGTGTTTTTTGGAGGTAGTCACATGGGTGATTATAGTTTTGAAAAAATATGTAGCCATTTAATTTCTTCTGGATATTATTTCCAAGGAAGCGAAATTTATGGTGGCTTATCAAACACTTGGGATTATGGTCCTTTAGGTGCGGAAATCAAATCAAACATTCGTAGAATGTGGTGGAAAAAATTCGTTCAAGAAAGCCCAACCAATGTTGGAATTGATGCGGCAATCTTGATGAATCCTAGAGTCTGGGAAGCAACTGGACACGTGCAAGCATTTAACGATCCTTTAATTGATTGTAAGAAGTGTAAGCAACGTTTTAGAGCTGATCAATTAATTGAAGAAGCTGATCCAAACGCTCCAGTGACATCAATGACAAATGACCAAATGATGGAATATATCCGTGGTCATCACATTGCTTGTCCAAATTGTGGCAGCGAGAATTTCACTGATATTCGTCAATTCAATATGATGTTTAAAACACATATTGGTGTTACCGAAGATAGCAAATCCACAGTTTATTTAAGACCAGAAACCGCTCAAGGCGTGTTTGTGAACTTTAAGAATGTTGTTCGTACCACAAGAAGAAAATTACCTTTAGGTATTTGTAATGTTGGTAAGGCATTCAGAAACGAAATCACTCCTGGTCAAATGACATTCAGAATGCGTGAATTCGAACAAATGGAAATGGAATTCTTCTGCAAACCAGGCACTGACTTAGAATGGTTTGAACATTGGAAGAAAGAATGTTTGTCTTTCATTAATACCTTAGGTATTAAGAACGAGAATCTTCGTTATCGCGACCATGATCCAGAAGAATTAGCATTCTATTCAAAAGCTACAACCGACATCGAATTTATGTTCCCATTTGGTTGGGGTGAAGTTTGGGGTATCGCTGATAGAACAGATTACGATTTAAAACGTCATATGTCCTATAGTGGTGAGTCCTTAGAGTATCTTGATCCAGAAACCAATGAGAAATATGTTCCATATTGTATTGAACCATCAGTTGGTCTTGATAGATTAACACTTATGGTGTTATGTGATGCATATGATGAAGAACAATTAGAAAATGGAGACAGTAGAATTGTCATGCACTTATCTCCATTAGTAGCCCCAATTAAAGCTGCCATCTTGCCTTTATCCAAGAAACTTGAAGACAAGGCTAGAGATATTCAAAATCTTTTATCCAGATATATGCCTGTCGTCTATGACGACACTGGTAGTATCGGTAAGAGATATCGTCGTCAAGATGCAGTGGGAACTCCATTCTGTATCACAGTGGACTTCGATTCTTTAGAAGATAACCAAGTTACAATTCGTGAAAGAGATTCTATGAATCAAATTAGAATCCCGATTATTGACTTGGTGAAGTACTTAGGAGTCAAGGTATTCTATTAGTATAAAATTAGTAAAAAATTAGTAGGTTTATAATTTTATTATATGGCATTTAACAATTCGTTAGCTGAAGATGTATTAAAACATGCGGATATTGTTCAAGTCATCTCTTCTTATCTTCCTTTAATCAAGCAAGGTAAGAACTATAAGGCAGTTTGCCCATTCCATGATGACACAAATCCTTCTTTAGTTGTGTCTCCAGAAAAACAATTCTTTAAATGCTTTGTTTGCGGTACTGGTGGAACAGCAATCTCATTTGTACAAAAATATGATAAATGCTCCTTTGGAGAAGCTGTTAAAAAAGTAGCGGAGATCATGAATTATCACCCAGAAGGTTTGGAATCAATCGCTAAACCTAAGAAAGTGGATGAGAAAAAAGAAGCCATACTTAAGTGTTTACACGATTTAACTCTTTACTATCAGTTCGCACTCAATACACCTGAGGGAAAAGAGGGATTAGATTATTTTGAGAGCCGTAAGTTAGATGCTTCTATTAGAAATAAGTATAAGTTAGGCTATGCCTACAAAGATGGAAAATCCACAATTGCATTCTTGCAAAAGAAAGGACATTCCATCATAACAATTGAAAATGCTGGCATCGCTAAAATGCTTAAAAATGGTGAATACACCGACATGAATGAAGGTCGTGTAATATTCCCAATTTGCGACATTGACGGCAATGTCATAGGCTTCAGCGCTCGTCGATTAGTAAATGACGATACCGCTAAGTATATGAATACGCCTGAAACATATTTGTTTCATAAAACCAACAACTTATATAACATTCACATTGCAAAAAGTGCCGCTAAGTTGAAAGGCTACCTCTACATATGTGAAGGTTTCATGGATGTGTATGCACTAAGTAAAATCGGTGTTGATGCCGCAGTGGCTACTATGGGTACAGCGCTTACTGACGAGCATATTCAATTATTAAGATCGCTTAATGTTGAAATAAGACTTTGTCTTGATGGTGATTTGCCAGGACAAAGTGCGATGATGAAAGCTTCGCAAAAATTATCAAAAGCTGGACTCAAATATGTAGTTGTTGATAATCAAGGAAGCTCTAAAGACCCTGATGAGATCTTAAACGAAGATGGAAAAGAGGCCTTGGAAGCGTACCTAAACAAGCTTTTACCAAAAATGGATTTTGTCTTAAATTATTATTTAAGATCTAATCCTCTTAAAACAATCGAAGAAAAAAGAACCTTAATCAAAGAATTTTTGCCGTTCTTAGTAAGGATTGAGGAACAATTAGAATTAGATACGTACTTACGTAAGCTCTCAAAAGCAACTGGCTTTGATGTTGAAGACATCCGTAACGTTGTTAAAAAAGCAAAAAACAAAGTTAATGGTGGGGAAACTGCTACAGTTAAGGAAGTTATCGAGGACTTCCATCCTGAAAGAAAGGCTCTCCAGAAGCTATTAACAGCCGAACGCGAACTTTTATACCAAATGAGCCAAAACAAAGCTGCAGTGGCCTTTTATGAGCAAAAGGTGCCAGGATTCTATGATGATATCTACCGTACAATTGCAAATTACATCATTGAATACGCCGCAAGTCATGATGCGATGAATGACACTGGCCTTATGATGTTACTTGAAGAAAGTGACATCGAGAACAAACAAAAAATCATAAATGATTTGATTGCCATTTACATGGAAACGCACCCAGGTGAATGTACAGACGAATTATTGAATAACTTGCTTGAAACAATCCTTAGCGAACGAAAGCGCATTAGTGAAGAGGATGTACTCAAACAATCGCTTGAGGGCAAGAGTGAATTAGAAAAAGCGCGCATTATCAGTGATTACAATCGACGAATGATGTTGAATAAAAATCCTAATGATGACGAAGACAAATAGAAACTAAATCTTATTGATTTGAAGGGAGAACAAAACAATGGGAAGACCAAAGAAAAACGAAGAAGCTAAAAAACCAGCAGCAAAGAAAGAAAAAGCTGCTGCCGAACCAAAGAAAGCAAAGAAACCAGCTGCAAAGAAAAGAAGCAACGAAACTTTAGCAACTTTAGCAGAAATCGAAGCTAAACTTCTTAAGAAAGCCAGAAACAATGGTGATTGTATTGATCAAAGCGATATTTATGATGCTTTAAGCGATTATGAACTCGATGATGATGTTATCGATGATTTAATTGAATACTTTGCAAAGCAAAATATCGAAGTTATCACTGATGACGAAGAAGAAGAAGATCTCGATGACGATGAGGATTTCGATGAATCCAAAATGTCGTTAGAAGAAGATGACGATGATTTTTACGAAACCGATGAAACTGGCGAAGAAGAAGATTTAGATTTTGATATTGATCATCTTGATACTTCAATTGGTGGAGATGTCAAAGTTAACGACTCAGTTAAGATTTATCTTAAAGAAATCGGTAAATTCGAACTTTTAAAGCCAGAAGAAGAGCCAATCCTCGCCGCTAAAATCTTAGAAGGCGATGAAGAAGCTAAGCAAAGATTGATTAACGCTAACCTTAGGTTAGTTGTCAACATTGCCAAACATTACGTTGGTCGTGGAATGCTTTTCCTTGATCTTATCCAAGAAGGTAACCTTGGTTTGATGAAAGCCGTTGATAAATTTGATTACACTAAAGGATTTAAGTTTTCAACTTATGCCACATGGTGGATTCGTCAAGCTATCACACGTGCTATTGCTGACCAAGCTAGAACCATTCGTATCCCTGTCCACATGGTGGAAACTATCAATAAGATGACCAGAGTCCAAAGACAATTAGTCCAAGACTTAGATAGAGAACCAACAGCTGAAGAAATTTCTGAGGCTATGGGCGGAGAATTGACTCCAAAAAGAATTCGTGAAATTCAAAGAATCGCTTTGGAACCAGTTTCTTTTGAAACCCCAATTGGCGAAGAAGATGATTCACACTTAATTGACTTTATCGAAGATAAGGACAATGAGTCACCTGTCGAATATACTACTAAGAGATTGCTCAAAGAAGAATTGGACGCAATCCTTACAGAGTTAACCGACAGAGAAGAAAGAGTCCTTCGTTTACGTTATGGTCTTGATGACAACAGACCAAGAACTCTTGAAGAAGTTGGTAAAGAATTTGGCGTTACCCGTGAACGTATTCGTCAAATCGAAGCTAAAGCTATTAAAAAGCTTAAACATCCAACAAGACGTAAAAAATTAGGAGATTATCGTAATTCATAATGAAATTATCCAAGAGATTACAAGCCATTTATGATATGGTTCCTACTGGCGTCGCTGCCGATGTTGGTAGTGACCATGGGAAATTAATAATTTCCTTATTTCAAAATGGTGTAATCACTAAAGGATATGCAATTGAGAATAAAAAAGGACCGTTTTCTAGATTAGAAAAAGCCATACAAGAAGCTGGTGTTGCGGATAATGTTATCCCAATGCTTTCTGATGGCATAAGCGAACTTCCTAGTGATGTTGATACAGTAATCATTGCGGGAATGGGCGGATTCAACATAGTTGAAATTTTAAAAGCTCATCCTCAAAAGTTAAAGAATGTTAGAACAATAATCGTCGATGCACATAACGCTATTCCTGAATTGCGTAAACAAGTTTGCAAGATGGGGTACATTATTGCAGATGAAGACATTGTTAATGATGCTGGCAAATATTATGAAATAATCAAGTTCATTACTGGTGAATGTGCGTATCTTGATGATCCTGATTATGAATTTGGCCCAGTTTTAAGAAGCGAGAAGTCGCTAACCTTTAAAGCAAAATATAAAACAAGAATCGAAGAAATTGATAATTTATTATCAAAAGAAAAACTTTCTCCAGAGAGAATTGCAACACTTAATAACGAGAAAGAAAGGATCATTAAAGTTTTATGAAAACCAAAATTCTTTTGAGAAAACTCGCAAATAGATTCCCTAAGCGATACGCAAAGATGAATCACGACTATGTTGGTTTGATGTGTGGCAAGTTGCCTGAAGAAGTTCACAAGATTTTCTTGTGCCTCGATTGCGACTGGGAGGTTTTTCCAGAAATAGAAAAAGCTAAACCAGATTTAGTTTTAACACATCACCCATTTATTTACGGAACTAAAAGTTTTGTATTCAAGCGTTATCCAAGCAAAAAAGCACTTTCGGAGAAACTAGAATCTTTAAATATTCCTGTTTATAGTATGCACACAAACTTTGATACAGGATGTGGCGGAATGAATGATGCATTAGCAGAAGCGCTTGGCCTAGAAGATATCAAAATCGTTGAAGCAAATATTATGATGCGTGGTGGTAGGCTTAAAAAGCCTATGGAAGTTAAAGAGTTTGCAGAATACGCCAAGAAAACTCTCGGCGTTGATTATGCATTATTAACTGCATACGGCAAGCCAGTAGTTGAATCTGCTGCTATTATTGGTGGAGCAGGATCTGGGAACTTCATTATTGCTAAAGATGCTGGATATGATATTTTTATCTCAGGTGATGTTCCACATCACGTTAGAAGGGATATTGTTGATAGCAAATACAATTACTTAGATGTTCCTCATGAAGTAGAAAAAATCTTCATGCCGACCATGAAGAAGTTGCTACTTGAATTAGATAGCGATTTAGAGATTGTAACCGTTGATCACGAAAAAATGCCAAAGGTTATTTGCTAAGCAAATATTTATATATTTCATCAACCACGTATTGTGGAGTAGAAGCCCCTGAAACAACAGCGGCTTTTTTCTTTGCTTCAATGTCATGCTTCTTTAATTCATCTAAATCGTTAACCATAATGACTGTGGCGTTATGGAAAAGATTGCTCGCAATTTCAAATAATCTATTTGAGTTACTTGATTTTTGATGACCAACAATAATGATTAAATCAGTATCGCGTTCAATTTTGCCGACAGCTTCTTGTCTTAATCTTGTGGCGGCGCATATCTCATTTTCGATTCTAGCACCTGGAATATGACTCAAAATATCTTCGTGAAGCTTATTTAATTCTTGAAAATTAAGGGTTGTTTGGTTTATAACATAAGGATTTTTATCAGTAATTAAATAGTAGTTTATTAGTAGTTTTGTATCATATAATGATACATTGTTTGAAACTGATAACGCTGCATTTGTTTCTTTGTGACCCTTTTGTCCGATGTAAATCACTTGATGTCCAGCGTTGATTTCTTCTTTAATCTTCTCGAGATTGCTTTTCACTTTAAAGCATGTTGCATCGTATATAATTAAGCCTAAATCTTTTGCTTTCTGCTCTACCTTTTCACTGTGTCCATGCGCGGTAAAAATAACAACATCACCTTTTTGTAACTTTTCTAACGCTTTAATTTCATTCTCATCACTTAATGTGATAAGTCCTTCTTTAGTTAAATCGTCAATCAATGTTTGATTATGCGCAAGCATACCTAAAATATAGACATTCTCGTTTGGGTGTTCTTTCTTTGCTTGCTTAGCAATTGATACTGCTTTTGTTACTCCGGAACAAAATCCTTGAGGTTTTATTAGACTTACGTGCATAAAAATATGTTAACATATTCAAGAGGATATCAAAATATGAAAAACGATGGGATATATTTAGGTAGTCATGTCAGCATGAACGCTCCTGACTTTTATTTAGGAAGTGTTAAAGAAGCTATATCTTATGGCTCTAACACGTTCATGTTCTATACTGGTGCACCACAAAACTCTTTTAGAAAACCTCTTTCCGAATTAAAGATTCAAGAGGGGAGAAAGCTTCTACTAGAAGCTGGATTTGATGAAAGCAAACTAATTGTTCATGCTCCTTACATTATCAATGCTGCAAATTACACAAGACCAGATTTGTATGAAATGTCCATAAACACAATTGTTAGTGAACTAAAAAGAACTGCTGGCTTTGGCGCACAAATCCTCGTTCTTCATCCAGGAAGCCATGTTGGTATGGGTGCAGAGAATGGCATCATTGCTTTAGCAAAGGCACTAGATGTTGCATTGGCATGTGATGGTACCAATGTTAAGATTGCTCTTGAAACAATGGCAGGAAAAGGTCATGAAATTGGCATCTCTTTTCAAGAGATTGCGTCGATTATTGACCACTGCAAGAACAAACACAGATTGGGAGTATGTTTGGATACATGTCACATCTCTGACGCTGGCTATGATGTCAAAGACTTTAATAAAGTCTTGAAAGAATTTGATGATGTGATTGGCTTGTCTAGATTATTAGTGGTCCATGTCAACGACACTAAGAACCCAATTGGTGCTCATAAAGATCGCCATGAAAACATTGGCTATGGTTATTTAGGCTTTAAAACTCTCTATGATGTGGTTCATCATCCATTATTAAAAGGAATTCCGATGATTCTTGAAACACCTTATTACAATGAAAAAGCTCCTTATAAGCAAGAAATTGAAATGCTAAGGAGCGGTAAATACGTTGATAATTGGCGTGATTAGAATTTATTAATCTCTTCAACTAAAGTCTCGAAAGCTTCTGCTTCTGGGACTTTTTTAATAACTTTATCTTTTTTAAAGATAACATATTCATGATGCCCGCCGGCGATGCCAATGTCTGCGTTTTTAGCTTCACCTGGTCCGTTAACTACACATCCCATGACAGCAACATGAATTGGCTTATTGATTGTTTCTAGATAAGTCATGACTTTTCTAGCAAGCTCTTCGACATTGACTTGAGTTCTTCCACAAGTTGGGCAGGCAACTAAAGTTGGATAATTAGGATACAAACCACAATCATGGAGCAATAATTTACACACACGAATTTCATCTTTTGGATCTCCAGAGATGGAAATACGGATTGTATCACCAATTCCTTCTAAAAGAAGAGGGGCTAATCCAGCAGAACTCCTGACCATTGATATTTCTTTAAACCCAGCCTCAGTTATTCCTAAATGAAGTGGATATTTAAATGTTTTTGATGCGAGCTCATAAGCCGCAATGGTTTCTAAAATATTTGAACCTTTTAAAGATATGACTATGTCATAAAAGCCAAGATTCTCAAGAATCTCAACGTGCTTTTTAGCAGAAGCTACTAACTTTTCTGCTGTATATTGACTGGAATAATCGTGGATTGTTTTATCTAATGATCCTGAGTTAACGCCAATTCTAATTGGAATATGTTTGGATTTAGCCATATCGACAACTTTTTTAACATTTTCGATATCGCCAATGTTTCCAGGATTGATTCTAATTTTATCAACGCCGTTTTCCATGGCTAATAATGCCAAACGGTAATCAAAATGAATATCAGCCACTAGTGGAATTGATATTCTTTTTTTAATTTCTTTTATGGCGGCAGCGTCTTTTTCATCCATCACAGAAACACGCATGAGTTCAGCACCCATCTTTGCACATTCATTAATCTGCTCGCTTACAGCGAGAAAATTCTCTGTTTTGATGTTGCACATCGATTGAATGACAACTTTGTTTTGTCCGCCAATCAACAAATTACCGATTTTAACTTGTCTAGTTTCTGTTCTTTTCATTTCGCTTGTTATTCTAACATTAGAACTAATAAAAATATACTTTTATTATTTTTGACATTATGGTAACATATCATAGCAATTCAGGAGAATTAGTTATGGCAAAAAAAGAAGACAGAATCTCAATTACATTAAAATGCACAGAGTGTGGTGAAGAGAATTATCTCACTTCCAAAAATAAAAAAAGCAATCCAGATCGTTTGGAAAAATTAAAATATTGCCCACGCTGTCAAAAGAAAACTCTCCACAAAGAGAAAAAGAAATAGGGTAAAACCTATTTTTATTTTATAAAAATATGCATGTTGAAAAATTTAACTATAATAGTATCGATGAACTAGTTTCTAATACGTACGTGATAAGCGAAACTAGTGGAAAATGCGTGGTGGTTGATCCAGGCAAAGATGATTATGGCATTGTCAATTATCTTAGCAAGAACAATCTCACACCATGCGCTATTTTGCTCACGCATGGGCACTACGATCATATAGGGGGAATCAATAGAATTACAAAACTATATAAAGTTCCTGTTTATATTAATAGATTAGACGAAGATATGCTCTATAATTCCAAATTAAACCTTTCGCATCAGCTGGGTGCCACATTTCAATTAGATGCAGAAGTGATTGCTTTAGATGATGGGCAGGTCCTCGATTTACTTAGCGAAGATAAGATTAAGATAATCCACACTCCTTTCCACACAAAAGGAAGCACATGCTATTATTTTATAAATAATAAATTGCTATTTAGTGGCGATACACTGTTCAAACAATCAATTGGCAGAGATGATTTACCACATGCAGATCCAAGTCAAACTCGCGTTTCTTTAAACAAAATCAAAAGTTTGCCAAAAGAAACAAAAATCTACCCAGGTCATGGTCCTAACACTGTCCTGGAAAGTGAGCTATTGCTAAATAACTTTTTAATATTTTAATAATTTGGTATAATACCAAAGAACATTTAAAGAAAGGATTATAAATATGGTTAATGTTACTGAATTAAGACCAGGAAACTATTTCATCGAAGAGGGTAATATCTACCAAGTTTTAGATATCTTGTTAAATAAAACCGCGATGAGAAAAATGGTTGCTAAAGTCAAAGCTAAGAACTTACGTACTGGTGCTATTACAGAAATGGCCCGTAATAGTGGATACGCAATCGAAACTATCAGATTAGAAAAACGCCAAATGCAGTATCTTTATGATACTGGTGATGCTCTTTGCTTCATGGATCAAGAAACATATGAACAAATTGAAATCTCAAAAGATAGATTAAAATGGGAAGTTCAATTCTTGAAGGGCGAAGAAATTGTTGAAATCACAAGCTACGAAGGCGAAGTCATCGGTATCAACTTACCAGCCAAGGTTGCTTTAAAGATTACACACTGTGAGCCAGCCATTAGAGGTGATACAGTTAACAAAGCAATGAAAGACGCTGAATTAGAAACCGGACTAAAAGTCCGTGTCCCATTATTCATTGAAGAAGGCGAAGTCATCTTAGTTAGAACCGACAACGGCGACTACGATGGAAGAGCCTAGGAGGTAGAAAATGTTAGCTACAGGTGCAGTTGTTGGTATCGCAATCGCAGCATTAGTGGTTGGACTAATTGTCGGTTTCTTTGGAGCCAGATGGTTCTTCAAGAGACAACTCGAAAAGAATCCTCCAATCAATGAAGGCATGATCAGAGCCTTGTATCAAAGTGTTGGAAGAAAGCCTTCTGAAGCCGATATTCAACGTACAATGGCTGCTGTTAGAAGACAACAAAAATAACAGTCTTATAGGTTAACAAATAACGTCACAAATCAAACGATTGTGGCGTTTTTTATTACAATTATAGTAAAAGTAGTGCTTTTACTTATTTGAGTCTTAAATTGATTGTAAAGTCAATTAAAAACATTTGATACAATCATAAAAAAATCCACATTTCACTCGTATGTGGATAATTCAATTCACAACTAGTATCAATTACTAATTTTCTACTAATTTATTACTAATGGATTATTTCATCCATGTAATTTTTCTTTCCGTACCTGCCTTTATTCGTTTGATGTTTTCGTGATGTCTGATGGTTAAAATTGCAGCGGCAAAAGTGACTACTGATGCATAGACATATCCATAATCAAATAATGGTCCATAAGATGGTAACCAGTTAACCCAACCTTGAATTACACCGGTAAGCATTAGGATTGCCCAAATCCAGGAAATAAGAGAAATAATCCAACTGATGGCAATTCCTGCTAACGAGACCATCTTTTTCCATTTCAAGAGTGCGAGATATAAAAATGCTGGGATAAATCCTAATAGCCAAGAAGCAAAACAAATAAATCCCATGAACGAAGAGACATTTTTACCGCCTTTAAACCCAGAAAATATAGGCCAGCAATGTCCAAAGCTACATCCGACAAGTGTCAAAAAGTAAACTGGCCATTGAATTGTGTACATTGAAGGATCGCCATAATACTTGATTTGAACTGTTGGCATGAGTGGTAAACCATTTCTCATTGGCACAAAAGTTAAGATTGCCCAACAAGCATAAAGCGGGGCAGCCACCTTTAATCCATCAAGAAAAATGACTAAAACACCAATCTTTTTTCCAAATAGTCTTCCAACATTTGTCCCACCTGGATTTCCCGAACCAAAATCGCGAGGATCCTTGTGAAAAAATATCTTTCCAATCCAAATACCATTTGGGATTGATCCGAAGACATACCCAATTATTACGACACTAATTGCAACCAATATATTATATAAAATAATATCCATTTTTGACCTGCATTTTATTTTACTAAATAACTTTAATTTTGCAACAATTTCCGTTTATAATAAACGCCGAAAAGGTAAATATAGTATGGCAGAGAGACAATATACAGCAAATGATATCCAAATTTTGCAAGGCCTCGAGGGTGTTAGAAAAAGACCAGCTATGTACATTGGTAGCTCTAACGCCAGCGGTTTGCATCACCTCGTTTGGGAGGTAGTTGACAACGCGGTCGATGAGGCTCTTTCTGGCTATGGAAAAAACATAACTGTCACTCTGCACAAAGACGGAAGCTGCTCTGTTTTAGATGAAGGACGTGGTATTCCTGTCGGTATAAATAAAGAAACAGGTAGACCTGGTGTGGAAATCGTTTTTACCGAATTACATGCTGGCGGAAAGTTCAATTCAGCAGTCTATAAGAGTGCTGGTGGTCTTCATGGTGTTGGTGCTTCTGTAACCAATGCTCTTTCTGAATGGTGCGATGTTACCGTTTATCAAAATGGTGGAATCTATCACCTCAGATTTGAAAATGGTGGTCACTTAGTTACTCCACTTGAAAGAGTTGGAGAAACTAAAAAACACGGTACCCTTGTTCGTTTTAAACCTGATCCACTCATTTTCTCTACCGTGGAATTTAAATACGACACAATCTCCAGTCACCTTAGAGAATCTGCATTCTTGATGAAAGGGGTTCGTTTCATCATCATTGATGAAAGAATCAATGAAAAACAAGAATTTTTCTATCAAAATGGCTTAGTTGAATACGTCACAATTCTTAACGAAGACAAAAAAGAGATTATCCCTGTAGTGGAATTTGATGAAGTCGATCCTTCAACACAAATTGAAACTGAAATCGCACTTCAATATTGCTATGAAGACTATAACGAAACCATTTACTCCTATGTTAACAACGTCAAAACAGGTGATGGTGGAACCCATGAATCTGGATTTAGAACCGGTATTACCCGTGCTGTTAACGATTTCGCAGAAGCCCAAGGTCTTCTGAAAGGCAAAAAACTTGAAGGAAGCGATATCCGTGAAGGTTTAACTGCAATCATCTCACTTAAGATCCCAGAAGAGCTTTTGGAATTTGAAGGACAAACAAAGGGCAAATTAGGTACACCTGCCGCTGCTCCTGTCGTTTCAAATTTAATCTATAATAAGTTTACTTATTATCTAACTGAAAACAAAGAAAACGCCATGCGCATCATAAAGAAGTGCATGGATTCTCAACAAGCTCGTATTGCTGCAAGAAAAGCAAAAGATGAAGCTAGAAGTAGTAAAAAAGCTAAACAAGAGGTTATCCTTTCCGACAAATTGACTCCAGCTCAATCAAAAGACTATCTCAAAAACGAACTATTTATCGTCGAAGGTGATTCCGCTGGTGGTACTGCTAAAAAAGGCAGAGATAGAATCCATCAAGCGATTCTACCACTACGTGGTAAACCACTAAACACAGATTCAATCTCACTTGATAAATTAGTGCATAATGAAGAAATTGCAACCATCATCAACACAATTGGTGCTGGATTTGGACAAACATTTGATATCAATGACATCCATTATGGAAAAATCATCATCATGACCGATGCTGATACCGATGGTGCTCACATTCAAACTCTTTTACTCACTTTCTTCTATCACTACATGAGAACCCTTATTACCACCGGGCATGTTTATATTGCTGTCCCGCCTCTATATAGAATATATAGAGAAGATGGCAAAAAGCTCATCCAAGAATATGCTTGGGATGACGCTGGCTTACAAGAAGCAAAGAAAAAAGTCGGTGGAAGCCCAAAAATTAATCGATACAAAGGTCTTGGTGAAATGGATGCAATTCAGCTTAAAGAAACAACCATGGATCCAAAAACAAGATTCTTAATTCAAGTTGATATCAACGACCCATTCTTAGTAGAAAAACGTGTTAACGTTTTAATGGGCAAAGATGCCAGCTTAAGAAGAAAATGGGTTGAAGAAAATGTTGATTTCAACACTGTGGATACATTCTTAAAGGAGGCGAAGTAATATGGCGAAAAAACAAGAAGTAGTCGAAGAAATTATTGAAGAAAATATTTCTGTTGAGCCCCTTGAAGATGTAATGGGTGATCGTTATGCAACCTATGCAAAGTATGTCATCCAAGATCGTGCTATTCCTGATGTCAGGGACGGCTTAAAACCAGTTCAAAGAAGAATCATTTTCTCCATGTATAAAAGTGGTAACACTTTTAATAAGCCAACTAAAAAATGTGCTCATACTGTTGGTGCAGTTATGGGAACTTATCACCCACATGGCGATACTTCGATTTACGAAGCTTTAGCGAGAATGAGCCAGGATTGGAAAGTTAGATACCCACTTATCGACTTCCAAGGTAACAATGGTTCTATTGATGGCGACTCACCTGCTGCTTATCGTTATACCGAAAGCAGATTAAGCGAATTATCTAACGAATTAATTGCGGACATCGAAAAGAAAACTGTGGATATGCAGTTCAATTTTGATGATACAGAATTAGAGCCAATCGTTCTTCCAGCGAGATTCCCAAATCTATTAGTTAACGGCACTGAAGGTATCGCAGTTGCTTTAGCAACTGAAATCCCACCTCATAATCTTAGAGAAGTAATTGACGCTGTCATTTACCGCATTAACCATAAAACAGCGACAGTGGATGATTTAATGATGTTCGTTAAGGGCCCTGATTTCCCTACTGGAGGATATATTTATAACTCTCCAGGACTTCAGCAAATCTATCAAACAGGCCGTGGAAGAATTGAAATTTCTGGCAAAGCGGAAATCGTTGAAAAAAAGGACATAAACCAAATTATTATCACTGAAGTACCTTATAAAGTGGTGAAAATTCAGCTTGTCTATGAAATAGACAAAATTAGGCATTCTAAAGCTATCGACGGCATTATCGAAGTGAGAGATGAGTCTGATTATAAAGGAATTAGAATTGCAATCGACATCAAAAAGAACGCAAAAACTGATCTCATTCTTCAATATTTAATGAAGAAAACCAACTTAATGACAGGCTATACCGCTAATATGGTGGCGATTGTTAATGGTAGACCAAAGACCTTATCATTACTCGACTATGTTGATGCTTATATTGAGCATCAAGTCGATGTTGTCACTAGAAAATGTCAATTTGATTTAAGCAAATATTCCGAACGTTTGCACATCGTTAACGGCTTACTTTTAGCTTCGCTAAATATTAATGAAGTAGTGGATATCATTCGCAAAAGTAAGGATAAAAACGATTCCAAAACCAACTTGATGAAACAATATGAATTATCAGACAAACAAGCTGAAGCTATCGTTACTATGCCTTTATACAAATTAAGTCACACTGATGAGTTAATTTTAGAGAAAGAAAAAGAACAACTAGAAAAGGATATCACAAATCTCAAAGAGATTCTTGAAGATCCTAATAAATTGAATCGAGTCATCATTAAAGATTTAAAAAATCTTTCCAACAAATATGGTGATGATCGTAGAACTCAAATTATCGAAAAAGGCGAAACCAAAGAAATTGATAAGAGAGATCTTATCGCTAAGGAAGAAGTTGCTATTGCTGTTAGCTATGATGGCTACCTCAAAAGAAGCTCTATTAGAAGCTTTAGCAGCAGTAACGGCGAACTTCCTGGCTTAAAAGATGGCGATATGCTTGTTGCTAGTGGAAAAGCAATGACAACCGATTACTTAATTTGTTTTACAAATTATGGTAATTATACAACCATTCCAGTTCACTCTTTAACCGATACCAAATGGAAAGATGAAGGAACCCACATCAATGATTTCACCATGCTAAGTAGCGGTGAGAAGATCATAAAGGTCATGTCGTTGAGCGAAATGAGAAATGACTTATATTTAGTCATTTTAACAAAAATTGGTCAAATTAAGCGTATGGCTGTTTCAACTTTAGAGTTAGCTAAACGTTCCCGCCCAACTAAATGCATGAAACTTTTGCCAAACGATTCTATTACTGGCATCCAATTAGTGTCAGGTGATAGTGACTTATTAGTTATAACTAATAATGGTAATTGTACATTCTTTAATGAGAACGAATTAACCGTCTTAGGAAACAAAGCTGGAGGCGTTAAATCTGTATCTGGCTTAGGAAGCAACTCAACCGCTGGATTATTAGCCTTTGAGCACGAAGAAAGAAGCAAGATTCTATTATTTACTAACAAAGGACACCTACGCGTAACAGATATTAATAAATTCTTCAAAACCGCTCGTTTGGGCAAAGTGCAAACCATTCTTCAATCATTTAAAGGTGAGCCACACAATATTGTCTGCGCAATGAAAGCAAGCCGTGACGAGGAATTAAATATAGTATTATATTTAAATGATAGAACCTATAAGCAAATCCTTGTTAACGATTTCAGAAATACAGAAGCACAATATGCTAAGAAGAACATTGATGAAATAACATTAAAACAACAAATCTCATTTGTCTTTGATACTGAAATCGTAAATATTGGTAAACACAATATTTCTCATCCGATATTAGTTAAAGAACCTAAGATTGAAGAAGTGGAAGCTCTAGAAGAAACTCCTGCTGAATCTGATGAATCAACTAAGGAAGAAGAGGAAGAAAAGAAAGAAGTATCGTTCGAACAGATTTCAATCTTCGATGATCTTGACTGATATAACAAAGTTATATACATTAAAAATATAGTAGAAAATTAGTAGTTGATTAGTAGTTAATAATTGACTACTTTTTTCTTTAAATAAGAAAGCTACAATCAACTTTTTTATAAAAGTCTATAAAAATAAGACTTTTTCGTATAAACTATTTTGTGGTTGAAAAATGTTTAAAAGTTTTATTCCCTTCGCCCATGCTCAATCAATTTATGAAATTGAAGTGGACTTTTTTCTTAAGAATGGCGTTAAAACTTTATTCATCGATTTAGACAACACGCTTGATAGCTATCGTGCTACCGAGCCTCAAGAAAGAACAATTGTTCTTATCAAGAAACTTAGAGATGTTGGTATTAATCCGGTAATTATCTCGAATAATAAGGCACGCAGAGTGTGCATCTATGCAGACAAGTTAGGCGTTGAGTATCTCGCAAGCGCAAGAAAGCCGTTCAGCAAGAAGATAAAAGCAGAAATTGCTAGAAGAGGCTTAACTAATAACGAAGTGATGCTAGTGGGCGACCAAATGATGACAGACGTGCTCGCTTCGCATGGAGCGAAAATCAGGGTTGTTCTTACGGAAAAGGTTGTGAAAGAAGACCAATGGACAACTCACATCAATAGATTGATGGATCGACCAATAAGAAGATATCATAGAAAAAAAGGAAATCTCGTGGACTGGAGGAACAAATAATATGGCAAGTGCAAAAAGAGTAATCAGATGTCAAAGTTGCGGAGCAATTTTGCAAGCAGATTCAAAAAACAAACCAGGCTTTATTTCTAGAGCAATCATTGAAAACGGAGTGCCAAAGATTCCATATTGTAACTCATGTTATGGAAAAATGTTGTCACTCAATAGCAGTTCCTTAGATCACGAAACCGATAAGGATATTTTAAAAATCCTTAAAGATGCAGTCGCTACTGATTCCTTGATCGTCTGGATGGTTGATTTGTTTACATTTAATGGCACATTAAATCCAGAGATTGTTAAGAAAGTTAAAAAGCTTAATGTTGTTGTTATTGGTTCCAAGAGAGATTTAATGCCTTCATTAGCGACGGACGAAATGCTCATCAGATATCTTGATGAGAGATTTGCTGATGTGGGAATTAATCCAATCGCCATCGACTTAATTGGTAGCGAAGATTCAATTAACATCAAAGAAAAATTAAAACAATTTGGTGAATACCGTAAAGGTAGAGATGTCTATTTATTAGGCGAACTCAATAGTGGAAAAACAACATTTGTTAATAAAATGTTGAAAGATTATGAAAACAACACTAGATGGCAAGTTAAATCTGAATTATATCCAGGAACCAATTCTAACGTGTTAGAAATTCCTTTAACTAACTCCTCGTTCTTCTATGAATTGCCTGATTTGAGCAATAATACATCTGTGTATTCTAGAGTCGAACCTGCAATTCAAAAAATCATCACTCCTAAAAAGGAAGTGAACATGACAAGACGCTTTATCGGCGCCGGAAGCGCGATCGTTGTGGGCAACCTTGCATGCTTATACGTAATCAAAGGCCATCACACTTCAATCCGTGTTTTCACTAGTGAAAAAGTGGAAATCAAAGTGGTTGATAACGATAGAGTTGATGAATTCTTAGCTCATAATCTTAAGAAAAAAAGTGTTAAACCAGTATCCACTAGATACGCCTCATTTAGAGACTACGACATGTTTGAATACGACTTAGAAAGTGATGGCTTAAGACATGATATTTCTGTTGAAGGCTTATGCTGGTTCTCTATGAGAGGTAAAGGACAAACAATCCGTGTCTTGCTACCAAAAGGCGCCGCTGTTAAAGAATCATTGTCCAAGATTAGATAAAATATGCTATCACAAAGCGAAAAGAAGCAATTACGAGCAATAATTGCCTTAGACAAAACAAAATATCAAATTGGTAAGAGTGAGGTCACAAACTCGCTTTTAGACGTATTAGATAAAGCATTAACTGCTAGAGAATTAATCAAAATTGAAGTTTTGAAGAGCTCAACAACTCCAATCATGGAACTAACACTTGATCTCTCTTCAAAATTACACGCTGATGTCGTTCAAGTGGTGGGAAGAACCATTGTTCTATATCGCAAGAACAAAGAAAATCCAAAAATCAAACTTAAATAAGATGAAAAATATCGTTCTTTTTGGTGGTGCATTTGATCCTATTCATTTCGGCCATATTAATATGGCAAAGGAAGCATCAAAACAATTAGATGCCGATATTTTTTTCATACCTGCTAAGATTGCGGTTTGGAAAAATGATTCTTCACCCATTGAAGACAAAATCAATATGATTCAACTCGCCATCGAAGGTGAAAAGAGATTTCATCTATCAAGATACGAGGCTGACTCACAAGAAGAAGTTAATTATTCGATTGATACAGTCAAACACTTCAAAGAATCTTATAAAGATTCTAGACTGTATTTTTTAATTGGTGCCGACCAAGTTAACAGCTTCCACAAGTGGAAAGACGCTGATGAATTGGCGGAATTAGCGACAATCGTTTACTTTAAACGCCCCGATTTAGAATTGAGCGATGAAAACATCAAAAGATTCAAAATGAAAGAGATTAGTGGTGGCGAAGTTGATGTCAGCTCAACAGATATTCGCAATCTAAAGAGCCTTGAGACGCCTGATTCTGTAATTGATTACATCATCGATCACCGTCTCTACTTTATGCAAAGAATTGCTGGCTATATGTCAGAAAAACGCTTATTACATGTTATAAGTACCGCAAAGTTATCTTATGAAGTTGCTATAGCAAATAATCTAAAAGATGCTAAAAAGGCTCTAATTGCAGCACTGTTACATGATATTGGAAAAGAAATGCCAATGAGCGAACAAAGAGAAGTAATGGCAGAGCATTTTAGGGATTATTTGAATTATCCACCGGCCATTTATCATCAATTTATAGGTGTTTATCTAGTTGAAAGAGACTTTGATATACATGATCCAGTTATACTGGATGCTATTATGTTCCACACAACCGCTAATAGCAATATGACAGATGTTGGAATAATAGTGCACTGTGTTGATAAGATAGAACCAACACGTGGATTTGACTCAACAGAACTAATAAATGCACTAAAAAGTAGTGTAATTGATGGTTTTGCAGAAGTCTTAAAATCTAACATTGATTATTACACAAAAAGAAACATAGATTATCGTAACGATTTACAGATGGCGTGCCTTAATCAATATCTTAAATAGACAAAACTAAAGAATTAACATCCACACATCAATGTGGGTGTTTTTATTAAAATACAATAACTTCGCATAATTGTCATTATGTTAACTAAACGATATAAAAAATGCAATTCTAAATATGTGGAACGAACTTTCTACATTATCAAAATGATTATTATCTTATTGTGGACATTTCTCTTTTATCCACAAAAACAGTAGATTTCCACCTACTAATTATCTACTAATTTATTTTTCCACCATCAATGTTATGGTTTTCTGATCTACTAAAATTCTTCCTGAGTCTTTCAATTTTTTGATTGTACGACTCAAAGATTCTCTTGTCATGTATAGCTCGTTTGCGAGTTTTGTAACTGACTTAAAACTGATTTTATTATTGTTAAATGTAAGATAATACACAAATCTATCTTCTGCACCTGAAATTGTTAATAATTTGATTTTAAAATTTAGTGTCTTAGAAAAATCTGATTGCTCGGAAAGATACGCCATCAGAAATTCTTGGTCATTCATTAACAAGTCTATCAACGTTTCTTTGCTGATGAAGATGATTTCGCTATCTTTTTCCGCGATGACGTCGCCTCTATAAAATGGTCTTGAAGAAAAAATCAGGTTGTTTCCAAACATCTGACCAGTTTTTAGCGTGTTATATGTGACTTCCTTGCCATCTGCAAAATAAGATTTGATGCTTATTTCTCCATTTTTGACTATTCCGATATGATCGCATTTATCGTGTTCATAAAAAATAGTTTCGTTGGCTTTAAACGATTTAGACTCAAATGTCTCTTTATATCTTCTTAATATAATATTTATTATTTTTTCCATTTTCGTGATTTGAATCACATTTATTATATGAGTCTATGCTTAAAATATCAACGAGGATAAAAAAATGAAAAAGGCATTATTATTAATCACACTTACAGCTTTATTAACAGGATGTGGAGGTTCAAACCCATCTTTAAGGAAGACTGATTTAAAAATTTTAGCGCCACAAGGAGCTCCTGCGGTTGCTTTGTATAACTTTGTTAACGGTTTAACAACTGTAACAAACCCACAAACAGAGTTAATTCCACAATTCAAGCAAGATAATTACGACATTATTGTTGCCCCTGCAAAAGGTGGTTTGACCACCATCGTAAAACAATCTGCTAATTTTCAAATGGCGGCGGTAGTTACCTTTGGTAACTTTGGCCTTGTTGCTACTGGAAATGATGATGACGGAGAGCTTAATGCAGGTGATAAAGTATTATATTTCCAACCAAACGATATTCCAGGAAAGACATTTGAATATTTATATGGTGATTTAGGTCTCACGACTTATTCAGTTGACGCTGTAAATGCTACAGCTACCGCATTAAATACTGGAACTTATAAAGTTGACGAAACCACCACCATTCAACTTGACTATGTTTTCTCTGCTGAACCACTTATTTCCAACTTGAATAAGGTATCCCAAGTAAAAGAATGGGCCTCTGACACGTTTAAAGAAAAATCTGATGGAAAAAGAATTATTCAGGCTGCTGTTTTCGTTAAAAAAACTCTTGAAAAATCAAAAGTTGATAACTTCCTTTCTCTTTTAGAGAAAGACTTAAACGACGCTGTCAAGAATCCAAAAAATATTGTTAACACCTTCAATCTATTTGGAGATGTAGATGAACAAGCAAATAAATTTGGTGTTAATGCTGATATTATTTCAAAATGTATGAAAGGTCATAATGGCCTTGGCCTTGGCTATTTAAGAGCAAAAACTGCAAAAAATGAAGTTGAATATTTTGTTAACACCATTCTCAACTCAGGCTTAACACTTGATGAAGAAGTATATTATTAATCGTTATACGCTAACTATTTTAGGAATCATTTTCTTCTTTTTGCTATGGTATCTAATATTTATATTAGCGGGTAGCAGTATTTATATTTTTCCAGATCCAATCAGCGTTATAAAAGAGGCCTTCTCCTACTTCGGAAAGCCATACTTATACAAGTGTATATGGGGTTCTTTATATCGTATGTTAATAGGCTTTTCCGTAGCTTCAATTCTAGGAATTGCTTTAGGAATGCTTGTTGGTAATTTCACGAAGATGAAATATGTCTTTAATCCAACAATGATTGCCTTAAGAAGCGTACCTACTGCTGCGCTTGTGTTCCTTCTTTTAGTGCTTGTTGGTTTTAAGAACGCTTCTTTATATATTGTGATGATTATCGTTTTCCCAATGGTCTATGAAGCCACAGTAAGCGGTTATCAAAACATCGATAAATATGTAATTATGGCAATGCGTGTAGACAGCCCTAATGCATTCAGAAACAACTTCAAAGTTAAATTGCCATTAAGCATGCCTTATATCGCTGTTGGCCTCACTACTAGCTTTGCTCTATCATTTAAGATAGAGATTATGGCGGAAGCACTAACTTCCAGTAGTGAATCATACGGCTTAGGTAGAGCAATAAGCGTTGCTTTCTCTAATCAGACCAATGGATTAATCTCCACTTTTGCTTATGCTTTTATCGCCATCTTGGTAATGCTTATTGTTTCTTTAATTATTTGGATAATAAAGAAAGCATTTCACATCGATTTAAAAAGCTTGAGCAATTAGCCCAAGCTTCTTTTTTTGTTTGTTATTTCTTTAAGACTTCCACCATTGGTTTGCCAACTAGATTATTTGGCAACTTTAAGTTGAAGTTTTCAAGTACTGTTGCGCCGATATCACCGAAGCATTCTCTTTCTTCTAAATATCTACCGTTTTTAATACTTGGTGAGTACATAAGTAGAGGAATCTTTTCTCTAGTGTGATCGGTTCCTGGCCAGGTTGGATCGTTACCGTGGTCGGCGGTGATGATTAATAAATCATCATCTCTCATTTTAGACATGAATTCGCCAACTCTCTTGTCAAATCTTTCAAGAGCCTCACCATATCCAATTGGATCTCTTCTATGGCCGTATTCACTATCGAATTCCACTAAGTTAACAAAGCACATACCAGTGAAATCGTGATGCAATAATTCATCAATGGTTTTATCCATCCCGTCTTCATTAGAAACGGTCTTTTGGGTTTTTTCGACGCCATATCCATCAAAGATATCACCAATCTTACCAACGCAGCTTGTCATAAAGCCGTTATCTTGTAAAACATTCATCGCAGTTGGATGAGTTGGCTTTAAAGCCAAATCGTGTCTATTGGATGTTCTTTTGAATGTTTCAGGAGTTTTACCAACGTACGGGCGAGCGATAACTCTTCCCACCATCCATTCTGGCTTCATACATATTTCTCTAGCGATTTCGCAGCAACGATATAATTCTTGTAAGCCTGTGACTTCTTCGCTAGCGGCAATCTGTAAAACAGAGTCGCTAGATGTATAAATAATTAAGGAGTTATCTCTAATTTGTTCTTCACCTAATTCTTTGATAATTTCGGTACCACTAGCAGCACAGTTACCGATTAATTTATGACCAGTTCTTTTTTCTAATTCATCCATTAATTCTTTTGGGAATCCGGTATCAGTAAAGGTTTTAAATGGAACTTGGGTATTTATACCCATCATTTCCCAGTGACCAGTCATGGTGTCTTTGCCATTACTAACTTCTCTAGCGCGAGCAACGAATGAATGTGGGTGACTCACTTTTTTAGTGCCACGGATATCCGCTAAATCAGCAATACCAATAGCTTCCATGTTTGGAATATTTAATCCATTAGGCATTTTCTCGGCGATATGGACAAAGGTATTACTACCCCAGTCAGTATGTCCGGCATTGAAAAATTTATCTGCGTCTGGTTCATAACCAATTCCTGCTGAATCGGCCACCACAACAAAGATTCTTTTGTATGGATATGACATATTTTTTACCTCGATAAAAATAATATACTATTTTTTATTCATTAACAAATCATATGCACTGGCAATTCTTTCTCTAGATACATGAGTGTAGATTTGTGTAGTTGCAATGTTGCTGTGACCAAGCATTCCTTGCACAGTTCTTAGCTGCGCTCCACCTTCTAATAAGTGGGTAGCAAAGCAGTGTCTAAGAGTGTGTGGGGAAATCTCTTCCATAATTCCCACTTCTTTTGCATACTTCTTAATTTGTTTAAAGAAATATATACGACTAATTGGCTTTCCTTTTCTATTTAAGAAAAGATATTTAGAGTTTCTTCCATTGAATTTATCTCTAACTTCATTTAGATATTTGATTACATATTCTAAAGCGTAGTCTCCAATCGGTACTTTTCTTTCCTTGGCCCCTTTACCAAATACAGTAACAATTCCTCTTTTAAGATTGATGTTACCAAGTTCTAACGCTAATAGTTCACTAACACGGAGTCCGCTTGCATACATGAGTTCCAGCATAGCGCGATCTCTAATTCCACTTAACGATTTCATGTTTGGAGCGTTCAATAATGCCTCAACTTCTTCAACAGAAATACATGTTGGTAAATGCTTTGGTTTTTTAATACTTTCAATATCAGGAATCTCGTCCTCATAATATCCATCTTTCTTTAGAAAGAGATAAAACTGTTTAATAGAAGACGCTCTTCTTAATGTGGTTGCAGGTGTTACTCCAATGCTAGAGCCATAAATCACAAAGGACTGTAAATCATATGGACTTAAATCACTAACTTCTTGCTTGTCTTTATAGTAAGCGAAAAACTGCTTGAGATCTGCTAGATAGGCTTCCACCGTTTTCTTGGACAGACCTTTTTCTACTAGCAAATATTGTGCAAATAATTCCACGGCGTCATTAATTAGCATTTCTTTTTGATTTCACTCGCTCTTTTTAGCGGCGCTCCTTTGATTTTACGATTGATTTCGTTAATGATGAGTTTGGTTTTGTTTTCTTCTTCGTGCATCTCGTAATCAAAGAAAGTCATTTGCACAGCAACATCTTTGATGTTAATTAAGTTTTGTAAAGTCACTCCCACCGCTCTAATGGTCATATCGAGATAGTTCTTCTCATATAGTTTTATGGCAGTAGTAAAAATATCTTTGGCGTTATTTGTGGGTGGATTAATCGCCACTGACTTATTATGTGCTTGATAATTAGTGTCTTTTACCATGATTTGAATAGTGCTACCAATCATCGATTCCTTTTTAGCGCGCATTGATACTTCTTCAGCAAGAATCTCAAATGTTTGCTTAATGTACTCATATTCTGATGTGTCCTTTACCAAAGTAGTTGAGTTACCGATTGATTTTGGATCGTCATACTCAGTGATAATCTCATCAGAGCCATAACCCTTAAGCCATTTATGGAGCTCTTCTGCTCCTTTTCCTAACAAGGAAAGGGTTGTAGGGTCATTATCATTTAATTTCTTAGCTAAATCACCAATTGTGTTAATACCAATATGTCTTAATCTCGGAGCGCTTTTCTTGCCAACACCAAACATATCCTCGATTGGTAAAGGATATAAAATCTCTTCAATATCTTTTCTTCTGATAATGGTTAAACCCATTGGCTTACGATAATCACTTGCCATCTTAGCTAAAAACTTAGTAGGCCCAACACCAATTGAACATTTAAGTTTGGTCTTTTTATATAATCCAGCCTGGATTTCTCTAAAATAAGTCTCAACATTTCTTTTACCTTTGACCACATCAGTAAAGTCAGCGAAAAGCTCATCGATGGAAGCGGATTCTACTTTCGGAGTAATATGGCGGATGTATTTTTTGAATTCATGTGACAAGGTGATATAAAAACGATAATCAGGTGGAACAATGAGTAAATGTGGGCATAGCTTCACCGCTTTATTCATTGGCATTCCACTTCTCACCCCAAATTTACGTGCTTCATAAGAGCAAGTGGAAACAATACCGCCTCTACCTAAATGCCCGATAGCGACAGCTTTGTTTTCTAAATCCGGATTACGAATTTCTTCCGCTCTAACAAAAAACGCGTTTAAGTCAATATGAACAATAACTTTTGCCATGTTTTAATTATAAACGCGCGAATAGATTATGTTAACTTATTTATCGAAATATTTTATAACAAATCGATGATATCATCGATTCTTAGTCCAAATTCTTCCCTTTGTTCATCAATTGAGGCTTGCTTAACAAAGATGGTTGGAACAGTCTTAACAATAACTTCGCCAGCATATGATTGCTCCATTAAATCAGCAACTAAAGCATTAGCGAAACCTTCTTTGGTGGCATAAGCGTTATAGATGATGACTTTCTTGAATTTAAGTAACTCTTTGACCTTAGCGGTGTCGTATGGTTTTACATAGACCGCATTATATAAAGTCACGTTTTTATTTAACTCTAAGAGTTTTTCTTTTAATCCCACAGTGATTGGACCAACAGAAACGATAGCGGTATCTTTTGATGAGCTTTCAATTTCTACTTTCCAAGTGCCATAAGGAATCTTTTTGACTTCATCAACTTTGTTTTGGAACGATTCACGTGGATATCTAATCGCGAATACACCATGGTGGCACAAAGATTCTTTCATCAACGAAAGCGCTTCATTGCTTTTTGACGCCATTGCAATGGTGACATTAGGGATTGTGTATAAGAAGGCTTCATCATAAACACCTTGATGGGTATCTCCATCACTTCCCACAAGTCCAGCTCTATCAATAAGAATAGTCATATCAAAATTCATTCTGGCAACATCATGGAATAATTCGTCATAACTTCTTTGCAAGAAGGTGGAATAAATTGACACTACAGGATGGATGCCGCTCGCAGCAAGACCACCAGCTAAAGTGAAGGCGTGTTCTTCGGCAATACCAACATCAATCATCCTTGTCGGGAATGTTTTAAACATTGAATCTAAGTCAGATCCATGCCCAGTTGCAGGAACAATGGTAACGATATTTGGATTGAGTTCCATTTCGTTTCTTAAAAGAACTTTATACTGCTCACTCCAAGAGACCACTGCGTCTTTAATAGCAATCTCACCAGTCTCTTTGTTAAACTTGCCAACGCCGTGCCATTCGCCTTCAACATCTTCTTCAGCATAGCTATAGCCTTTGCCCTTAATGGTTTTAATGTGCAAAACAACCGATTTTGGAGACTTTTTCGCTCTTTTTAAGGCTTTATCTAAGTGGCGGATGTAATGCCCGTCTATTGGGCCAATATAGTCAAAGCCCAATCTATCAAAAATTGTTAAGTTAATAACTTTGCGTTTAAACCAGTTTTTAATCTTAGTGAATTTGACCCATATCCATCTACCAAATCTAGTGACCCAGAAGATGCGGCGGAAGACATTTTTACTTTTTAAGTAGAATGCGGAACCGGATAATCTTCTAAATAATTTGCTCATTCCGCCAACAGGTTGGGAGATGGACATACCGTTATCGTTTAAAATGATAATCACTTTATGATTTGCTTGGGCTGCGTTATTTAAAGCTTCAAAAGCTAAACCATTTTGGATTGCGGAATCACCAATAAAGGCAATAACGTCATATTTTTCGCCTTTGAGGTCTCTAGCGATTGCCATTCCAGAAACCGCACTAATGGAAGTTGATGAATGCCCGGCTTCAAAATGGTCATATGGAGATTCGTCCATCTTTTGGAAGCCACTAATGCCATCTTTCTTTCTTAAAGTGTCAAGTTTTCTTCCGGTTAAAATCTTGTATGTATAGCATTGGTGTCCGACATCGAAGACAATCTTGTCTTTAGTAAAATCAAAATTACGACATAAGGAGATTGTGAAGTCGATGGTGCCTAAGTTAGCGGATAAATGCCCACCGTTTCTTGAGACCATTTCGATAATGTAATCACGAATGTCGTCACTTAAAACATCGAGTTCTTTATAGGACAAGCCTTTTAAAAACTCGGGGTTTTCAATTTTCTCAATGTCAAAGTGCTTGATTTCTTTTTTGGCCATATTATTTATCGATATCGATAACTTTCTCGACTTTCTTTTCTGCCTTTTCTAATTCTTCGTTGAGGACTTTAACGATTTTTGAACCTTCTTCGTAAAGCTTCAAACTTTCATCTAAAGAGAGATTCTTTTGCTGGATTAAAGAAACGATTTCTTTTAATCGCTCTAATTCTTTTTCAAAATTGATTTCTTTTTCCATCGTTATTTCTCTCCTTCTATTTTAATCACTTCACTTGTGAATTCACCATTTTCTAATATAGTTTTGATTTGTTGACGCTCTTTTATGTCTTTTATCGACCTAATTGGTTTACCATTTTCATCTAGAGAAATTGAATACCCTCTAGATAAGACTGCTTTTGGATTAAGAATCTCTAGTTGTTTAGAATATTTTTCCACTTCTTGCTTTTGATAATCCAATAAATCTTTTAATGATTCATCGAGTTCTTCTTTTAAAGAAGCAATATCCTCTTTTTGTTCATCAACATATTCATAAAGTGCTTGTTCCATAAGTAGCGTTGATTGTGAGAAGAAATGCTCTATTTCTCTTCGATCCACAGTAGCGAGTTCAGCCGCACCAGTTGGTGTAGAAGCACGTTTATCAGCAATATAGTCGATTAAAGTCGTGTCTATTTCGTGTCCTACTGCGGCAATAATTGGCATTTTGCTTTTAGCAACCGCTCTGACTAATGTTTCGTCATTGAAGGCACTTAAGTCTTCGCTAGCGCCACCACCACGGCCAATAATCAAAGTATCTAAGTCATATTCCTGTGACTTATTAAATGCTTTTAATAGTCTCTCAGGAGCTTGTTCACCTTGCACTAATGATGGAAAGACATAAATGTCTGCGATTGGATATCTTCTTTTGATGTTAGTGACGATATCTCTAACTGCTGCCCCATTTGGTGCGGTGATAACCCCTATTGCTTTTGGATAGATGTTAATTGGTCTTTTTCTTGATTCATCAAATAAACCTTCGCTAGCCAATTGCTTTTTGAGCTTTTCAAGCTCCACTAATTGTTGTCCTAATCCCACTTCTTCCATTTCGAAGACGTTGAGATTATAACTACCACGAGGAACGTATGCATCGACACTAGCTAACACGATTACTTCATCTCCATTTTTAGGAGAAAAGGCAATACGCTTTGCGTAATTAGCAAACATCACGGCGCTAATCACGGAATTTTGATCTTTAAGTGAAAAATAAAAATGTCCACTTGGATAGGCTTTGAAATTACTAATCTCACCTTTCACTCGGACGAATTTCAATCTTTCATCTGTGGTCAATACGCTTTTGATGTAAGTGTTTATGTCACTTACTAGTAAGATAGGCGCTGATTCGTACATCTATTTAAGCACCCCAGCATCAAGCACGGCGTTAACAAACTTTGCTTGCTTGTCGTCAATGTATTTCTTGGCGAGTTCTACCGCAATATTGATAACAACAGCACGTTCTACTTTTTCAATATAGTAATAATGAGTATAACTCATTAACAAAATGGCTTGTGTTAATAATGGGAGTCTTTCCCACTTCCAGTTTTTTAAATATGGGGTGAAAGCAGTTCTCGCTTCGCCATATTTTTGCAAAGAGACCATCACACTATCAATCACATATGGGTCAACATCTTTGATGTCACATTCACAAAGGCTAGCAATAATATCGGTAGCGTCACGAGTCATTTTTTGCTCGCCAAAAGTAAAATCTGTGAGCTCGTTATAGATAGCAGTCATGATAATGTAATGTTGTTGATTTCTTGTGATTTCCATAGTTTTTCAAAGCCCACATATATTATATATGAGCGTATCAACAAGTCAAAATAAAAAGCAATGGAATTAACCATTACTTCTTATTTATTTGGGTGATATTACTTAAATATGGATTCGCAGAGTTCCACTAAACGATCGCTGGTAAAGTTGAATTTGCTAATCACATCTTTTGCAGGAGCGCTAGCGCCGAACTCATCTATGCCCATGTGATACTTCGCCCATTTACCCCAACCAAAGGTTGAAAGCATTTCTACAGACACTCTTCTTTCACTTGGCAAGAGGAGAACTTCGCGTCTATAATCTTTTGCTTGCTCGGCAAAGATTTCCCAAGATGGCATAGAAACAACACGAACATCAATGTGCTTCTCAATAAGCTTTTGTTGAGCTTCAATTGCTAAAGCAACTTCACTACCAGTAGCGATAAGCACTAAGTCGGCTTTCTTCTTTTCTTTAGAAACGATATAAGCACCACGTTTTACGCCTTCAGCAGAACTACCTTCGAGTAAAGGCAAATTTTGTCTTGATAATATCAAGGCTGTAGGTGTTTTTGTACTTCTTAAGGCTTCTCTCCAACAAGCATAGGTTTCTCTTTCATCGGCTGGACGTAAAACTCTCATGTTAGGAATTGATCTTAGCATAGCTAATTGTTCAATTGGCTGGTGAGTTGGCCCATCTTCACCAACAGCGATGCTGTCGTGTGAGAAGAGATAAATGCCTGGAAGGTGAGATAAGGCCGCCATTCTAATAGCAGGTTTCATGTAATCTGAGAAAACTGCAAAGCAGCCGACATAACTTCTGATGCCACCATGGAGGAGCATACCATTTTGCATACATCCCATTGCGAATTCTCTAATACCCCAGTTCACGTTGTGACCTTCGCGGTGTTCTGGAGTGAAATCCACTCCACCATTTAATTTGGTCATAACACTACCAGCAACGTCTGCTGAACCACCAACTAACATTGGAATGCTAAGCATGTAATCGTTGAGCGCTTTTCCGCTGGCAACACGTGTACTTGTAGAACTTCCAGCAGTGAATTCTGGCATTTCTTCTGGCAAGTATTTAGATACATCTAAATTTGCTAAAGATTCGAATCTATCAGCTTCAGCTTTGTGGGCTGCACGATATTCTTCGAAATCTTTCTTATATTGTTCGTGAGCTTTTTGTCCACGAGCCATGAATGTTTCTTCGAAATGACCTTTAACTTCTTCTGGAATGTAGAAATCTTCGTGGTCAAAACCATAGACATCGACTTTGGCGTGCTTTCCATCTTCAACACCTAAAGGTGAACCATGAACTTTGCATGTTCCTTGCTTAGCACTACCATAACCAATAACTGTATGAACAAGAATCATGGTTGGTTTGTCTTTAGATTTCTTAGCTTCGACGATAGCCTTGTTGATTGCATCAACATCATTGCCATCTTCCACTTCTAAGACATTCCATTCACTGGCTAAGAATCTATTTTTTACACTTTCGGAGAAAGAAAGATCGAGGGCGCCGTCAAGTGTAACTTGGTTAGCGTCGTAGAATAAAATTAATTTATTTAATTTTTGGTGTCCGGCAAAGGAGATTGCTTCTTGAGACAAGCCTTCTTGTAAGCAGCCATCACCGCATAATACGTATGTGTAATGGTTCATAATCTTCTTACCTTCGGTATAGTTAGCGGCAATTGATGCTTCCGCAATCGCCATACCAACGGCTTGAGCAATACCTTGTCCTAAGGGACCACTGGTTGCATCAACACCTTTTGTCCAGTGATATTCTGGATGGCCAGGAGTTAAGGAGTTAATTTGTCTAAATTGTTTTAAATCATCCAAACTTACTTCGTAACCACATAAATGAAGCATGGCATAAAGCAAGCTAGAGGCGTGTCCTGCAGATAAAACAAAGCGGTCTCTATTCATCCATTCAGGATCTTTTGGGTCTGACACTAAATGATTTGCGAACAATGCGTACATAATAGGGGCGCTACCTAAAGCCATGCCTGGGTGACCAGAATTAGCCTTGTTAATCATATCAATACACAAACTTCTAATCGTTGCGACTGATAATTTTTCGATTTCTTTCATACTATTTCTCCTTGTTTATGATTAGTATTAAATTAGTAATAGATTAGTATTTGTATATACAAAGTATATATTTTCTATTTTTCGTAATCTGTAACCGCTATTCCTAACTCTTGTAATTGCGCTTCATCAACCGCATTTGGAGCTAAGGACATTGGACAGACTGCGGCAAGGTTCTTAGGGAAGGCAATAACATCTCTAATATTGTCGGTTCCACCAAGAATCATGGTTAATCTATCTAAGCCAAAGGCCATACCTGCATGAGGAGGAGTTCCATATTGGAATGCATCGACAAAGAATCCAAATTTTCTCTTGATATCTTCATCGCTCAAGCCGAGCACTGAAAAAATCTTCTTTTGGACATCTTGATTGTAAATTCTTAACGAACCACCACCAGCTTCATAACCATTTATGACTATATCATAAGCATAACTTAAAATTCTTGTTGGGTCACTATCTAAATATTTGAGATCTTCGTCTCTTGGACGTGTGAATGGGTGATGCGTAGAAGTGATTGCCCCATTTTCCACATCTCTTTCAAAGAGTGGGAAATCAACTACCCAGAGTAAATCGAATGTGTTAGGTTTAATTAAACCTAGCTCTTTACCATATCTTAGTCTTAATGCGCCTAAAAGTGGGCATACACGGTTGTATTTGCCGGCAGCGATAATGACTATGTCATCGTTCTTCACGTTCAATTTAGCTTTTAAAGCTGCTTTTTCTTCCTCAGAAAGGAATTTAACGAATGATCCGGTAAATTCATCAGCTTCATACTTAAGCACGCTTAAACCACCTAAACCGAATTTCTTAGCTTCTAAAGTTAATGTATCAATAACTTTTCTGCTGGTTTGTTCAGCAACGCCGTTGACGACAATAGCCTTAATGGTTTCTACATCTTTAAAACCACCAAACTCACTCTTGGAGAAGATGTCTTTGACATCTTGAAGTTTGATATCAAATCTTGTATCTGGCTTATCGCTACCATAATTATCCATGGCTTCTTTATATGGAAGTCTTCTTAATGGTAGCTTCACATCATAGTTGATAGTTTTTTTAAATATTTCTTTGATTAATCCTTCCATCATAGTGAGGAATTGATCTTGATCAAGGAAACTGGTTTCAATATCAATTTGTGTGAAATCTGGTTGCCTGTCCGCTCTTAAGTCTTCATCTCTAAAGCAACGAGCGATTTGATAATATCTTTCCACGCCACCGATCATTAAGAGTTGCTTAAAGATTTGTGGGGATTGTGGCAGCGCATAGAATTTCCCGTGATGCACTCTACTTGGAACCAAATAGTCACGTGCGCCTTCAGGTGTAGAAAGAGTTAAAATAGGAGTCTCCACTTCTATGAAGTGCTCTTTTGAAAGATATTCATGAACTGCCATTTTGATTTGGTGACGAACATCTAAGTAAGATTGCATAATCGGTCTTCTTAAATCAAGATAACGATACTTTAATCTTGTATCTTCAAGAGCGTCGGTTTCATCGGCAATGATTAAAGGTGTGGTCTTCGCGGTATTAATTACTTTAATTTCGCTAGCGACAACTTCAATCTTACCAGTCTTTAAATTGACGTTCTCTTTCTCTTTTAGAGAAACCTTACCAGTAACTGAGATAACATATTCGTTACGAATATCTGGAATTTCTACTCCTTCATTGACTGTGATTTGGATAATTCCACTACGATCACGTAAATCAATAAAGACAATTGAGCCAAGATTTCTCTTCTTGCTAACCCAACCAATGAGGGTCACTTCTTGACCGACATTTTTTTCATTTAATTCTGTGTTGAAGCAGGTTCTTTTCATAATTCTTCCTCCTCTTCACCATATGACGCTTCATATAATTCGTCGAACTTATCGACGAGCTCTTCAACTTTGACAGTGATTTGTTCTTGCTTTGCAAGATCTTTTAAAACCACTGATTCTTCTTTAACTTCATTTTCGCCAATGATAATGGCAAATTTTGCTTTTTTATTTGCTGCGCGCTTAAACATGTTGCCTAATTTGACGTTGTCAAAGCACATATCGACTTTATAGCCGCCGCTATTACGTAAAATAACTGCGACTTCCTCAGCGTAAATCATCGATTCCTTGTCTAAAGGCATGATGTAAGCATCTAATTGATTTTTTACGTCTTCTAATAAGCCATCATCTTTTAAAACAGAGACAATTCTTTCGATTCCGAAAGAAAAACCAACACCCGGAAGATCTGGTCCACCAAGTTCGCTCATGAGCTTGCCATAGTGTCCACCAGCGCCAACTGCGCCATAATCATTGCCTTCCTTGCTCTTATAATGGAATTCAAAGACGGTTTCTGAATAATAATCTAAGCCTCTAACTAAACTTTGATTGATTTCATAAGGAATCTGCAAAGCTTCGAGCGCTTCAAGAACTTGATCAAATCTTTCTTGGCTGTCTTTAGATAAGTAAGCGCCGATTTTTGGAGCCCCTTCGATAATTGGACGGTCTTCAGGAACTTTGCAGTCTAAAATACGGAGTGGATTGATTTCAAATCTGCTCTTGCAGTCCACACACATATTCTCAATATGACCAGCAAAGTATGCCTTTAAGGCATTTCTATAATTATTACGTGATTCTTCATCACCTAATGTATTGATTTTAATTTTCACATTCTCTAATCCTAGAGAGCAGAGAATTGTATAAGCCAAAACAATGACTTCAACATCATTTAAAGGAGAATTATGGCCAATTGATTCCACACCAAATTGGTTGAATTGACGATATCTACCTAATTGTGGTCTTTCATAGCGGAATACTGGACCTACATAGTAGAGTTTAAGTGGCAATTCGTTAGTAGCATACAATTTGTTTTGCACCACTAAACGCATGATACCAGCGGTAAATTCTGGACGGAGGGTCAATTCACGACCACCTTTATCCAAGAATGTATACATTTCTTTTCTAACGATGTCGCTTCCTTCACCAACACCACGTACAAAGACAGGACTATGCTCTAAAACTGGGGGTCTAACACCCTGATAAGCATAAATCTCAGCAATTGATTTCATCAAGTTTTCAACTTTTTCATAGGCATTATTCTCATCCGCATATACGTCATGAGTGCCTTTGACATTTTTGATTTCTTCCATCGCTATTCCTCCTTTAATGAATTACTCTTTTGATGTTATAAACACCTTTAATATTTAATATGATATTAAAAATATCATTTAATCGTTTTGCATCACTGACATAAATGGTCATAGTGACCACAACAACAGTGGTATTATGATGTTGAATTTGTGCATGCAAACTAGAGACCATCACTTTTGCACTGCTAAGTGTGTTCATGATATCAATCAATAGATTGGAACGGTCATTAGCCTCTAAAGAGACATCGACTGGATATGTCGCGTATTCAATATCTTCTTTCCAATAAACATCGATTAATCTTTGTTTTTGCTCGGCAACATTTGGACAATTCGCTCTATGCACTTGAATTCCTTTACCGCGTGTCACATAGCCAACAATGTTATCTCCTGGAATTGGCGTACAGCAGTTTGCAAGCGATATCGCGATGCGATCAGCGCCTCTACAGTAGACAGGAACACTATTATCGCCACTTCTACTCTTTGCTTTTCCAATAGGAAGAGCAACTGGCTTTTTAATTTTTAAGAATTCAATAATTGCACTTGGAACCGGTTTTCTATTCGAAATGCCGATAAACAATTCATCTATATTATCAAAGCCAAATTCGTTTAAAACTTTGTCACTTGAAAGCATTTCTAACATTTCTGCTTCTTCAATTCCACGGTCTTTAAACGCATCTAAGGCTGATTGTTTGCCTTTGGCAATTTTCTCTTCTCTAACTAGGGCCGCGTTCTTTTTGGCTAAGAATTTTTTGATTTGGCTTCTGGCTAAACCAGTTTTAACAAATTCAAGCCATCCTTCATTAGGGCCTGGAGAAGACTTACTAGTTTTGATTTCCACTTTGTCGCCAGTTTTAAGGACGGTATTAAGCGGCACCATAACTCCGTTAACGATGGCGCCGACTGCACTATCACCAACTTTGGTGTGAATACGATAAGCAAAGTCGATTGGAGTTGATCCGCTAGCAAGCTCAATAACTTTACCGGTTGGGGTAAAGACATAAACGTTAGCTTCGAAAATGTCGTGCGAGAGCGTATCCATATAGTCGCTCGCGCTAGCGTCTTTGTCACTACTAATAGAGACAAAGTCTCTAAACCAATGCAATTTATTTTCAATTTCTTTTTGTTCTTCTTTTGGATTATATCCCGCTTGTTCTTTATAAGCCCAGTGAGCGGCAACGCCAGATTCGGCGACTTCATCCATTTCTTTGGTACGGATTTGTACTTCATAGAAGTTTCCATCACCAGAAATCACCGTGGTGTGTAAAGACTGATACATGTTTGGTTTAGGCATGGCAATATAGTCTTTAAATCTCCCTGGAACTGGGGTGTATATTTGGTGAATTAAACCGAGGATTTCATAACATTGAAGTTCGGTTTCACAAATGATACGCAATGCGAGAATATCGTAGATTTCATCAAATTGATGACCTTTGATATACATCTTGTCATAAATTGAAGAAATGGATTTCACTCTTGAAGAGATTTCAAAAGGAATGCCGTGTTCAAAGATGATATCTGCTAACTTCTTTTGGAAAACACTAAGAGATTTCTTTAACTTTTTCTCTTTTTGAGAAAGCAATGAGACAATCTCTTGATATTTTTCTGGTTCTAAATATTTTAGACACAAATCAGCGAGCTCACACTTAATGTTGTCTAAACCTAGTCGATGTGCGATTGGCACAAAAACGTCTCTGGTTTCTTTTGATAAGGCAATCTGTCTTTCTTGAGATAAAGAACCTAGTGTTCTCATGTTATGCAAGCGATCCGCTAATTTGATGATAATGACACGGATATCTTTAGCCATGCCGATGAAAATCTTACGATGATCTTCGGCTTCAAAATCTTCACTGCTTATCTTAGATAGCTTTAAACGTTGAATCTTAGTTAATGAGTCGACAATCTTAGCAACTTCATCGCCCCATCTTCTTCTTAAATCTTCAATTGATGTATCAGTGTCTTCGACAACATCATGCAACAAGCCGGCAATAATGGTAATTGGACCAGCTTGCAAAGAAGCAAGAATAAAAGCCACTTCTAAAAGATGGTGATAATAAGGTTCACCACTTTTTCTAAATTGACCTTGATGCTTTTTGATGATGAATTGATACGCATCTCTAATCGCTTGAATGTCAGCCTCATTAGAAATATACTCCTTATATCTTTCTTCGAGTTGCTCGAAGGTGTGTAAAGGATATCCACCATTGACTAAAGACTTGTTTTCTTTGCTCATACTTGAATATTGTAGTCTCATTTATTCCTTTTATAAAGAAATAAAGAATACACCTAATAAAAAACAAAATTATTTTATTCATAATTTTGCTTAAGTTATCTTGTTGAAAATGAGTGTATGTAGTTTAAAAGTTATTTGGCAGGAAACATCTCTTTGACGCTGAATTCTAAATAGATGTATCCTTGGAATGATTTTTTAGAAATGTAGCCAGTAACATCAATGAAGTTTTCGCCTTCCAACTTATCTTTTGGATAGTTGAAATAGACGAGTTTTTGCCTATTGCCAATATTGGTTATCACATGCTTGTGATCACGTGAATACATCAGTGAACTAACCTTGATGTGCTTTAATTTAAATAATGGAGCAGGCCAAGATTCACCAAATGGAGAGAATGATTGAATTAAGTCGTAGTTATCAAATGTTAATTCGCTAATCCCTAAATCAATAAAAGCGTGCTCAACCTTTTTTAAAGGTTTTGTTTCCGCAATCTTTATAAAACGACGCTTGAATTCATCAAAATCTTCTTTTTTAATCGAGCAGCCTCCCGCCATCGCGTGACCGCCATGAGTGAGTAAAATATCGTCTAGCATAGAAAAGGCTTCCACAATATCAAAACCTTCTGGAGCACGTGCACTACCTTTTAAACTTCCATCACTAGTTTCAGTAAAAACCACGACAGGTATATGATAGGCCGACATAATTGAATTAGCGGCAAGTCCAATGATTCCTTCTTTAAAATCTCCAATGAACACAATCGCCTTTTCTTCGCCGGTAAAATTAGACTTATCGATGTCAAATTTGGAGAGTTCTTTTCTGGCGGTGTTCATCTCTAAAATATAGGAATGGTAGTTTAAAATAAAATCTTTATCATCGCTGACAAAATATTTCACAATTTCATTTATTGAAGTATCATCGCAAAGTCTTCCAATCGCGTTGATTCTAGGAGCGATTTTCATACCAATGAGTTGTTCGTTAAATGTTTCTTTATCACCTAATAAATCGACCGCTAAAAATTCGTCATGTTTATAAGAAGCGATTACCGCTCTTAATAAAGAGCGATTGTAATCTAATAAAGGCATCATATCACTCACTAGAGAAATAGATGCTAGTACTGACAAATATTTATCAATTCTACCTAATAAAGTTATGGAGAACATAAAAGCGGTAAACGCACCACTAGAAGGGGTTTCTCCAAAATGAGAATAGATTGGATGACAAATCGCGTCTGCTAGAGGCACTGTATCTTGATTTTGATGATGATCTAAGATTAAGACCTTAATGCCGGCATTATGTAGCATCTCAATCGGTTCAAACGCGGTAATGCCGTTATCTACAGTGATAATCAAATCGTATTTTTCTTCAATATATTCTTTAGCGTGTTCAACATTTAACCCGTAACCATCGTTGTAACGATTAGGAATGTAATAATCGATTTCTTTATCTAAATAGTTGAACATCTTTACCAAGATAGAAGTTCCCATTATTCCATCCGCATCATAATCACCATAGACAAGGATTTTGCCGTCACTTTTTAGAACATCCTTAACAAGATTAACTGCTTTATCAATTTCGTCAAATTGATGGCCACTACTAAAAGTAGTCAAAGAGACTTCAGAAGTAATTCTTTCATACTCTTCTTGACTGATTTGATAGTAATCAAGCAAGCGTTCAAATAAAGTCTTGTTCATTGTATAAAAAAGCCACACAGCGTGGTGCGGCTATTGTTATTAATCGTTAATACCGATAAAGATTGCTTCTTCAGGTTCTGCTGATTTATGCACAGGTTTACCAGTCTTATTTTTCTTTGGACGACGGATATTAATCTTGACCTTAGAGAACCAGCCAAATAATAAATTACAGGAAGGAACCACTAAGCAGCTAATAAACGCTAAAGCGATAATTGATCCCACAAACATTGCGACATAGGCAACTGAGATATTGCTTGGACCAAATCCAAAGAAGTTAATTAAGCAGTAAATTCCAAGAACGGCAGTAGCAAGAATTGGAGTGTAGGCTATGCCTAAGGCTCTCATTGCCACTTCAGAACGATGTTCTTTAGAATTGTCTTTAACTTTCTCGTCAGCGAGTAATTCTCTTTCTCTATTGAAGAATTGAATCGTGAAGAAATAAGAGAATAAGGTCACTACTGGGACTGCAATTGCTACATTAGCTGGAATGGTTAAGAAGAAATTAAATAATAACATAATTCCTAAAATGACAGCGCTGGCAAGAGTTGGGAAGATAATTGATGCTAAGCCTCTGCTTAAGCGATATCTTAACATTAAGTAGACAGTAATAATTAAGATAGCAACAGCAGTAGCAAGAACAATCTTGTCCCATTTTGGACTACTAGCGTTAGCGACAGTACTAACACTCTTTAATGACATTGTGGTGAATTCTTTATCACTCTTTGGAGTGAATGTAGATGTTTCATCAAAATATTCACCAAAGACTTCAGATAATGTAGTTGTACTGCCAACAACACCTCTAATTTCAGCGGTTTCATCACCAGTTAAATTCTTATTTAAGGTTAAGTAGAAATAAGTATCAACGTAGTTATTAGCAATTTCTTCTTCAATCTTAGATTCGCTTGTGGCGAAAATGACACGCTTGCTAATGTAATCTGCTAAAACAACATAAGTTGTTGGCTTTTCACCTTCAGCCACTACTTCGCTTTGGTCGATATCCACTCCTGCAGTTTTTTGGATGAGGATGTTATCTAAAATTGTGTCTAAGGAATTATCATCTAATGGAGATTTTTCATCGTTATTGGCGATAATTCTATTTTGGATGTAGATTTCGCTACCAAGTTTAGAAGAACCAGTGTTCTTGAATAAATCTCCACCTCTAAGTGCGGCAGCGCTAATCATGCCAGCAACAGAAAGTAAGAATGCAAAGCAAGCAAAGATGCTAACTGCTTTTTTATGTTTGGAGAAGCTCTTTTCAGTATATGCGCCATAGAATGTTTGTTTTTCTTCAGCCATATGGTCTGGAACATTTTCTGGGTTGATACCAAGTAAATCGTATCTGTTATTTAAGAATGTAGCGTTAGTTAATAACCACATTAAGCCTTTTAAGCCTAAGGTGTTGATTACAAAGGAGATAACACTACCAATACCTAAGATAGCGCCAAATGATCTTAAGGCGGCGCCACCTAAGACGTAACACATAACGCCAACCACTAAAGCGACTAAGTGAATATCACAAATTGGTAATAAACTCTTCTTGCTAGCTTCGGTATTAGCTTTCTTAATAGTGTGTCCTTTATAGCAATCTTCTTTAATTTTATTTAAATAAATAACGCCACTGATAATGGATAAAATAGCGACTAAGACAAGACCAACAACGCCTAAGACGTTATATTCAAGTCCGGATTTCACCATAACTAAGATGGCAAAGAAGACAGAAACAAGAGCGGTTGTTAATGTGCTGATAGCACCCATCTTGTAGAAGAAGACTAAGAGTAAAGTGAGAATCACGATAGCTGCGATAACAGCGGTTAAAGTACGATTCCAAACGAGTTTACCTTCTAAGGATAAGACTTCTTCGGTTTTGGCGTCTAACCAAACTTCGGTTCCACTAGCAAGACCACGGATACATTTTACTTCGTAATCTAATGCAGAAGCGGAGAATAAGTTAACAAAGTAGTCTGCTAAATCATAAGCTGCAGAGACTTCGTTAGGATCAGCTACACCATTACCATTTGCATCTTGGAAGCCACAAGTTCTAAAGAAAGAATTCTTGTTGCTGTCATAATATAAACCTTCTTCTTCCTCATCTGGTGTGAAGTCAATTTGCATTAAGATTTTGCTTTCTAATGTATTAGCAGCTTTTAAGGTTTGATAAGTTTCGCCTTTTTGCCAGTTGTAAAGAAGGTAGATTCGGCCAACAGATTCTGCTTCTGCGCCTTCTTCGGTGGCTTCTTTAGTTTCAGGGTTATCTTTTGCGCCTTGAATGACTGCTTGATAATCGGAGTTTTCAGTTTTGATTGGGATGATGACTGTTGGGTATTCGTTAACAGCGTATGATTTGGTATAGGCATTACCATTTAAGAAATCTTTTCCTTCAACGATATCATCGTTTTGATTAACCAAAGCAAATGAACCACTGAAGCATAAGTAAGTGACAATTTGTTGATATTTGCTATCGCTATCGGCGCTAAAGGAAACATAAACTGTATCATTTCCTGATGTTCTTAAATCATAAGATGACACATTATATTTTTCTAAACGAGATTTCATAATCTCGGCCATATCCTTAGCACTATTATCATCTAATGCTTTTGGATCGACGTCATCGTCTTCTTTAGCTCTTTCTGTGAGTTGGAATGTAAATTCACGACGTGTTTCAAATTCGCCATTTGTGGTCACTCCGCCAATCACATGTGTGAATGAGGCAAAAACTGCAACTAATGCAGTGAAGACCACAATCAAGTATGCCCATAATCTTCTCATAACTGAATACCTCCAGTACTTTCTAAATCATCCTGCGTTTACGCGCTATTAAATAAAATACAACAATCGCCAATTTATTTCAATAAATTATTGCGCACACGTGTATGCACTAATCAATCAAACTAATTTGGTGAGTGATGTTTAGGTGTTTATATGCTTTCTCTCGAGCCACCCTACCTCGAGGAGTACGATCTATGAACCCGATCTGTAATAAATATGGCTCATAAACATCTTCTAAATTCATTATTTCTTCGCCGATGGCGTTAGCTAAAGTATCTAGACCAACTGGTCCACCTTTGAAACGGTTGATGAGTGTCAATAAGTAACGAATATCGACATCATCTAAGCCGATAGAGTCTACTTTTAATGCATTTAAAGCGTTAATTGCATCACTATAAGAAATATCGTCGCGGTGTTGATAGTTAGCAAAATCACGCACACGTTTAAATAAGCGATTAGCAATTCTTGGTGTGCCTCTACTACGTTTGGCAATCTCTAATTCTGCTTCTTCATCAATCTTCGTATTTAACACACGAGCGGTTCTTTTGACGATATCTTTGATTTCATCAACTGTGTAGAAATTAAGCTTTTCGACAATACCGAATCGAGCACGCAATGGTGCGCTAAGATCACCTGCTCTTGTGGTTGCGCCTATAAGAGTGAAAGGTGGTAAATTGATACTTAGCGATTTGCTTGAAGTGTCTTTATTGATGATGATATCAAATCTAAAATCCTCCATTGCGGAGTACAAAGATTCTTCTACCACTCGTGGTAAACGATGAATTTCATCAATGAAAAGAACATCACCCGGCTCTAATTCTGATAATATCGCGGCTAAATCACCGGTTTTTTCAATTGTGGTACCGGTGACCACTCTAATATTAGTGCCCATTTCATGGGCGATGACATGCGCTAATGTGGTCTTTCCTAATCCTGGAGGACCATATAGTAAAACATGGTCAAGTGGCTCTTCTCTATGAAGCGCAGCCCCAATAAAAACTTTCAGATTCTCTTTCAAATCTGTTTGTCCGACATACTCTTTTAGAGTTAAAGGTCTAAGCGAGTTATCTAGTTGTTCTTCTTTATCTGGCTTTGCATCTAATAATCTACTCATGTTATTTCTTTAACCTGCTTAAAGCGATTCTTAATATATCTTCAGTAGAAGCATTTGGCTCATTAATGGTGGCTAAAACACGATCAATCGCCGCTCCTTTAAAACCTAAAGATTTTAAAGCATCATACACTTCTTCATATTGTTTTGGATTACCCTTAGAACCGGTAAGTTCACCTTTTAAGTCCAAAATGATTTGTCCGGCAGCTTTAGCACCAAGTCCAGGAAGCTTCTTTAAGAAAGCGACATTATTGGAACTAATCGCGTTAATCACATCTTGTGGTGTGGTTGCACTTAATGCATTAATCACAGTCTTTGGTCCAAGACCTTTGACTTTTATTAAAGACATGAAAACATTTCTTTCTTCGATGTCCATGAAGCCGATTAAATAATTCTCGTCTTCTCTAACGACATTATATGTATATAAAAGTACATTTTGTCCCACTTCATAAGCATCAATATGGGACACTAAAACTTCATAGCCGACGTCTCTTACGTCAATAATGACGCTATCAGAATTAACTTGATGGATAACTCCTCTTAAAAAATAAATCATATGTCCCTCCTAATAAATCAAAACAAATACCACCAGTATTGCTAATGCAATAACCGATGCTAATACTCCAGAAAAAAATGCAATATCAAATTTTTTCATTAATCTCTTTTAAATTCCTCTGGAGTTGGGATTGGAGCGCGCTTGTGTTCGCTTATACGATGGAGATGTTCAATTCTAGCTCTGCTAGTCTCGTCGATTTCTCCGCCTAATAGATATCTATCTAAATCAGCGTATTTAACGCCCATTTCACCTTCATCAGTTTGTCCTTCAAATAAGCCTGCGGTTGGAGTACGTTCCGCTAAACGCTTGGATACTCCATACATTTTGCAAGCCTGCACCACTTCACCTTTGGTGAGATAGACAATTGGTAAGATATCAGCAGCGCCATCACCATATTTAGTGAAGTAACCGGTATATCTCTCATCCATATTGTCAGTGCCAACCACTAATCCGCCCACTTTTTGAGCGTAAGCGTATAAAACGGTCATTCTAATTCTAACTTTTAAATTAGAGAGTGTGCCTCTATCTAATTCGATACCTTGAGAAGTAAATTGCTCAACGGTTTTATGAAATGATTCACTGCCATCAATGATGATGTAATTTAAATCTAGTTGTTTGACTAAATCGAGAGCATCTTCTAAATCACTTGGATGAGAATCAATCGGAATCATGATGCAAGTTAATTTATCTTTTCCCACTGCATTTCTTAAAATAGCGGTCACCAAAGAAGAATCAACTCCACCAGAAAGGCCGAGAACATATTGCTTCATGTTGTTCTTTACTAAATAATCAGCGCAGAATTTTTCAATTACCTTGAGGTATTCTTCTAATTTCATAATTAACGATAATACTCAAAAGTGAAGTCATCTAAATAGACGAGATCCCCATCTTTTGCCCCCATTTCTTCTAATTTATCATCGATTCTTAATTTTCTTAACTTTGTTAATAATTTCATCATGCCATCATCAGTAGAGATGTTTGTCATGCGATAAAACTTGATGATTTTATCCCCAGTGATAACCCAAGTATTGCTTGTTGGATGTTTGATTTCAAATTCGTTTTCTTCTTCAGGAAGCTCATAAACTTTATTTTCAAGCACTTCTTCATCTTTATCGAATAATGGGAACGCAGGAGTTTGATCTAATAAATCAGCACATTTATAAATAAGTTCATCCAAGCCTTCTTCAGTTAAAGCTGAAACTTGGATGCATTTAACTTTAGTTTTCTTCTCGAAAGCTTTTAATCTTTCTAAAGAACCTTCTTCATCCATTTTGCTAGCTACTACAATTACAGGTCTTTTATCTAATCCAAACCCGTATTCTTTTAATTCTTTTTGAATTACTTTGTAATCTTCAACTGGATCTCTTCCATTTTCTGACATATCCACAACATGGACGATGATTCGACATCTTTCAATATGGCGTAGGAATTGTAAGCCTAAACCTTTTCCTAAATGAGCGCCCTCAATAATTCCTGGTAAATCCGCTAGCACAAAGCTTCTACCATCTTTAACATAGACCACACCAAGATTTGGAATGATTGTAGTAAATGGATAATCAGCTATTTCTGGCTTTGCGGAAGTAACTACAGATAAAAGCGTGGATTTACCAACACTTGGGAAACCTACTAAACCAACATCAGCGAGTAATTTTAATTCTAAAATTAAACGTTTAGTTTCTCCTGGCTCTCCGTTTTCAGCAATACGTGGAACTCGATTTGTGGAACTTTTAAAACAAGTGTTACCTCTTCCACCTCTTCCACCTTTAGCAACTTTTAGGGTCATGCCGTCAACAGATAAGTCGCCAAGAAACTTGTGATCTTTTTCTTCAAACACCATTGTGCCGACAGGAACTTCAACGATGATGTCATCACTATGACGTCCATATTGATTTTTGATACCACCTTTTTCTCCATCTGGTCCGATGAAGCATTTGGAGTGGCGGAAATTGAACAATGTATTGATCTTGCTGTTCGCTTTTAAAATGATGGAAGCACCACGTCCTCCGTTACCGCCAGCAGGTCCACCTTTAGGTACATATTTTTCGCGTCTAAAAGCGATGGCTCCGTCGCCACCTTTACCACTTCTAACTTCGATTACAGCACGGTCAATAAACATACACGGATATTTTATAATAAAATATAAAAAAAGACCACAATTTAATGTGGTCTATTTGTGAATTTTGCGATAACTATTATTTATCAGCAATAACTCTCACTTGTTTGCGGTCTTTACCTAAACGTTCGTATTTGACAATACCGTTAGCGGTTGCAAAGATTGTGTCATCTTTGCCTCTCTTGGTATTTTCTCCTGGATAGATTCTTGTACCTCTTTGACGATAGATAATGCTACCAGCATGGCACCATTGACCATCAGCAACTTTAGCACCTAACCTACGACCAGCAGAGTCACGACCGTTTTTAGTAGAACCAACACCTTTTTTAGAAGCGAAGAGTTGTAAGTTTAATTTAAACATCATAATGTGATTCATCCTTTCTATAAATTCTTGACTTGGACGAAATCCTTTTCAGCTTCTTCAACGGTTTTTAATTGAATCTCAATTGTCTTTAAGACAACTGCGTCATAATCACTTGGGATATCTAGGGCTTCCACTAGGGCATGACCTTCCTCGAGAATGAAGCGATAATCTTTATCAACTAAGGCGTTCATTCCTCCAGTCATGATGGCGCTTATAGCAGCACAGACTAGATCTTTGCCATAGGCATCTTTGTGAGCGTGACCTTTAACCTCTATTGAAGTAATTTTGTCAGTGGATTCGTCTCTTTTGATAACTACTTTAATCATAGTTACAATTAAGCGTTAATGCTTTCAATGACTAAACATGTATAAGGTTGACGATGGCCTAAGCAGCGTTTTTCGTTAGCCTTATTCTTATAGGTGAAAACACGAATTTTTTTGGATTTACCTTGTTTTTCAACTTTAGCAACTACATTTGCGCCTTTAACATAAGGGGTTCCGACTTTTGCTTTTTTGTCACAAACGAGGAGAACTTTGTCTAAGGTGACAGTTGAACCAACTTCAGCGTCTAACTTTTCAACGAAAATTTTAGCGCCGACTTCTACGCGAATTTGTTTTCCACCAGTTTCGATGATTGCGTACATAATGTCCCTCCTTCTTTTTAAAATTCACTAAGGACTCGCTATTAAGGTAACCATAGGTTTTTATAAAACCTTTTCTAGGCGGTTGTAGCTAGTGAGGCGACAACGTGAGTAATATAACATAAGTTATAAATATAGTTCAACAAGAAATCTAAGTTTTTTTCATTTTTTTAAATGAATAATACCCATTTATAGATATGATGATGTGATCTAACATTGGAATCTTCATTCTTCGACTCTCAGCAAAGAGATAACTAGTGGCCATTGTGTCTTGTTTACTAGGCTCGTGACTGCCATTTGGATGGTTATGAATCAGATAGAAATATTTGCCCCCATAAGACATCACTTCTTTAATAATCTCACTAAGAGAAATCTGAACCCCATCTTCACCGCCTTTGAAAAGAATTGACTCATGAATTATCTTTTTATATTTAGACAAAATAACGATGACAATTTGCTCCTGATTTGCTCTCCCAAATATAGGAAAGTATTTATTAAATAAATACTCTGCATCAATTATTTCATCATTTTGCTCATACTTTTTAAATAGTAAGCGTCGATGAAATTCGAATATCGCTTCTAGATTAAGCGCTTTCGCATTTTTAATTCCTTTGTTCTTTTTTAGTTCTGAAAAAGGTATGTTTGTTAGATTTTCTAATCCCCCATATTTACTTAGTAAACTAAAGGCGAGCTCCATGACATTTTCCCCTTTATAACCACTGCCAAGAAGGATCGCTAATAGTTCATAATCGCTCAATTCATCTAAACCATACCTGAGCGCCTTTTCGCGTGGGCGCTCAAGTGTAGGCAATGATTTAATAATGCCCATTAATTCCAAGAGAATTTCCAACCACCAGGAACGGTTGCGCTCCCTTTGTCAGACATGAACATACGATAGACAATGACGGCAATAATCGCTGTCGCAAGTACCGCCATCACTGCGGTTAAAGTTAAGGCTTCACCACTAACTTGATTTTCCATTTCTTGTTCAGAAAGTAATTCATATTTCATTTTTTGTACCTCCTGAGGGGAGAATTTATAAGGAGTTTCACAATGCCAATAATAATCGAGGATAGAATTCCCCCCTCATATAATAAAGAGGCGATTTTTTTCAAAATTTGCTAAAAAATTTTTCAAAAGTGAATTAGAAAAAAGAAAGACCTGCAATGCAGGTCTAACTGATTAAATATTTTTTAACTTTTCTTCAAGTTCTTTAAGTTTAGCAAGGTGAAGCTCGAGTTTTGCTTTCTCACTTTCCACCTTTTCTTTTGGAGCTTTAGCGATGAAGTTTGGATTGTTGAGCATGTTTTCAGAACGAGCAATTGCGCTCTTGTCGAAAGCAATTTCTTTTTCTAATTTCTCTTTCATTTCATCTTTATTGACTCCAGAGGTGATCATCATTGAACCATAGTCAAATGTGAATAATTCGCCTTTTAAAGAAGACATATCATCCACTATATCAAAATCAGAGAATGTAAATCTTTTTACTAATAAAGCAAAGTCACTACTAACTATAATCTTTAGATTGATACTTAATCCAAGTTTAGCGTTAGGAGCCAAAGAATTAACTATTTTATAGTTACGGACTTCTCTAATGATATCAAAGATTAAATCCATTTCTTCTTTGCCGTCTTCACTCAAGAATTCTTTCTCCACTTTTGGATAACTTTCAAGCATTACACTTTCTAAGTGGTTTGGTAGATTTAAGTATAATTCTTCAGCAATAAATGGGGTGTATGGGTAAATAAGAAGAATGATAGTTTTAAGCGTTTTTAATAAGACGGTACGTGTGACATCACGTGATAATCCTTCTTCGTTTAATTTAACCTTACTCATCTCTAAATATTGTGAGCAGAAATCATCATAAACAAAGTTATATAAGTGGTTACTAGCAGCGTTGAAATCATATTTCTCCATGTTGTTAGTAACATTCTTAATAGTGATCATCAAACGATTAAGGAGCCACTTATCTAAGTTAGATAAATTATCTTTAGATAATTTGACCTCTACAAATCCTTCTGGAATTGAGCTTAAAACATAGCGAGCTGAGTTCCAAATCTTGTTTAAATAATTAGCACTACTTTGCACTTTTTCTTCAATATATCTCATGTCTTGTCCAGGTGTGGAGTTAGTAGTTAAGAAATATCTAAGTGCATCAACACCATATTGATCAATAACCTCTATTGGGTCTACTCCGTTACCTAAAGACTTCGACATTTTTCTACCGAGTTCGTCACGCACTAAGCCATGGATAACTACATCATCAAATGGTTTTCTATGAGTAATATTTAAAGATTGGAAAATCATTCTAGAAACCCAGAAGAAGATAATATCGTATGCTGTAACTAAGCAGCTGGTTGGGAAATACCTTTCTAAATCATCAGTCTTTTCTGGCCAACCCATTGTGGAAAATGGCCATAAACCACTAGAGAACCATGTGTCTAAGACATCATTATCTTGGACATAGTTTTCCATATCTTTTGGTGGGTTTTCGCTGACCACGACTTCACCGGTTACCTTATGGTAATAGGCAGGAATTCTGTGTCCCCACCATAATTGACGAGATATGCACCAATCTTCGATGTTATTCATCCATTGAAGGAAGGTGTTTTCAAATCTTTGAGGAACAAAATTAACTCTATCTTTACCTTGCTGGTTTTTGATTGATTCTTCAGCGAGTGGTTTCATTTTCACAAACCATTGTTTAGAAAGCATTGGCTCCACTACACAGTTATTTCTTTGCGAATGGCCAACCGCGTGAATAATCTTTTCTTGCTTGATAAAGTCTCCACGACTCTTGATATCTTCAATGAGCTTTTCTCTACAGACAAAGCGGTCTAAACCTTGATATTTGCCGCACTTCTCATTCATTGTGGCATCTTTATTAAAGATGGTTGGCATTTCTAAGCCATATTTTTTACCAATATTAAAGTCATTTGGATCATGAGCAGGTGTACATTTCATCGCTCCCGTTCCAAAGGTGATATCAACATATTCATCAGGGATGATTGGGATAATTTCTCCGTTTGCAGGATTTATTACTTTCTTACCATGATATTTCTTATATCTTTCATCTTCAGGATTAACACAGACACAAGTATCACCGAACATGGTTTCTGGTCTTGTGGTTGCTACTTCTAGATACTCATCACTATTTTCGATGTGATATTTGAAATAATACATATATCCTTCATCGTCTTGGTGAATAACTTCAATGTTACTTAATGCAGTTTGTTGCACAGGATCCCAAGAGATGATTCTTTCACCTTGATAGATAAGTCCTTTGTTATATAAATCTACGAATACTTTTCTAACAGCGAGGTTAAGCCCTTCATCCAAAGTGAATCTTTCTCGACTGTAGTCGAGCATTAGGCCCATCTTTGCCCATTGTTCATGGATGTTTTCTGCGTATTCGTGTTTCCACTCCCAAGCATATTTTAAGAATTCTTCTCTAGTGATTTTTGTAACATCGATACCCAAAGAAACAAGTTTTGCCATAACTTTAGCTTGGGTAGCAATACCAGCGTGATCCATTCCTGGAAGCCACAAAACATCATAGCCTTGCATTTTCTTATATCTAGCGATGATATCTTGAATTGTTGTGTTCCAAGCATGACCTAAATGCAATTTACCAGTAACATTTGGAGGTGGAATAACCATACTAAATGGTGATTTGCTCTTATCTCCAGCGGTAAAATAGCCCTTACTTTTCCAGGTTTCATATTTACCTTGTTCAACATCTTTTGGGGAATATCTTTTATCTAACATAGCCTTCTCCTAAAAATAAAACGTCCTTATTCTAAGGACGCATTTCACGTGGTACCACCTTAGTTCCGATAAACTTGTTATCGGCACTTCATTCACTAATTTATTAGCATCAGTTCTCCTTAGCGACCTTCATCAAACTCTTCTACTAGGCTTCCATCGTCCCCAGCTCTCTATAAGAAGAAGTTTTGATTACTCCTCTAATTCAACGAACGAACATATTATATATAAAGATTTATATTAAATCTATATGTTATTTTGATAGTAATGATCTTAACGGCTCTAATGTTCTTGGCTTTAAAGTGGAAGCAAATATTACTTCTTTTTCATCAACACCAATCTCTTTTAATGATTGTAAGAGATGATATTTCTCACTTTGGTTGATTTTATCAACCTTGGTGAACACTAAAGTGTATTTGATTTCTTTTTCAATGAGGAAGTTGATGATATCGACATCATCTTCATTTAGTTCTCTTCGAGAATCTAGGAGCACTAAAACTCTTTTGATACGGCTAGCTTTAGAGAAATAATCTTCCATCATCTCTCCAAAGAGTTTGTCTAAATCAAAGCCACCTTTAGCAAAGCCATATCCAGGAGCGTCCACTAAATAGAGCTTATTATCAACATTGTAATAATTAAGTAATCTAGTGTGTCCTGGTTTAGAAGATGTAAAGGCTAAAGCCTTTTTATTACATAATGCATTGATTAAGGAAGACTTACCAACATTAGAGCGACCGACTAAAAGCACCTCAGGATATCCTCCTTGAGGCGCATTAGCTAAATTTGGTGCGCTTTTGACAAATGTCGTGTTGGTAAAGTTAATCATTACTCTTCCTTGAATACAACTTTGTAAGCATCATCTACACTCTTCATGTAGATAATTGTTAAGGAGTCTTTCACTTCTTTTGGAAGTTCGTTGACATCCTTTTCGTTTTCTTTAGGTACGATAATGGTTTTTATACCACTACGCAAAGCTGCTAAAGATTTTTCTCTTAACCCACCAATAGGAAGAGCGTTACCTCTTAAAGTGACCTCGCCAGTAAGAGCGATATCTGGAGGTACAGGAGTCTTACTTAAAGCGGAAATGATGGCTAAAGTCATGGCCACACCAGCGGATGGTCCATCTTTTGGAACCGCTCCTTCTGGAACGTGGACATGGATATCATTTTCGATAAATAATTGTGGATCAATCTTATATTTTTCAGCGTTTGCCTTGACATAGTCAAGGGCAATGGTTGCGCTTTCTTTCATTACTTCGCCTAATTTACCAGTTAAGATAAGAGCCCCTTTACCCTTGAAGTAAGTAACTTCGATTGGAAGGATATCTCCTCCGTATTCAGTATAGGCAAGTCCAGTGATAACTCCGATTTGTTTTTCTTTTTCTTTTTTAGAGTAATCAAAGATTTCAACACCCAAGTACTCTCTAACCTTCTTTTCATCAATTTCAATATGAGAAATAGATGGATCTTTAACAATCGCCACCGCCACTTTTCTTAAGCATGAAGCAATCTTTCTTTCTAAGTCACGGACACCAGCTTCACGGGTGTAGTAATGTAAGATGTAGTCGATTGCGCCTTCGGTAAAAGAAACATTCTCCACTTTTAAACCATTAAGTTCAGTTTGTTTCTTCACCAAATGTTCAAAAGCAATGTGTTTCTTTTCAATTTCGGTATAACTACTGAGTTGGATGAGTTCTAGACGATCTCTAAGAGGTCCTGGCACATTTTCTAAGTAGTTTGCGGTACAAATAAAGAGAACATCACTTAAATCATATGGTTCTTCAACATAGTTGTCGTTGAACATGAAGTTTTGTTCCGGATCAAGCACTTCTAAAAGAGCACTTGCTGGATCCCCTTTATAGCTAGAAGCGAGTTTATCAACCTCATCTAAAAGGAAAACAGGGTTAGCGACACCAGCTTTTCTCATTCCTTGAATGATTCTACCTGGCATAGAGCCAACATAAGTTCTTCTATGTCCTCTAATTTCTGCTTCATCAGAGATGCCACCTAAAGAACATTTGAAGAATTTTCTTCCTAAAGCACGAGCGATGCTCTTGCCTAAAGAAGTCTTACCAGTTCCAGGCGGGCCATAGAAACATAAAATTGGGCTTTTTAAATTACCAGTTAATTTCTTAACTGCTAAATACTCGATAATTCTCTTTTTTGGGTTTTCAAGACCATAATGGTCTTCATTTAAGATGTCTTCGACGTGTTTAAGGTCTTCGTCATCTTCGGTTTTTTGCCACCATGGAATTGACATGATGACATCTAAATAGGAAAGAATTAAAGCGGCTTCAAGGGAACCTTGAGGCATCATTTCATATTTTTTGATTTCTGCTCTAACTTTGGCTTTGATGTTATCTGGATATGGGAATTTGTCTAATTTCTCCAAGATTTTATCTGGATCATTAATTCCGCCAGCATCTTCACCTAATTCTTTCTTAATCGCCTTAAGTTTTTCTCTTAAGTAGTATTCTTTTTGACTCTTTTCTGCTGATTCTCTAACGGTGTCAGAGATGTTTCTGTCGATTTGCTCTTTGGTGTTTTCTCCAGAGATAAATGCTAAAACATTTTCGGCAACAACGACTATGTCGTTAGTCTCAAGAATGTCTTGTTTAATCTTGATTGGCGCATCAAAGAAACCTGCTAAAGCATAGCAAACATCAACAGCCGCATTTTTATCAGCACACATGGTGATGATATTTTTTGGAAGCTTAGATAACACGGTTGGGTATTTTTCTAACTCATTATTGATTGAGATAATAATTGTGCTACTAGATTCGTTATCTAAAACGATATCAGGAATAAATGTTCCTTTAGCGACAAAGCAATTATCTTCATCATCTAACTTAACTTCTGTTAAGCTAACACGAGAAAGAACTTCCACTCTGGCTCTTAAGCGTTTTTCTCTTTCGGAAATAGAGACGATACGCGCAAGAACGCCAACAGTGAAAATATCATCGGCGGTAGGATTTTCCACATCAACATCTTTTTGGGAGACGATTAAAATTAAAGAATCGCTTTTTTCTCTACTTGTTTTAATCGCATTGATGGAAAAATCTCTTCCGGCATCAATGAGCTTTTGATTTTTTGGATAAACAATCATTCCCTTTGTTATTAACAAAGGTAGGACGATTGAAGAGGGGGTATTTGCCATAAACATGACCTCCTATTAAGTTGAATTAGTTGTTTTCTCTAATGAGCATTTCTTCAATTCTGGTCATCTTTAAGTTATGACGGAATTGTTCAACTTGTTTTTCGAGATGTTTTATCACATCTTCAATTTTCATATTGTATTGTTCTGCTAATTTAGCATATTCGAATTCTAAATCAGCATCAGTGATTTCAAGAGCTTCTTTCTTGCCAACTTCTTCTAAAATAAAGTAGTTGGTGATATCTCTCTTGGCGTCTTCTTCAAGCTTCTTCATGAAGTCTTCTTCTTTTTCGCCAGTGAATTGGAGATATTGTTCTAAAGTTAAGCCAGATTGGGCCATTCTTTGTTCCATATCTTTCTTCATGCTTTCTGCTTGATCTTTGATCATTTCTTCTGGGATTTCAATCTTGGAGTTCTTAGCGATTTCTGCATAGAGTTTAGCAAGATATTCTCTCTTGTTTTCGCCTTCTTTTTTAGCGATTAAATCCTTTTTGGTTGCTTCTTTTAAAGCGTCAACAGTTTCTTCACCACGACCAAGTTCTTTAACGAATTCATCGTTTAATTCTGGTAATTTCTTCTCTTTCACTTCGTGAATGTCACAAGCAAAGACAGCAGCTTTGCCAGCGAGCTCTGGAGTGTATTGTTCTGGGAAGGTGACATTAACGTCTTTGTGGTCTCCAGCTTTTAAACCAACGAGTTGTTCTTCAAAGCCAGGAATGAAGGAATGACTACCTAATTCTAATTCGTAGTTTTGAGCGCTTCCGCCTTCAAATGGTTTTCCGTCAACTGAACCGGCAAAGTCCATAACAACGGTATCACCTAAAGCAGATTCACTTTCTTTAACCACTAAGGTAGCGTTTTGCTTTCTTAATTCATCGATAGCTTCATTAACTTCTTTAGCGGTAACTTTAGCTTCTTTTTTACCAATTTCTAAGCCTTTATATTTACCTAATTCCACTTTTGGAGCAGTGACAATGATAAATCTAACTTCTAAGTTGGTATCGCTAATCTTGGTAACATCAACCTTTGGTTGTGCAAATGGTTCGATGTGATCTTGTTCGATAATTTCACGATAGATGGCTGGTAATAATGAATTGATAGCGTTATCAAGCATCTTACCTTGATCAATATGTCTTCTGGCGATTGCTTCTGGGACATTACCTTTTCTAAAGCCATCAACTTGGACTTCTTTGGCTAATTTCTTAAAGCTCGCTTCTTGAGCATCTTTCCATGCTTTTTCGTCGACGACAACATCAACTTGAACATGACAAGATTCTAATTGTGTGATTTTTCTTTCCATGAGAATTTCTCCTTATTAAATTTACATGCGTGATAAATTATAAATAAATTCATAATTTAATGCAATTTAAAAGCAAAAAGAAAATACCTTTATAAGGTATCCTCTTTTCTCTAATTTATTAATAAATTAGAAGTCACTCAGTGCTTTCTCAATCTCTTTTTTAAGTTCTTCTACTTCGTTAACATCAAGATTGTGTCTTTGACACACTGAAGGTAAATCAATCTCTTGTTTACCGCTTTGTGCGTACTCATTCGCAAGCAGGAAGAACACTAAAGCATATAATTCGGGATTTGGTTTTAAATCCTTAGGATAGATATAAATGCAATATTGAGAAAATAATTGGGTGGCAATTTGGCTTAGAGATGCATCTTTAAATTCTCTATCAAATTTCCTCACCACGGCGTCGAATGTATCTCCAGTAAATGGAGGCTTAAGCTTTTTAGGATTACAGTGAATCTCTTTTGCTTCTTTAATCATGACTAGGTCACGATCAACTTCTTTTCTTACTAACATCATCAAAATATAACTCTTGGTAACTTCACGTGAGTAATTTAAAAGCATCATTTTTAATTTTGGTAAAAACTCAAGGATGTCGCGATTTTTGATGATGTCTAAAGCAAGCAAAACTTCTTCATCTTTGTTTGAATCGAGAAGTTCTAAAAGCTGGTCAGTGTCATAGTATTTAACACCTGCATTCTTTTGTTCTTCTTTAGAGATTACCTCAGGCATTTTTCTTAAGATTTCTTCCACGACTTGTGACTGATAAGGTAGGTTAGAGTAATAATCAAGCGCGCTATAGGCTTGATCAAACCTAGATAAAGCGCATAAAAGATTAATATGGACATTGATTAAAGCTGCTAAGTTGCTCTCAAGAGTATGCTGATGATCTTGAATCACAAATAAAGCTTCTTCATATTTGCCTAAACATATAAAAGCAGAGATACGATAAAAGAGGTCATTACTTGTTGTACTTGTTTCCGTTAACTTAATGACTAAATCATAGTTTTTCGAATCAATTAATGACTTTAAACTATCCATAATTATTTCTTTACTTTGTCCCAGTACTCTTTTAGAGCCTGCTCGAATTTGTTATTGCCATAAACATAATATTTCGCATCTTTTAAATCGTCTGGTAAATATTGTTGTTTGACATAATGATTTTTATAGTTATGAGGATAGAGGTAACCCTGTCCTTTATTTTCTTGATCTTCCCCATCAAAATGGGTGTTTTGTAAGCATCTTGGTACACCAATTCCTTTGCCCATATGGATATCTTCAAGGGCTTTTTCATACGCCAAATATGCTGAATTACTTTTTGGAGCGGTCGCAATTAAAATCACGGCGTTACTCAAAGGTAATCTCGCTTCAGGCATACCGATTTGTAGGGCAATATCAATGCATGATTTGATAATCGGAATTAAAGCAGGATAAGCCAGTCCTACATCCTCGTTTACCGAGCAAAGAATTCTTCTACAGACAGCTTGTAAATCGCCGGCTTCAAGCATCTTAGCAAGATAATAAATCGCTGCATCTGGGTCGCTCCCTCTAAGAGACTTCATTAACGCACTTAGATGGTCATAATGTTTATCTTCGCTTCTATCGTAGACAATATGGGCTTTATCCACGATTTCATTAACGTGCTCTAGAGCAATCTTTTTATTGCCAACTGCGAAATATACTACCTCGAGATTATTTATTGCCTTACGCATGTCTCCGTTAGAAGAAACGGCGAGCATTTCTAAAGCATCATCATCAATTTTAATCTTATTGAGTTTAATTACTCTTTCTAAACCTTTTTTAATCTCACCTTTGGTAATTGGCTTAAATTCAAAGACGGTGCAACGCGATAATAAGGCAGGATAAATATAAAAATATGGATTCTCAGTGGTAGAAGCAATTAAGGTGATTAAGCCTTTTTCTACGTATTCTAAAAGGGATTGTTGCTGCTTTTTGTTAAAATATTGGATTTCATCCAAATATAAAAGCACACCTTTAGAAGCAAATACACTTTTAGAGTCATCAATTACCTTTTTAATATCCTCTAATGATGCAGTTGTGCCGTTAAGCTTACAGAGCAACATTTCCGTATTTTTCGCAATGATATTCGCTACCGTAGTTTTTCCAACTCCTGGTGGCCCGTAAAATATCATGTTAGGGATGTTATTCTTATTAATAGTTTTATAGAAAATCTTATCTTTAGCGAAAAGATGTGGTTGTCCCACCATTTCTTCTAAAGAATTTGGTCTAAATTGTTCTGCAAATGGAATCGCCATATCAATATTATATTTATTACATAAAAAAGGAGCAAATAAATTGCTCCTAATTTAGGTAAAGAATTACTTTTTCTCTTCTTTATCGTCTTTTTCTTCTAATGGTTCAAGTCGATCTGGACTTGCTCCACAAATTGGACAGCTATCTCCTTCTTCGATGTCGATAATTTGTCCACAAACTTTGCAGCGATATTTCATAGATTAGAAGAATGTGCCACGAGCAGCTTGTTTAATTTCAGAGCTGGTGGTAAATGGAATTCTGGTGGTATAGCCGTCTCTAGCAGCAATATATTTGTATGAACCCCATGTTTGGATGTCTCTGTTCCATTGCGCAACTGTGTCATTATAGACTTCTCTAGCAGCAGTAATCTCTTTTTGTAAATAAGAGTTTTGTTGCATAGCGTCAGCGATTTCACCATGAGCTCTTAAATCTGGATAAGCTTCTAATTGGACGTTAATAGCCTTGTTGATGCTATCGATGCCAGCAGCAGCTTCATTAAGATTTCCACCGCTTCTGTTCTTAGCGATTTCGGTGAATGTTGATTTATCTAAATCAATTGCCTTGTCTAATAAACGGGCAACGTTTTGTAAAATCATCACTCTTTGTTCTAAGAAGTTATCAATTTGAGAAGCATCGTGTTGAATCTTTTGTTGTAACTTTTGGAAGTGTTCTTTTGCTTTTGCTTTCTTGTAGAGCCAAACGATTGTTGGAATACCAAGGAGTAAAACGCCTGGGAAAACACACATGACATTAAGGACTTTTAATCCGGTTGTCATTTCCACTTTGATTTGTTTTTCGATGACATTAACATCACGTCCTTCTTTGTTAACTGGACCAGTCATTTCATCTAATTCATTAGCCATTATAATATCCTCCTATAATGTAATAATTTATTGTTAATCTTTCTTAACGAAAGAATATAACCCTTTTCGATACACGACGGTATCAGCAATTGAGTAGCGAGAGAGCAAGTCTTTATAACTACCAGAACCATAATTCTTATTAAATTCTGGCCAGTTATCTTCGTTGGCTCTTCCAATTGCGAATCTTGTGTCTTTAGAGATTGGATTGTATTCCACCCAATGGACAGGCACTTGATGATATTTGCCATCCCCACCATAAACAGAAACATAAGTAACTCGATCAGTTCCCGAGAATGAGTGAGCGGTAATAATACAATCATCAACAGTATTATTAACTTTTTCAAATCTACTCTTTAAGATGATACCAACACTTCGTGTTGCTGGATGTTTGAATAAACTCCAGTCATGATTATTAGCGGCACTTTCAGCCTCGGCTTGAGTGACGTTATGACCAAATTTACCATCATAGATATATTCTCTAGTCTTATATTGTTGATATAAAGGAATAGAGATAAGAGGTGCTAAAGCAAAGTAGATTTGCTTGCAGTAACTATCACAATAAGAAATGAAGTTCTTGTGACAGACATCATAATCGAAATGACGAATCTTGCTTGGTGGATAATCAAGTAAATCAGATGTGTTTAAGTGTGATGCACCGATATAGTTAAGTTGTTTTCTTTTTCTAAATGAGAAATCATCACCATATCCGATATTTTCTTTATCTCTAATAAGATTCACCATGTTCTTTTGGGCAAGTGGGGTGAAGAGTAAACGGAATTGAGTTTCGTTATCTCTATCTAAAGCATTAAACAATGCTTCAAATTCTTCATTATGCAATCTTGTGAAGCTGGCTTTACCATCTTTTAAGTCTTTAGCAACTTTCTTATCGAGTTCTTTATCAAACTTCTTCACGTATTTTTCGAGTTCTTTATCGTCGTCGTTGCCATGACCTGTAGGACTTCTTGAGAATGATAAATCTGGAGCGGCACCATTACCATATACTAATGTGGTTTTGATCCAGTAATTTGGAACAGGAGCGGTCACATGAGCGGTTAAAGTTTGGGTTCTATAAACAGTACGATAACCACCTTTACCATCGCTAACTCTTTCAGTCCAAGAAATAGTTAATGTACCAGTATAAGTATGGTTAACCATGTTTTGGTTATAGGTTCTTTCAATGATAAATGGATTACCTAAAATATTACCGGATTGAACAAATAAGATGGATTCATTATTCTTATTTGTGGTTTCATAGCCGTATTTATCATGCAAATAAGAATACTTTTCTGGATCAAATTCTCTGTCAAGATCCACTACTGGGGTGGTCTTGCTCATGAGATGAACTGCCATATTAGATTCAAACAAAGCATTTAAACTCGCCATTGTTTCTTCTGCTTTTGCTTTATGCTCGTTTGCTTTCTTTTGATGTTGAGCAATAATTTCATTCAAACTCTTAATCTTTTTGTTTTGACTTCTGATGCCAAAAATCAATCCCACAATACCTGCTGCACCAGCAACAGGAACTAAAATTGAAACTAAAAGTGGGAATGCTTTGACCACGAATGTCAAAACGATTGGCAAAATAATCGCAATCGCGCATAAAACAATTAAGAAAATAAAGAATCCTCTTAATCCTTTGCTACCACCTAATTGCTTATTTAATGAAGAGATTGTATTACATTCTGCGTAATACTTTTTGCAGGCCTCACGGTTAGCCTCGACATCAGTGCCTGCTCTTTCAGTTAGTTTTTTAAAATACTCTTCACCGTTATCGTGAAAAGCGTCTTTTAATTGATGTTTGTAAAATGATAATGGTTCAAGTAAATCACTATCTTGAAATGTTGTTTCGTCTTTTGTAAATGTTTCCATGCCTTTATTATTAAATAAAAATACAATTTAAGCAACTTAAATTGCTATTGCGTTTGTTTGTGATTACAATTGAGATATGCAAGTTAGAAAAGATATTAAAGAATTTATTAAGACTTTACCTAGTGACATCACCCTTGTTGCTGCGACAAAATATATTGATGCAATCGGTATAAAAGAGTTATACAAAGCAGGTATAAAAAACTATGGAGAAAACCGCGTTGATGCTTTTTTAAGCAAATATGAAAGTTTACAAGATTATCTTGACATTCACTGGCACTTTATTGGTCATCTTCAACATAACAAAGCCAAAAATGTTGTTAATAAGATTGAATATCTCCATTCTCTTGATTCGCTTAAACTCGCTAATGAGATTGAAAAATATCGTTTATCTCCTTTAAAAGTTTTTGTGGAAGTATCAATTAATCTAGAAGAAAGTAAAAACGGGGTTCCTTATTTCGAAGCGGAAGAATTTATCAAAAAGTTATTAAAATTTAGCAAAATTGAAGTTATTGGTCTTATGATGATGACAATTAAAGCTAGCGATGATAAAGAAAACCAATTTCATAAATTAAGTGAACTCCGTGATCAAATAGAAAAAGATTTGAATATCAAACTTCCTTATCTCAGTATGGGGATGAGCGAAGACTACCTATTAGCGATTAAAGAAAAAGCGACCCATATTAGATTAGGTCGCATATTGTTTGAAGAGTAAACTAAAAGGGTGACAATGTCACCCTTATTTTTTTAAGAATTATTCAGCTTATTTAGCTCTTAATTCTGCTCTGAGATCTCTAATCCAGTTATGATCTTCAGGGTCAGATTCTTTTTTAATTCCATCTTTTTCCATAGCTTGAGCCACTAATTCTTTAGCTCTCTTTAAGGATAAGTTGGATTTAACTTTTAAGAGTGCTGGAACTTCTTCATAACTTGCTTTATCGCTTGCGTCAGTCACTGGGATTGGTGAATCGACAAAGTCTCTTGGATCAAGTGCGAAGTAGACTTTCATCATCTTACCAACAACGGTAATCTTAACATAAGCTTTACGATGTAATCTGAATGTATCTCCAGAGATGGAAACACGGGATTTTGCACCATAAGCAAGAATTTCATTCTTGAGTTCGTTATATTTGTCTTGTAAATCTTTTTCTGCTTTGACCATTTTCTTAGCAAATGGAATTCTTGGAGCAGATTTACGTTTCTCGTCTTCTTCCTCTTCCACGACAGGCTCTGGTTTTGGTTCTGGTTTTGGCTCTGCTTTTGGTTTGGAATAAACGACAGGTGCTTCTTTAGCGATGACGACTCTGTCAAGTCTGTCTAATTCTTCTCTAACAATCTTACGAATGTCTTCGAGTAAAGCGGCTCTATCAGCAGCTTCTTTTTCTTCTCTAGCAGCTTTTTCTTCTGGAGTTTCTTGATGTTGTCCGCAGCAGCATTCTTCTGGTTCTTCGACCATTTCGCCTTTGTTAACCTTAACAGCGATTCTTAAACCGTAGTATAAGGAGAGGGCAGCAAACACTAAGTAGACAACGTCTAAGACAAATGTGGCAAGGGCTAAACCAATCATACCAGCGGCATTTGGTCCACCTAATTGCATTAAAGTCTTGTAACCTTCGCCTAAGAAGTTGATGATACCACCGGTTAAACCTAATGTGGCAGGAACAAAGACTAATAAGGCAATAAATGCACATTTAGCTTTTGCAATCTTATCGTGTTTAACTAAAACTAAGGATAACACGAATAAGAGACAGGCCGCGAACATGAATAAGTAAGCGACTAAGTTGGAGAGAATTTGTCCGGCAAATCTGGCTGGGTGGCCGTTAGCGTATAAGGAATAATCAAATAAAGCTCTGAATGTTCCTGGATAGCCCATGTCTCTAAGGACTTGGTTAGTTTGGATCATCAAGTTTGCGGCAACGGAAACGATGACCAAAATTAACATTACCACCAAGGCAGTTTTGGAAACGAACGAAAATTTTTTCTTTGCATTTCTCATATTTTTTAAACCTCGATTATATGCATTATTATATGCACGCATGTGTCCTATTTCAATATCTAAATTTAAAAATAATAAGGAGGTGTGCATGTTTTTTTAATAAATGTTGCGTTTTTGCTTAGCGAATGGGGCAACAAAAAAGTGGTTTGCACCACTATTTTGCTATTTTATGGATTCATCCATGATTTTGTAACAATAATCGCTGATTTCCTTTAGAGTTTTTTCTTGATATTCATTTGGATAAATTACCCTTAAGATTTTTAAATCAACTTTTGTGCTTCTCTTTGGAAAATTCTTATGAATCATCTCATCGCCGTTTATAGTGGTAACCACGATTGGGCAGTTAGTTTTCTTTGCAATCATGAACACACCTTCGTGGAATTCACCCATATGATGTGGGTCATCGCCTCTAGTTCCTTCTGGGAAGACGCCTATCGAACAATAATTATTATTAATCAAATCGATAGCCTTATTCATTACTTCTAACGATTTCAATTTATCGTATCTATCGATAGATAAATAGCAGCTACCTGCCATTAAGTGTCCACCAATCGGGATTTTGAAATTGGTTGGTTTAGAAATAAAAGCTAAATCATATTTATAACCATATTTAGCGGCTAAAATCATTGGATCAAATTTAGAGATATGGTTACAAATCAGCATGAATCTTCCGCTTGGGAATGGTTCACTTTGTTTAACTTTTACCCTAGCCCCGCCATGATTACAAATATATGCAATCGCATCACAAAGCCAGAAATTAGCCGTTCTAGATGGTTTTTTATATTCTTTATCCTTTTTATAGATTTGACAGTATACGGAAAGAATACACCACCAAAAGAGAACACCTAAAATATATCCTCCAATAAGTAAAAGGAAAGGAGCCCAGTAATGGTAATAGTTTCCAGTTGGGATTAAATAAGTAATTCCCGCTGTAAAACCACAAGCAAAAAGAATGACCAGAATTTCTAAAAACATTTTAATTAATTATTTGGAATGACAAATTTAATAGCTTTTGGCATAACTTCCACTTTGAAAGTCTTGCCTCTAATGATTTCGCCATCAACACAGATGTCGATATCTTTCTTAGGAGAAATGATTACCACTTCTTTAGCTCTTGCGTATTCAAATTTCTTCATGAGTTTTGGATTATCTAAATGTTGACCTAAACGATATGGGGTGAAGAATTTCATCATCAACACCATTAAGGACATACATCTAAGCAAGGTGACATCCATTAAACCGTCAGTGTTATCGCTCTTTGGGGAAGCATGGTATTCGCCACCAACCCATTGCCCTTGCGCAACCGCAGACATAAGTAATCTCTTCTTATTGAGTTGTTTGCCATCTGCTTTAACGATGATTCTATTGAATCTACCACCTAAAATAGCAGGGATAATCGCTCTAGGGCCATAAGGATTTTTGATACCTTTGGCCTTATTGATATTACCTTTTGCACCAACAATCGCATCAAAACCAAAGTTGACGACGTTAACACTGTACCAAGGTTCTTCTAAAGATGGTCCGGTGACTTTACTTAAGTCGATTTCTTGAACCTTGCCGTTGATTAAATCTTTAAAGTTCTTAAATCTAGCTTCACCGGTCTTATTTTTAACGATGTCGTTATAATCATTTGATTTGGAATAGATTTTAACAAAGTCGTTACCAGTTCCAACCGCATAGATAGCAAGTTCAGCATTTTTAGCATCAACTAAACCGTTAACTACTTCGTGGATTGTGCCATCCCCACCACAAGCATAGACTCTGACAGTCTCATCTTTATGTTTAGCGAGGTATTCTTTTAAGAAAGGAATTACTTTTCTTGGTCCTTCGGTGTAATAAATTTCATATTCTAAACCTTTAAAAGCTTCTTCAATTTCTTCCTTAAAAGCTTTGATGTCTTTTTCTTTACCAGCTTTTTGGTTAAGAATGATTAAATGTCTCATGTGTTTTTCTCCTTATGCTAAATATTTTTGTTTTAATAAATCAATTTCTTCTTCGCTAACTTTAATAACGTTTCTAATATAATTATCAACTGATTGATAATTTTCTTCAATAGCGTGATAAGTAGCCTCAATATAGGCTTTTCTAGTGCCAATAATGCGATCAAGATTAAGCGCTAATCTTGGGCTTTTCACTAATATCATTCCTACTGATACCCAGAAGCGGAAGCTCCATCTTAAGCGATTATAAGCCATATATTTCTTATAGATGGTTTTTTTATCCATTCCAAGGATAGAAAGAATAATCACCATAGCAATACCAGTGCGATCTTTCCCTTGCGTGCAATGGAAGACCACTCCTTCATCATCTTTTGCCTTTAAAAGGACATCAATAAAATTACGATATGCTTTTTGCGCTTTTGGGGAAGTGGCAAGCAATGAATAAAACCTAATCATGCTTTGTTTAGCTCCACCTTTTTCCTTGCTCATTTCTTTAAGAACACCTAAACGGTTTTCTTTAGTAATCATTTTATTTTCATGATTTTCGAGCATTGGAAAATGATAATAATTGATTTTGGAATCCACTAATTCTGGGAAATTTGTCACTTCTTCATCGGTGCGGAAATCAACACAGTGATGAATGTGGTATTTATTCAAAAGAAGTTCTTCTGTTTCTTTATCGATTTTTATCAAATATGAACAACGGAAAATGCGACGCATCTTGAGTTTGCGTCCATCACTAGCTTTTGTATTTCCAAGGTCATCTAATAAAGATAGACCTTTAACGCGTATTTTCATTGCCATAATTTTAAAATAAAATTACAGAAAATGTAAACTATAAAAAGAAGCAAGAAAAAAACGCTCATAGAGCGTTCTTTTATTTTTTTGCTTACTTATTTGGCTAAGCTATAAGCATCTTCATCAACGTAGATTGTGCAATCTGGGTGATCTTGTAAGATGGAACATGGGACTTCTTCGGTCTTATCTCCTCTTAAAAGATTTTTGATGGCTTTGGCTTTGTTTTTACCAGTTGCGATTAAGACGATCTTTCTAGCATTCATGATGCTCTTTAAGCCCATGGTGACAGCCTTTGTAGGAACTTCAGAAATATCATTGAATAATCTGGAGTTGTCAACGATTGTGCTTTCAGCAAGGTCAGCAACATGAGTTAAAGAATCAAATGGTGTGCCAGGTTCGTTGAAGGCGATATGGCCATCACTACCGATACCTAAGATTTGTAAGTCGATGCCACCGAAAGAAGCAATTTCAGCATCATATTGAGCGGCATAGGCTTCATAATCACCAACGCCTTTTAAGACGTGGGTTCTTTTCTTATCGATGTCGATGTGGTCAAATAAGTTGACGTTCATGAAATAACGATAAGATTGATTGTGGGTGCCATCTAAGCCAATGTATTCATCAAGGTTGAATGTAGCAACATCTTTAAATGTTACTCTTCCTTCCTTGTTGGCTTTGATTAAATTGGCGTAAACACCTAAAGGTGAAGTACCTGTAGCTAAGCCTAATACAGAGTTTGGTTTAGCGTTAACTTGTTTAATGAATTCTTCAGCAATAAGAGCGCTGATTTTCTCTTCACTACCAACGATAACTTTCATTTATTGTATCTCCTTAAAATTACTATCTATCTTCTTTTTCGACGATATTAGTTTGTGATTTTACAATACTATTCTCTGGAAAACAACCTCTAAGCATACTTAATGGGTAAACTTGGGTATTTTTTCCAATAATCGTGCCCGGATTTAAGACGCTGCCACAACCGATATCCGCGTGTTCACCAAGGAATCCGCCGATCTTTCTTAAGCCAGTTTCGTATTCTTTATCGCCGTGGATGGTAATGTTCTTACCACCGCTTTTTAAGTTAGAAAGGATACTGCCTGCACCCATATGAGCGTAGTCACCTAAAATGGAATCACCAACATAGTTATAATGTGGAACTTGCACGTGATTGAGTAAAATGCAGTTTTTTAATTCTGAAGAATTACCAACGACACATTTTTCACCAACGATGACATTACCTCTTAAATAAGCACCTGGTCTAAGTTCAGTATCGCTACCAATAATAGCAGGAGCTTCAATGGTTGCGGTTTTCGCAATCTTAACGTTTTCACCCACCAAAACACCTTCAGCAATGAAGTGATAACCTTCTAATCCAGTAGCAACCACTTTCGCTACGATTTCTTTGATTTGTGGGAGAATTTCCCAAGGATAAGTAGATTTTTCAAATACTTCTTTTAAAAATGGACATTCAGTAGTGAATAATTCACTAGTTTTGATATTTAACTTATTCACAAACGTATCCTCTTTTCTTGATGACGTTATAGATTCTGTTGATATATTCTTCGCATTTTTCTTTGCTATCGAGTTCAATCATGATTCTTACGACTGGTTCGGTACCAGATTGTCTAAGTAGGGCTCTACCATCATCACCGATTTCATCGTTTACTTCTTTGAATTTAGCTTGGACTTGTTCGTCAGCAACAACCGCAGCCTTATTTGTGACTCTCACATTTTTGGTGATTTGTGGAAGTAATTTAACAGGGGCAACGAGCTTGGAAAGTTTTTCTTTCTTTTCAAGAACTTGTTCGGTCACCATGATCGCGGTAAGCACACCATCACCTGTGGTGGCGTATTTCTTAATAATGACGTGACCAGATTGTTCTCCACCTAAGGAGTAACCATCAGATTGCATCTTTTCAAAGACGAATCTATCACCAACTTTGGTTTGAACATTCTTAATTCCCACTGCTTTTAAAGCTTTGGTAAGACCGCTATTGGACATAATTGTGGTAACTAAGGTGTCTTTTTCAAGAGCGCCTTCTTCTCTGAGTTTAAGGGCTAATAAGTACATAATCTTATCACCATCAACTTCTTTGCCGTTTTCATCGACAGCGATACATCTATCAGCGTCTCCGTCAAAAGCAAAGCCGAGATCTAATTTATTGTCCTTAACGTATTTACAGAACTTCTCAATATGTGTGCTCCCAGCATCAAGGTTGATGTTTAAACCATCAGGATTGTTATTAATAACAAATGTTTGTGCTCCTAAAGCATCAAAGACACTCTTAGCAATCATCCAGCTAGCACCGTTAGCGGCGTCTAAGCCAATTCTAAGGGTTTTCATAGAGTGTCTAGCTAAGGAGATAAGATAACCAATGTATCTATTTCTACCACTGGAGTAATCGGTAATAGAACCAATATTTCCTCTTTCAGCAAATGGGAGATCATCGCCTTCCACTTCTAATTTCTTTAAATCGCCATCGATATAAGCTTCTGCTAAGAAAGCAACTTCATCTTCAAGTTTTTCACCGTTAGAGTTAATTACTTTAATGCCGTTATCATAGAATGGGTTATGGCTAGCAGTAATCATCACGCCACAATCGAAGCAATCTTGTCTTACTATGTAAGAAACGCTTGGTGTGGTTGTAACATGGAGAAGGGAAACATCTGCACCACTAGCAGCTAAGCCAGCCGCAACAGCGTATTCCAACATATAGCTGCTTCTTCTAGTATCTTTTCCAATAACCACTTTTGGTCTATAGCCTGGCTTTTGGCTGTTGAATTTAGGATTGCCGTAGAACCAGCCTAAGAATCTACCGATTTTATAGGCATGGTCAGCGGTTAAGTTCTTATTAACTTCGCCTCTAAACCCATCAGTACCAAAATATTTGGTTTTGATATCTTCACCAATACTCATTGGGAGTTTTTTACCACGATGAATGACGATTTCATCATTGATTAATTCATCAGCGGTAATTTTGAATAATTCGCATAATTCTAAAACTTTGTCAATTTGTGGTAAGGACTCACCACTTTCCCATTTGCTCACGGATTGTCTAGAGACATCTAACTTATTAGCGAGCTCTTCTTGGGAAATGTTATTAACGATTCTTAAGTGTGTAATTTTTTCACCGATTGTCATATGTACCTCTTATGTAACGTTTAGTTACAAACTGCTACAATGATACTCACTATATTTTTTAAGTGCAATAAAAAAATAAAAAAATGATGTTAACTTTGATTTACATATCAGTCACATCATTAATTTTATCTTGATTTAATCTTGATTTTCTTTCGCTGCTTTTTTTGCACGCATTCTTTCATAACTATCATGAACACGTACAAGCGTTGGCAAGTTATATTTCAATGTTAACGCTGGTAGCAAGATGAGAATCATGTTGATTACCATGACTGGAACCCCTACTGTCCAGTTAGTTAAGTTCCATGGTTGAATCAGTCCAAGTAGGAGAATCAAGGCTGAGAAAGGAACGCTCCAATAATGGATAGCGACGCCATAAGCGGCTTCCATGATGTAGCGGTCAACCCATTCCGGATTCGTTGGATCAGTAACTTTTCCCTTTTGGAATTTGGTGAACATTCCTAAATCTGGCATGAATTTTTTCCATTTATTGACTTTGATTTTACGATATAGTTTCATCTCCCAATCACGGGTGAGAATTATCCCTTTTTTAGGATTCATCCATTTATAAGGAAGCCTTCTGATAATAAACGCTACCAAGCCATCCACTACAATACTAGCAGCCACATAAATTAAGTCCGCTAAAAGGTAATATACCCAAGGATTGTTGCTATCAGCAACATTGCAAAGCGCATTCGGGATATAAATGATTATTATAGAGATAAGAATGGTAAATAGATACACCATAGATTATTTCTTTTCCTCGGTGATATAAGTGAGCGGGATGCCGTACACCTTTTCGTATAATTCTTTCCACACTCTTTCGTTTTCTAATCTCAACATATCTGCATTTTCTTTGATGTTTTTAGATGGATCAGGATAAATAGGCGCCAAAATGTGCAAAGTATAGGCTTGAATTGGATAACCTTCTCCGTCTAATTTATCAGTGTCACGCATGGTGATGAATGTTGGAATAACAGGCACATTGTTTTTAGCTGCAAAACGGAATGCACCTGGTTTTAATGGTTTTGGTTTACGGTAATTCCACCACATCGATTGTTCAGCGTACACTAAGAGTAAATCACCTCTTTTTAAGACGGTGTCAATTGAGTTTAAAGTCACTTTCATAACTTCAATATTGCTCGCTAGAGGGATGGAATTACAGTTACGCATAAAGAAGCCGTATAATCCTGGGAAGGAATAATTTCCTTCTCTGATGATTTTGAAAAGCTTTTTCTTAGTGTATTTCTTTGCCACCTTGTGAATTGGGATGCTATCAAAAGGTGAGAAGTGATTAGCGGTAATAACCGCACCACTTCTTAATTTTTTAAGATTTTCAATGCCTTTATATCCATCGATGACGATATCGCCTTTTTTGATGCGGTGATTAAAGAATCTAAAGGAATACCAATTAGCGAACCAACTCTTAAATTTATTACGTAATTTATGATGTAAGAAATCAAGTCCGTGTGGTTCGATTGGCTTATATGGTGGATCATCTTCCACATCGATATCAAATTTGCCTTCTTTTTCATATTGGACAATCTTTTCTAAGATTTGTTTACGGCGTTCATGTCCAGGATATTTAATGTTATCAAAATCAAGTTCTTCTTTAAGAGTGTTTTTATCCTTCTTATCTCCGTTTATCGCATTGACATAATAATCTTTACGTTTAACTTCCGCTAAACAGAGTTTTTTGACCATTTCCACACCTTGGAAATCTTTTAGTTTGAGTTCTTCAGGAATCGCTTTTAATTGGCCTAATAATTCATAGAACAAGCCAACTCTATCAGCAACATCCCAGAAGAAATCTTCATACATGATATTTTCATGCTTCCATGGTTTTAAGATTAAATTGTAATGGACTAAAGATGGATTTGGATGTCTATCTCCTAAAGGCATGACATTCCATTTTGGATCGATATAATGAACCTTGTTCTTAATTAAATAATTAAGAACGTCTTGGTCTTGCGCTACTTTGAAGCTAACTTTGCTTAATAAATCGATAGCCTTCTTTTCAAATTTGAAGTTGCGTAGACCTTTGAAGTTCATCACTAATACACCAGCGTTAAAGTATTGTTCTGGTTCTACACCAATAATTTCTTTAACGTAGAGTTTAAACTCATCATAAATTTGCACTGATCCATCTGGTACAGCGCCTAACAAGTTATTACCGATATCAGTGTTATATAAGTTAGCGATGTCTTCTCTAACAACGATATCACTATCGATATAAATGGCCTTATTTATAAATGGAAATAAGGTTGGCAAAAATAACCTATGATAAGTTGCAATTGAATAATAATCTCTCACATCAAGACGAAGTTGAATGTCTTGAATCTTAAATGTGATGTTATAGAAATGGATAAAGAAATTATCCTTATTGTTTGTGATTTTATATACTTTCTTACGACTTTCTTTGCTTAATCCGGTATGAATGACATAGATGTCGTAACGATTTGTCTTTTTAGATGTATCAACAATACTTCTTAAGGTGATGGTCATGTAGTTGATGTAGTTATCATCTACCGTGAAGAAGATTGGAATTCTTTGTTTGTAATTTTGATTTGCCATAGTCACTCTCGCTTTCAAGCTAACACTGAATTATATTGATGTAATTATAGATATGCAACATAAATTATAAATTTAAACTAGATATCAATATCATTTTATCTTAAAAATGCTGAATTAGTCTTAACAAATTGAAACTTGTTAACTTTTATGAAAAAGATAAACTTTTTATTTCAATTACAAAGTAACTGAAATAATTAATTACTCCAAAAAGTTTTTTAGCAAATTTTAAAAAAACTCGCCTCTTTATTATATAGAGGCACTTTTTATGGACGTTGGTCCAAAGGGGTGTTTCTACTCTTAGTCTGGTATCCTTGGATATCAGTTAAGTGGCGTCTTTCTTGGTTTCTCGAGTACTTATCTTATCCTGGGATAAGTCTAAGAGGAAATGTGGAAGGAGGCTTATTATGGAACTCATAGTAATACTCGTTTTATTATGTGTGCTGATAAATATAATAAAAGATCCAAAGGCATAGCCTAAGGATCAACACACATTTATAAAGTAAACCAAGTATCAGGCTTTGTCAACTATCTGACTTTTCTGAATCAGTGCTTTCTTCTTTGCTTTTAGCCTCTTCTTTGGCTTTTTCCTCTTCTTCGGCTTTCACCATTGCATCGTATTGCTCATCAACTGCCTCTAAAACTTGATAAGTAGGCTTAAAGTGATGATAAACACCTAAGAATAAGGAAACACTTGCGGCGTATAAAATTACCGAACAAACAGAGTATTTAATAAAACTAGCGTCAGTAACGATTTTTGCTAAAACAAGAATATCAAAAACCACAAGATAAGTGGCTGCAATCATCGATAAAGTTTTGTCTAAAAAGCATGTCTTTTCTCTTCTAGATTTCTTTAATAAAGAAAAGAAGAAGTCAAAATAGATATAAGCAAAACCAACTAGGGTAATGATGTTGTACGCTAATAAGCGGTTAGCGCTATAAGGAATAACATCAAATAATCTTAAAAATCCAATCACATATAAAACAACTGCAATCACTAAAAATTCAATTAAGAAAATGCGTTTTGTTTTCTTTAATAAAGCTTCCTTATCAATCATGTTAAATTTCCTCAATGTTTTTCCAATTAGATGTGAGTGATTTCACCACTTCTTTTGCTTGCTCATCACTAATCTTATTGCTTAAGTAATCGAAGATTAATTTAGCGATTGTTTGCGCGTCTTGTTTTGTACAACCTCTTGTAGTGACAGCCGCAAAGCCGATACGAAGACCGCTAGTTTCTTTTGGTGATAATTTATCACCTGGAATCATGTTCTTATTAGTGGTTACACCAATGCTTTCAAGCTTCTTTTGTGCTTCTAAACCAGTAATTCCAAATGAATCTAATGTGTTAAGTAAGAATAAATGATTATCAGTATCTGTAGCTAAAGCACCCATCTCTTTTAAAGCGTTAGAACAAACCTTAGTGTTTTCCATTAGAGATGCCACATATGCCTTAAATGCATCAGTATTTGCTTCTTTGAAGCACACTGCTTTAGCAGCAATAATATGTTCTAGTGGCCCACCTTGATAAAATGGGAAGACAGCAGAATTGATTTTCTTAATTAAATCCGCACTATTAGTGAGGATAAGTCCGCCTCTTGGGCCTCTTAATGTTTTATGGGTAGTAGATGTTACGATATCAGCGTATGGGACAGGTGACATATGCTTTTTCGCGGCCACCAAGCCAGCGATATGTGCCATATCCACCATCATCAGACATCCTACTTCATCACAGATCTCTCTGATTTTTTTAAAATCAATCTCATAAGGAAAGGCGCTGTATCCGCTTAAAATTACATCTGGCTTTTCACGTAATGCAATTTCTCTAAGCATTTGATAATCTAACTTACCTTCTGAGTTTAAAGGGTAATGGACAAAGGTGTAGAAATTAGAGGAAAAGCTAACAGGTGAACCATGTGTAAGATGGCCACCATCATTTAAAACTAAAGAAAGAACTTTACCGCCATTAGGCATTAAAGCACGATAAGCAGCAGCATTAGCCTGGCTACCACTATGTGGTTGCACATTAGCGAATTTACATTCAAATAAATCACATGCTTCTTTAATCGCAATACGTTCAATCTCATCAACAAACTCACAACCGCCATAATATCTTCTTCCAGGATATCCTTCAGCGTATTTATTAGTAAGGATGCTGCCTGCCATGGCTCTAACTTCTTTAGAACAATAGTTTTCACTAGCGATGAGTTCAATGCCGTTATTTTGTCTTTCAGTTTCTTGTTTTATTAGTCTTAAAATATCTTCCATTTTTATCACCTTGTTGATAATTATATGGATTGTCTACCTCGCAAACAATAAGTGACATCCTCCCCCACTTATAGAAGATGGGGGCTTCCCACTCAAGAAATCTATCGATTTCAGTATCAATGGGCTATCCCCGAGAGTCCCTCGGTTAAGGATATTTTATATCAAGACATCCAACTTGTTTATGAATATTTAATTAGAAGGATTAAGAACCATTCTCATTCCTTCTTTTTTGATGTTAACCGCGGCATTATGGTCACGGTTATGTTTGACACCACAATTTGGGCAAATCCAAGTTTTGTTTTTAAGCAGCAAATCGGTTTTACGATACCCACATTCTGAACATAATTGGCTAGATGGGAAATATCTATCGACTTTCACTAATTTCTTGTTTAGCCATTCCAACTTGTATTTAAGCTGATTTAGTAAAGTCCCAAATCCTAAATCATTAACAAAGATACCTAATTTCATTTCTTCTTTTCTTTCACTGATGGATTTTAAATCGAGATCTTCTACGAAAACATAGTCATATTTATTTGCAATATATCGACTAGATTAGTTATTCTAAGAAGTTGACTCTTGTAGTTATTGCTACCTTTCTCCATGTGAGATAGTCTTCTTTGTTCTTTCGCTAATTTGCTTAGAGACTTTTCGTAAAACTTAGGCATATCAGATTTAGTTTTGGAATCACTAACAAATAGATTAGCCAAAGAGAAGTCTAGTCCAATTGAATTAGTAAGAATTAAGAAATCTTTACTATGTTCTTGGTAATCTAAATACTCCTCTTCTCCACTTAAAGAAACATAGTAATATTTCCCAATTCTAGAAACACTCACGGTTGAGTATTTAAATGATTCTGGTAGTTTACGATGATAAACAAATTTTACTCTACCGATTTTAGGGATTTGGATTTCATCTCCTTCAATACGAATAGAGTTATTGATATTCATCGTAATGTAGCCATAATCATTCTTTTTCTTTTTAAATACTGGGAAATCAGAGTTATTCCTAAAGAAGTTGATATAAGCAGTATATAAATGGATAGCACTTTGCTGTAACGCAATAGAATCAACTTCTTTTAAATATGGATACTTTTCTTTATATTTTGGAAGAAGCTTTATAAGGTCATATTTATTAATCTTGTAGCTATGATCTTTTTCACACTCTTTTTTACATAGAGAAAGCAGTTCATTATAGACCTGTCTAGAGCAACCTAAAGTTTTCTCAATTAAATTCTTTTGAGATTCGTTAGGATATAGGCGAAAACGATAGGTTCTTTTTACTGACTTCATAATATTCAATATTTAAGTCAGATATCAATTTATTGATATCTTTCCTACATATTAATTATATCAAATCTCTATATGTTTTTATATAATTATCTTTACTTTTTTTAATTATTTTTTTGTC
>CADCNT010000002.1 GCA_902802905.1 uncultured Erysipelotrichaceae bacterium | reverse complement strand
TTATTTTTTCCAATTATATTTAAATAAGCTTGTTGAAATTGTAAATCGAATGTATTTTCATCTTTTATTATGCTTTTACTATTTAAGGTGTATAACCCATTAATTTCTATTTGATACTTTTCATTAATATAATCAATAAGTTCATTAACTGTTTTATTTCCTTCAATTTCTATAAAATCCCAGCAAGTAAAATTTGGAGGTATTGCCTTTGTTAAAACTTTTGTTTCTTGGTTAATTTGATTCTTATTTTGATAAGGCTTTTTAGGTTTATAAATTAGAAAAAAAGGTGTAGATAAATCTATGTTTATTTGTCTTAATAAATCTGGTGTCAGTTCGCCAATCACCATAGGTATCACCTAATAGCATGTGCCAATAATCATATGGTTTATGTGGTGCAACCGCTTCACTAGCACTGCAAGATTGGATTTCGAATCTATCAAGTAACCAAACCAAGTCTTGTGTATCTTCGGATGTGACACCATCACTTCTATCACAAGTTGCTAATTCGTTGAACTTGACACACTTACCGAGAACACTAACGAGTTCTGGATCAAGATTATATAAGAAACCATCTTTACCACTTGATGTATCGTGCCAACTTGGATGTCTATCGAAATCGTTCTTACCTTGCCAGAATGTACCTTTGGCTGCATTGGCATTGCACCATTGTCTAATAGCGGATTGACTCCATCTATTGTTACCAAGTAATGCTCTTTGGCAGTGGTTGAAACACTTTTGTGTTCCTTCGGCGGCTAAATCGTATGAATTTCTTAATTCACCGAGATATGTGCCAGTTCTACCTTCGGATAATGTAACGGTTTCAGTAGCGGCTGAATTGAGAGTGTCCTTTGATGCAAACACCTTAACACTAGCACCTTCAAGAGTAGCATTATATGCTTGTTGGAAAACTAATTGACCACCGACTGGTAAGTCATTAGTTAATGTGAATTGGAAGTATTTACCAACATCGGCACTATACCAAGAGTGTGCTTGGAGTAAGAAATTATATGTACCAGCTGGTAAAGCGGCACTTGTTCTATTAGCAAAGAATGCTTCAGTTGCATCGAATACGATTCCATCGAAAGAATACTTCATACAAAGAGTCATTGAGTGTTCTCTTGATTGATCCACAATTCTTTCTTGGTCGAACCCCATAATTTCGAAGATGATATCGGATGCAGTTTCGTGAACTACAATCTTGTCACCTTCAACTGGTGTACCACTTGTGATAGTAATACCATAATTTGCTAATACGATATTCTTTTCACCATCGTGCCATTCGACACCATCATATGTTGCTTCATAATCGATGTTTCCGGCTTCACCCATTGCTTCGACAAATGCATGACCATCAATGGAGAGATGGACATCGTTATTGGAACAAGCAATGGTAATCGCACTTTCTTTAGAAACGATAAATTGGTCACCAACTGAATAGAGTTTTTTCGCCAAACCCATACGAACGATTTGTTGGATTTGTTTCCATGTGGTAACACTAACATGACCACCTTGACCGGCTGCGATACCTTGTAAGGCAATAACAATGTTATCTAACTTATCTAACTGCTTCGAATTTTCTTCAACGAAGGTTTCTTCAGTTAAAATGTGTAATGGATTAGACATGTTTTATTCTCCTTTCTTTAATCGTAATATAAACATAATTTACCATTTTCAACTTTGAGTGAGACATTATAGGATGTGTCATTATCTTCATCTTCGACAATGACTTTACCTTTCTTGCCTTCAAGTTCAGTGATCCTACCATCAATTGAACCAATGGTATGACCAGATGCTTTAAGTTTTTTGGCAGTGCCATCGGCAACGAGAATTGCTTCATCAGTACCGAAATTGTTATCAGCATGTACTTCAGCAGCTTCTCCGTTCTCTAATGCAGTGATACGAGAATCGATTTCAGTGATAGTGTGACCAGAAGGTTTAACCATCTTTGATCCACCAACACCAACAACAATTTCATTTGGACCAAAATTACCTTGGGCATCGGTATGCGAAGGTTCGGCATTTTCTAAAGCAGTAACTCTACCAGCGAGTAAATCTTCGGCGGTTTCCGCTCTAGTTTTTTCAATGCCAACTTCAGCAACTGCATCAGTATGTGCATCGGCAAGTACCTCGGCAATAGTTTTAGAACCAGCTTTTAGTTTTTTCCCAGTGCCATCGGCAACAAGGATAATTTCATTTGTTCCAAAGTTATTGTCGGCATGAACTTCAGCACTTTCGCCATTCTCAAGAGCGGTAACTCTTCCATCTAATGAACTTTCAGCCGCTTTCGCTCTTAATTCTTCATCGTGGATTTCACCTTCGATATTGGCAATGGTTTTGCCGGAGGATTTAATCTTCTTGCCACCAGAACCATCGGCAACGAGAATTTCGGCATCAGTGAAGTTGCTATCAGCATGAACTTCAGCGGATTCTCCGTTCTCTAATGCAGTGATACGAGTGGAAAGACCACCTTCGGCTGCTAATGCTCTTTCTTTCTCGGCGTTTACGAGATTGGTAGCATCAGTATGTGCAATTGCGGCGGCTTCTTGTTCGATATCGTTGATTGTCTTGCCAGATGACTTAACACCCTTTTCACCAGCATCACCAAGGATGATTTGGTTTTCAACCAATTCGGCATTAGCACGAGCAGCTGCACCTTCTAAAACACTCATTCTTGTTAATAAGTTGTTAATCTTACCTTCGGTCCAAGTAATGAAATCTGGATTAGTTTGAGTCACTACTGGTTCACCGAGAGATTCATCAACATCAAGTGCGAATGTTTTAGAGCAAATAACTTGGCTTTCATTTTTTCTTCCGACATATTGGATTCTTACTCTTCCGTATTGAGCAGTGATTGGATATCCGACTGGAACAACCAATGTTCTTATGGAATCTTCTAATGTCTCCGCGATGGCACTTGAAAGCAAGGATGTACCATCTGGTAATTCTACTTGCAAATAATGAGTGTAATTGGCAGTAGAATCTGGAAGTTGGATTTTGATGGAAGTAGCATTGTTTTCTAACTGAAAAGCAAGTTTGTCACCGCCATCATCATCGATTGCACTCCAACCACCGTTGGCATGTAATCTCAAGTTTAATGTTCTTTCCATAATGTGCTTTCCTCCTTTTCTTTATGGATTTATTCTCACTAGAACCCTTTGTGGGCGGCGCATCCAATCGTTTCTAGCAGCAATCTCTCCGCTGCCGATTACACCAGCCATCTTGTTGAGGAAACCTCACGAGCAAGTCAACCGTTTATCAACCAGATTCGCGGTCCACAAAAGGTTCTAGTTCAAACCTTTTTAATTCCTACATGTAATTAGGAAGTTGCAGTAGTCTTGTGTTTTATCTACTGCGATTCTAATCGAATTCGATGGAGAAGATTCTCCAACTTTTTGACCATTAGAATTGTATAGAACAATCTTGAATCCGAATTCGACATAGTTTCTTTTAATACCCCCAGAGTGAGTATGAGTTGTTTTTCTCTTCTTTGACCTTGTAGCACGAACTCTTTCAGTTGGAGTAGTGCCAATGGTTACATGACCATGACCTTGAGTGTCATAGAAGAATCTATCAATAATGGTAGATACTGGATAAATGGTTTTCTTGAATGTTGGACCACTTGTAATGTCTGGTTCAACTAAATCAGCAAAATTGACATCGTTAATGGCAGTTGATTCAAGATATTCCGTTTTTCTTGTCCATAGTAAGTCACCAGAACGATATTTGAAATTTTGCATATATCTCATAAAAATGAGTTTGATTTTATATGTTCTTGCTAATTGAACATAGTCACTATAATTTGCTAATACAATCCAACCTCGTTGAACTGAACGAACACCAGCTTTTGTTCTCTTGGAATTGATAATACCAAGTAGTGGAGTTGGAACATTACTAATTCCATTTGATCCACTTGAACCTCCACCTAAAACAATACCAGTAACTCTACTTGCAAAGTCAGTAATGGAAGAACCATTTTTAACAAATTGACATAATGGATAATAGTAATCACCATTAACACCATTTTGAATTTGTGTCTTGGATAAACCACCTTCTTCACTTTGTTTTTTAACTTCGAATCTATAAGCAGTGTCTCTAGTGGATGAATCGAATGACACAACAAGACAAAGGATTTTAACTTCACTTGTATCGGAAGAGATTGTTGTTAAATCATAGATTGTTTCACTAGAGTTTGTGATTTCAAATGTATAACCTTGGATAGATAATCTTCCGGCAGTAGCTTTTAATGCGCCACTTTGATTTGATAGTTCAAAACCAAATAGCGAACCATTTTGACCACCTAATGTATAAAAATTCATTAAGGCATCATTATCTACGGTTACACCAGTTGAATCACTTTTCTTTTCTATAAGTCTCATAATCTCACATCTCCTTTATACAAAATATCTATATATCCTTTTAATGTATTGTCCTTAAAATCACTTAATTGATGAAGTGTTGACCATTCATAGATTAACCCAGACCAACCTTCCCAATAGTAAGCTGCATTTGATTCAATGCTAATTTCAAGTTTTTGATTACTAATGGTTTTAATCTTTATGAACGCAAGTTTTCTTTTTGCGGTGGAACTTCCTACCGTGTTATTATTTACTGCATTTTCACTACCACTGATTGAACTCCAATCGGATTCTTTACAAATATCAAATTTCCAATAATCTTCATAAACCCCAGAATCACTTAACCAACGAAGTGTATTTTGATAGTAGTAAATAAGAGTTAATGTACTTCCGACACTTGGCAAGGAGAACCATACATCAACACTTCTAGAACGATGGAATCTTTCAATAGAATAAGGAAAATGATCTAAACCATGTTGATGTTCAGTGAATGGTGCTTCAATATAGTTATCATTTTCTGGCAAAACTTTTGTTGTTTCAGCACCAAATGTTAAAATGCCCTTAAATGTATATTTTATTTTTGCCTTGAAAGAACCAGTTGTATAGAATCTAAATCTTTGAGCATATGTCTTATCGATTGTTAATTCTTTTTTGAATGAATAACTACTTCCACCCATATTGCCTAACGAACCAAGTTCGTATCTTTTTGTGGTCCAAACATTCGCAATCGAAGAAGTAATAGTAGTGCCACCAATACTTGTTGCACCAGTACACAAACTATAATCTTCATCGTTCTTGCCTTTATAACCACGAGCAATATATCTATTTAGAGCATCTACATTTGATGCATGATTAAATTTGAATTTGCCATTCTCGATTGTTACTCTTTCGTTTAATGGAATGGTTTTATCAATAGTGGAAGTTAAAGGAAGATTAGCAACAAAATCTCTTTCTTCGGCTTTGAGAATTGGCATGATTCTTTGATAATTACTAAATGTGCCGGAAGATGGAGTGTAATTAAAGATTGAAATTGGTGCTTGGAAAATACCATGACCGAGTTCGTAGACATTATCTTGCACCATACTATCACTGAAGTCTTTGAATTTTGCACCAGTTAAATCGATTGCAATAGATACTCTTTGTTGAGTAAAGTCATCCAAGTCTAAATTGAAGAAAACGGTGCAATATAACTTCACACTTTCACTTGTGTTGTGGAAGTCAAAAATTTCGGTTCTTTCAGTTAATCTAATTTGTCTCCCGTAGATATGTGCTTCTCCGGGATTCATATAAACTTTCTTTGTAACGGAATCAAATTCCAATTCAAATGGATTTTCATCAATGTCATCAATGATTCCATAAGGAACTTTCTTCAATGAACCATTAAATTCAGTCTCGACACCATTGCCTTTAGTTGCATAGAAAAGAGCAGTGTCGAGGTATGCACTGACAATCGCACCTTTCTTTGTAACTAATTTGACTTGATTCATTTACTTTCCTCCATATGCATATGTATTTAATTTGAATCCACTTAATGTAATATTTGAACCAGAGTTATTGGACAATGTGACTTTACCACTTGTTCCAGAACCACTGATTTTTATTGTTAAATTATTATATTTGTTAGCAAGTTCTCCACTTGATCCTATAATACCGAGATAGACATCACTTGATGATGTTGATGGAAATCCAATATTGTGACTTCCATCACAAGCAACATACTGAATAAATTTCATTCCACTCAAATTGATCTTGGATGCATATTTGAATGAAAATTCTTTTGTTTTGCCATTCTCGATTGTGAATGATTCAGTGCTTTCAACTAAAACTAACCTTTGCAGAAGATACACCCCGCGGTTAGGCATGTATAGATTCTCTTCAACCTTATTGATTGAGCCACCGACAAATCCAGTTGCCTCCGCAGCGACATCCGACTCTCGTGCATATCGAACGCCACTCAAATTGTCCAGAAAAATATCAGTAAATTTGACTGAACCTATCATTCCATCTTTGCTTATATTCAAAGCACTTTTAGCTACACCCGGTGAAATAAATCCACAAGGATACCACGCAGTATTTACATGACTTGGATAGAATTGGAAGATTTTCTTTCTATGAGTTCCGGGAAGAAGAGGAGATGCAGTTGTTTCACTAGTTGTTTTAGATGCATAGATTGTTACCGATGATTCTTCATCGTTTTCAGCAATGGTCATTTCGCAAATGATATTGATTGGTAGAGAACCACTCCATAACGAAGTGACATCTAATTCATAAGTTGTACCACTTTCAATAACAACCATTCTTCCACCAAATAACAAAACACCAGATGAAATGGTGACCTTTTTGGTAGATGAATTTACTGAACAAGTCATTCCATTGAAAACTTTTTCAAGAATTCCATCACCAATAGATGAGTAAATAAGAGCTGCATCATCAAAGGCAGTTATTTCATCACTATTGTTTTTTCTTTTAAGAACAAGTGCCATATCTTTTACCTCCTAATCTAAAAACCAATATTCACTTAATCGACCAAATTCCAATATCTTCTTTCCACTTGAATCAGTAGTGATCCCACTAATAGGTAATCTCTTTACTGAACTTGCATCAGCTGGATTATATCCAACTAAATCTCCGTAATAAGAGAAATCCATATCTTCAAGTGTACTTCCGAGTTTGGAAGTCAAGTCGATAGTGACTCTATCTTTGAATCTATTTTCCTTGAGAATCTCGTAAGCATCGGATAATGCTTCATCGAGTGTCTCTTTGTCAACCGTATCAGTGACTGGTGGAAATAACACCTTACTTGAATCATAAGTAGTTCCAATCGTATTATCGTTATATAAATATAAAGTGGTGTAGTATGTGTGTGAATCACCATATCTAATATTTACTCTATTAACGATGTTTTGATTTAATTTTGTTTTGACATTGTAATCACTTAATTTGATGTTTCTTGAGTTATATATTCTATGAACCTTAAATGTTAATTGTGGTGTGTTTGTCTCGGAGTTAATCGTGACTTCCGCCATAAGATACAAATCATAACAAGCACAAACCTTTAGAAGTTCTTCCCAGACATTTCTATTTTCATCAGTTCTACAAATATATTCTTCGTTCCAAGGAGTATCTAATAAAGACAAATCATTTAGATTTATTTTATAATTGATACCCATTTTCAAATCGGTAATAACTCCAGTGTTGTTGTCATAATTGATCCAACCTTCTTCAACAAATACTCCAACCATAAGATATTGGAATAGTTTTTCTACGGTCATATTGTTATTTGGAAGAGAAGAACCATATTTGACTCTTAATGTTTGATTAAAAATACTTCTACAATCAATGCCAGAAATAGTGGTAAATCCTTTTTCATCAGTTTTTGGAATTCCACAAAAACAAGCATATTTCAAAGCACCAGTCAATTCATGGAGACCAACAAAACATGCTTTTTTAGAATTCTCAAAACCTTGACATATTGCACTGAACTCATCACTTTCTTGTGCCTTTCTTTTCAAAGTCCAAGATTTTGCAATGTGTTGTGTCCAGTTACCGAGTGCAGTCCACTGATGGTCATAAAGACAAATGAATCCAACATTGTTTTCAATCATACCATGTACCTCACATAATTCACGATGCAAGATGAACCAGCTAAATCTAACTCGGCTGCAATTCGGCTATTTCCCGGTTTTGCAAACAAGAATGAATCGTGTGTTTTGTTGACACTATTGAATACATCAGTTGTAGAGACTAGTGTCTTGTTGCCACCAGCATCAACGGTGTATGTATTTAGATAGACTTTATTATTAAAAGCATCAATAACAACTTCTTGATTTGCAGTAAGTTCAAAACCACTTGCAAATTCCACCTTAAGGTATGGAGTATTTTCCACACTTCCATCTTCTTTAATCTTGGAAATTGAGACATAAACATGTGCCATTGGTCCAAGTAATTTAACTTTAAGTGGTAGTGGTTTTAAGTAGTCATTAGTGATGACATTATTAGAAGAGTAAGCACCACCGCCATATTGATATGGGTATTCGTAGTTATAAATCTTACCTTCGTTAGTATCGTGAATAATTGTGAAGAAATTATCGTACTCTTCATATTGAGGAGTAATTGGTTGAAGTGTTAATTTAGCGGAAACACAATTGCCTTCTCTTCCGACTAAATCTAAATTGATTGGAGATACTTCAATATATCTTCTTAATGATCCAACTTGCCAAGAAAGTCTAATATGATATGTATTCAAATCGAGATACTTTCCTAGCCAAGAACCGAACGATTGATATTTTTGATATGCTGAATTGCCAAAAAAGTGGAGAACCATAGAAATGTTCTTCTTATTGATTTTTTGATTGACAACATAATCGATAGTATCACCTTCAACGATGTCGAGAGTTTGCTTAAAACCGATGCCACTTGGCATCTCAATCATATCGACATCTGGATGAATTGGAACACCATTAACTTTGATAGTATCACCAGTGCTTGTATAGACAACATCAAATTGCAATGTATCAGTAATGGAATCAACTGCAGTATAAATCTTGTGGTCTTTCATGTTCTATCCTCCAATTATTCCTCTTCTTGCATCACTGATTTGTTCAATGATTTCATCAACATCACTTTGATTGTTAATCTCGTAATTATTTGTTGAATTATCTACATATGTCACATTGTGGGAATCGGATGAACTTTCATTATAAGAAGTTACGATATCCGAGCCACTTGCCATATCTTCAATCTCTTGAATCATGTTGTCATCCACTTGTACATCGGATGCACCATATCCACTTCCGGCAACTAAAGCTGCACCTCCAACCGCTGCAACCGTGCCTAAAATTGCAAGAGCAGTAAAGGCGGCAACATATTGTTTTGCCGATGCATTAAGAGCTGCCAACATAACAACAAGTGGTGGAATCACTGAAAGCATTGCCATAATAGCGGTCACCGCCATAGTTCCACTTGGTCCAATAGCGGCAAAAAATTGTGCAACACCTCTAATTAAAGGAATTAAATTCGTGAATAAACTGATTAAGGATTTAGTTAAATCAATTAAATCTTCTCCGGCATCGGCAATTACTGATTTAATTGTTTGTTGTAATTTTTCGAATGTGTCTTGGAGTTGTTCTCCTTTTGCCACTTGTTCATTAGTCAAATAACCAGCTTCTTCTAACCACTTATCCCATTCGGCAAGTTGGTCATTTCCAGTCATTGCCATTGTAGCCATCCATGGTCCAATAGAACTGCCAAATAAACGAGTCGCAAGATTCGTTCTTTCAGTTTCATCCTCACATTCTCTTAATGCTTGGAGATAAATTTCTAAAGTTTCGGCTGGATTCATTGATGTCAAATCATCAAATGTTAATCCGAGTCTTTCTAACACCTTTCCAAGTTTGGTGTTTTCTAATTCGGCACTAGCGGATAAAGATTGGAGTGATGCAAGAACGGATTCATAAGCACCAGCTTCACCAGTTAACCTTTCCCATCTATTTACTTGAAATTGGTATTCTTCGGCAGTCATTCCATATTTTTGACTTGCCTTGGCAATTTCTTCAGCGGTTTCGGCATATTGCTTGGCAACATTGATAATTCCACCAATAACCGTTTTATAGGTATTGGCAACATTAGAAATTGCTTGTTGAACACCTTGATAAATAACTTGAACGGTCTTTAGATTCTTTTGGAATGTGTCAGTGAACTGAACATTCTGGTTACTTGCCTTTTCAATAGAAGTGGACAAGTTGTTCATCTTGACCGTAGTCTTTTCGATTTCAACTTCTAAATCTTTATATTGTTGAGTATTCTTGGCAACATCGCCATTTTTCTCAACCATCAGTCTTTGTTGTTCTCTTAATAACTCGATTTTCTTCTTACATGCATCAACCGCTGCTTGAACCTTTTCATAATAAGCGGCAGTGAGTTTGACATTCTTTGGATCAAGTTTTAATAATTTGGACAACTCTTGAGCTGACTTGGAAGCACTCCTAAAACTACTATTACAATTTTTAATTTCTTCGTTAATAGTTTTAAGAGTTCTTTCAATTTTTGTTCCGCCACTAGACACGAGTTGTTCCTCCTATTTTTATTTCAAACCTTTCGGCAATTTCGGAATCCATATTGGAAAGATATTGATGGATTCCTTTATCAATAAAGTTTTGGTGTTTGGTCACATATGTTCCATCCGGGAGGAAATATCCTTTATTTAAGGCATTAGCAATAACTTGGTATGGTTGATGAGACTTGTTATATCCATCAAATTTAACTCTTATGGTAACTTTGATATCGGAGTTTTCTACAAGAACTCTTACTAGTGAACCAACCAATTCACCAGTTTTTACTGGAGTAGTGGAACGAAGATAATCTTCTAAATTTTTCGCTCTCTCGGATAAGACTTCGTAAATGGATTCGTGAGCGGCAGTGAGAACTTCTTTGGAAAAATTTTCACTTAATTCTTCCATACCGAGTTCATCAGCCATAATCACATTCCTCCTCTAAATAATCCTTCGATTTCATCTCCGGTATATGTTTTTTTGCCGACTTTTGTTTTCTTTCCTTGTGCCTTCTCCATTTTTTCATTGATATAGGCAACATAAGAATTCAAATCGGCGAGAGACCATTGATCCCACACATCTCCCGGTAGTTTATACAAAGAGATTTTGTAAATGATTTCAAAGGCGGAGATGCAGTTTTGCAAGAGACCTCCGCCTTGATTTTCATTATCTCTTGCTAGTCTTTTTTTGCTTTTTCGGAGATTAAGTCCATTATGATTTCCGTGAATTTGGTCATTTCTTCAGTATCAAAGACTGACACCTCATCCATAATTTCATCAACTGATTTATTTCTTGCTTCTTTATCAGCTGCTCTTCTAAACGAAACATATAATTTCAATAAAATTGGAACACTGACTTCTTTTTCCATTGATGCGACATCCTTGATTAAGTCTCCGCCATTGGACACTTCTGGATATCCAAATGCAATCGCCCAATTGCTATTGCATAATTTATGACCTTTGAATTCCTTTACTACCATAATTTCCTAATCTCCTTTATATTGAATGTTTTGCAAAATTAACTAGCACTGGCTGGCATAACCAAGTCAGCAGTTGTTGGTTCAGTACCTTCGGCAATATATCCAGCTTCGCCTTCATAAATTAAGATACCGATGACATCTTCTCCACCGTAGGAGATTTTAGATGCAAAGAAACTTAATGAAGATGATTTTGGATTATCTTCTGGTTGATCCATATTGAATGCTGGTGTAGAGAATTCCACATCATATAACCAGATGATATATTTCTTTCCTTTTTCACTTTGACCACGAGCGAATAAAACAACTGATGGATTGCCGGATGTTGAACTCTTGAGAACCAAGTGGTTATTAGAATCAACACGGAAAGCGGATAAATTTACCATTGCGGATTTATCCATTCCATAATATGCAACCGTACCATCATATCCGTTAAGAACCTTGTCTTTAACAACACGATTATCAGCTTTATATTCTCTTTCGGATTCATTTGGAGTTAAGGCAAGAGAAATGTTATTGACTTCTTCATCTTCCAATAAGAATGGAATAGCAGTACCAATAATCTTTGGTGAGCCATCTTCATTAGAACCATCTTTAACAAAAAATCTAGCTTGTTTGTAACCCATAGGTTATTCCTCCTAAATTAGTTTGCTGACCAAGAAAGACCATGTAGTTCTTTCACTTGAAGAATCGTAGTCAGCGGCACGATTCATCGAGAATTTCCATCCTTTTGTGATAAATCCATTCTCGATTTTTTTGAGAATTGTCATTAACTTTGGATCAGTATTCTTTTTTGAAGTTAGAACATTGATGAAAGCATACATTTCTCTAAAGGCAACTTGATTATCGGCAAGTCCAATGTTATTAGGTACATTGTCCACGATACTGATAATAACTGCTCTTTTCGTATCGGTGATTTCTGGTTTGTTGAACCAATAGACAACCGTTTCTTTAGTTAATCCTTTTAGTTCATCATCTCGGAGTAAATCTCCGTTCCTAAATTTGAGTTTGTCGAGAATTTCCTCAATCTCTTTTTGTGTATTTACATATGTATCAATAACTGATCCCATTGTTAATCCCACCTTTCATAAGAGACTTTTTTATAAATCGTGTCATCCACCGATATTTTTTGACAAACGATTTTTATTTCGGTTTTTCTCATATCATATTGGTCAATTTCAATGACCTTATATGTCTCATTATTAAATTCGATGTAATATTGACCTTCATCGAGTTTTCGATATCCAATAACAAATTGGAATCTATCAGCTGGAATGTTGGCGGTCTTGTCATCATAGACATTTGCTCTTACTTGTTGAACACAAGCATGAATGAATTTGTCTTTAGGATGAATGTAGTGTTTGTTCAAGTATTGACCTTGACCATACTCATTTTTCCAACGAATCGGTCTTTGTCGATAGATTCTAATCAATCGATTCTTATCTTGATATTTGAATAAACCACTCATTTTTTCTTCGACCTCGCAATATCTTTTAGATGTTCGAGTAGTGCAGTTGCACCAACATGCATGTCATACTCTGGTTTATAGTTGTCTCCATTATTGTAATAGAATTGTAAACAAAGCATTTTTGCACATTGTTTAGCAAGTGGCTCTATCTCTTTATCAGCTGACCAATCATATCCAGTGATTTGCTTGATATAGGAGGTAACCGATTGAGATAATGCGTTTGCTTGGTCAGTAGAAAAATCAGCATCAACATAGATTGCTTCTTTTACTTCATCAGCAGTTAAAATTTGCTTTATCATTACGATTACCTCCTATTTTCATTAAAGTTGACTAGATGCAGCTACTAATTCGACTGCAACTGATTTTGTGCCAGATTTAACATCACTTGCACTGACATTGAATGTGCCAGTTTTTGTGTTGTAACCTTCGGCAACGATTGAGTAGTTATAACTACCTTGCGCAAGATGGTATGTTCCATCCGTATCGACTGCAACTTCATCACCAGAACCAACGGTACTACCTTTCTTCAAAGTAATAGATGTTGGAGTGACATCAGTTGAACCAGACTTGCATACAAAGGAAGTCTTTGCGATTCCTTCTTCTAAATCAGCCCAGTATTCGAGGATATCTCCGAGAGATTCTTTTGAGGATGGAATTGTGACACCTTCTAATTGATAGATTAAAGCACGAACACATTCGCCTTTTGATCCATCGACTTTTTCTCCGCCATTGGCAACGAGAATTCTATTGATACTATCACAAATCTTTCCCATGATTGTTACCTCTCTTGACTAGGCAGCTTTACTACCGAATGCAAATGCATTTGGAACTGGTGCGGCAGCGGCACTGACTTTAGCAACATAAGTTGTGATGCCTTTTTCAATGTCTCTATCTTTTTCGAACTTGAGACCAGTTAATAAGTTCGCTTTGTAGTTCTTGGCAACATTACCAACGAGGAAGTCACCAGCATGTAATGTTTCATCAACAACTACTGGGCAGTTTGCGAATTGTTTTGGACCTTGACCACCAACACCATAGATGTAGTTGCCATTGTCATCTTTCGCAAATGCAAGACCATCGAAGAAGGATTGAGAGCAATAAACTTTCGCACCTTTTCTCTTTGAACCAGCGAGTAATTTAACTGCTTTTTCTAATGTTTCGAGTTCTTTGCCGGCGGCATATGAACTGATATTAGTTGTTAAAGCACCGATGGAGACACCTTTGATTTCGTTATTTGAACCAGAACCATAAATGACTGATTCACCCCAATCTTCACCTAAATCTTGCATGATTTGAGTGGCGATGTATTGACCGAAATCGATATCGGTCATTTCTTCTAATTCATCAGTAACTTTGATGGTGATTTGAAGTCTACCGATAGAACCTTCGAGAACTTTCCATTCCATTTGGTTATCACCGGGAGCTGCACCCTCGACTTTTTTCTTGGCTGCATCTCTTTGATAACGATATGGGAATTTGACTAAACCTTTAACATTGGTGAAGAGGATATCTTCAAGAATTGGTGTTAAAAGTTTTTCTTCTCTTAATAAATCAAAGAGAATATCAGTGGCAATCATGACACCGCCATTATTGACACCGTTTGCACCACTAGTTGCTTCAACATAAGTTGTAGCAGTTGTGGTTAATGCATTACCTAATGCACGAGTTTGTTCTTCATCTGGTCTTTTGCCACGAGCAACTAAACCGAGAGCAAGAGCAAGTCTTTCTTTTCTGGACATTTCTTTTTCCATGACAATTTCTTTTCCTTTCGATTGAATTTCTCTCTTTGCATGTTCCTCACTAGAGAGAGTAGTGAGTTCAGTTTGTAGAGCATCAAGTTCGGAACGATACTTACGAACCTCTTCGATATCGGAGGAATTCGTGATTAAGTCTTTTAGTTCCGAGACTCTATCTCTAATTTCTTGAAAACGCTTATTCATCTGGATTACCTCCGTTTAGCATATTTTCAACGATTTGAAGTGCTTCCGATTTTTCTCTTTCGAGTAACTCTTTGGCTTCTTGTTCCTTCTTTTGCTTTAATTCGGTCTCCACCTCGGAAATGCGTGACTCCACATCGCCTTTCCTTCGAGCATAGATTTGTGGAACATCTTCCATTCTTGCTACTGCGATAGATGTATTATCGTATGCTGGATTGTTAACCGCTGCGACATCGTACATTTTGTCAATATCTTTGACACGATAGACAATGGTTCTTGTAGTGATGCCATCATCATCAGTAGTAACGGTCTCAACCCTTTCTTCCTCTTTAATTGTGAAAGCAAATGACATTTTGTCGATGATACCCTCTTTCACTAGAGTATATAAATCACGAGATGCTTGAATATCGGCTAACTTCGCACGAATATAAGCACCATCTTCTTTGATACTGATTTCTAATGTGCCATTTTTACATCTAGCTAGTGGAAATACTTGGTCACTATGGTTAAATTTCAAAAAGCAACCATCAAAATCAGTTTTATCCAAGGCATGTTCATCGATTGATTCTTTTACGATGACTCTTTCGCCATCAAAATCAACAAATGAGAAGAGTTCGATTTCTTCGTTAAAGACAACCGCTCTACCTTCGAGAATCATTTCTTCTTTTTTCTCTTCGGCTGGTTCAACACTTCTTACTTGTAATAAACGATGGTAATCGGTGTCTCGGATAAATGGTTTTGGAGTCAAATTTTCATTTTCCATACTATTCTCCTTCTCCCTCTCCGGGATTATCTTCTCCACCAACTTGATATTGGCTTTGATCCTTTTGTTTTATGAATGAGAGATTAACTTGTGGTTCATCTCCTCCTTCAACTGGTTTTAAGTACAATAAGGCAAGGATGTCATTTTCAACAACTATTGGAAGTTGTCTTAATAAATTTGCCATATTGAGTCTTGTTTTGAGTGATGCAGTTTGCACTCTATCACTCTGGATATGAATAACATTTCCTTGTGAGATTTCTCTTCTACTGAACAATTTAATTGTTAATGCTACTGCAAGTTCGTTTGCAAGTGGTTCGAGTGTTGATTCCCAATATGCTTGGAATTCATCTTCGTTATATTTGCCTTGAACAATTTCGGAAGTGACTGCTTGATATTCGTAAATGTCTTTCTTTAATGATTCAAGTTCTGGTGATAGTGGATATTTTCCATTCGATGTAACTTCTTGGATTTTGTCTCCGCCGGTCACATATGCGACACCATCTTGATTCTTAAATAATTGTTCGGAATATTCTTTTTGTCTTTCTTCTTTAACTGCCGCATTAGCTGGTGCATTACCAGTGATTAAGAATCTAATGAGTTGAGATTGTTCAACTGCTTTTTCTAATCCCTTATAAGATGTATTTAATGCCTTGATTGAAGCATCAATTGCTTTAGACCTTCCACCAAACAAAGATGACAAATCAACTTCTCTTTGTAAGATAATCAAATCTTCGGCGGCAACATAATGAACTTGACCATTTATGGAGAACGAACAATATTGTTTTCCTTCTTCGCTAATAAACACCCTTATTTGATTGGCATCAACATCTAATGACCAAATAGATTTAAGTGGTTCAGCAAGATTTGAATAATCAAATTCCAACCATAAAATTGCCACACTTCCAAAGAAGTAGTTGAAGGCAACTGACTTCCAAAGAGTAGGTGCAGTTTGGTAGTCATTAGGTTGGAGTTGAAGTAGATAATTATTATGTTTACTCTTTGAAATATCTTTTCCAAAGTAGTGAGTAGGTAATATTTTAGAGAAGTGTCTAGCATGACAATTAACACATGACATATATGTAGATGACAATGTAACATCACTGCTTCCAGAGAGTGAATCCAAGAATCCTACTAGATTGACTTTAGATGGTTTGACCGTTGTTTTTTTACCAGTGATGGCATTCCATACATTTGTTAACCAACCCATTATTGACACTCCTTTCTTTACGATAAGTAATATGCTTTAGACTCACAAAATGAGACCAAGGCATTTAAGATAGTGGCTGGACCATCGATTTTATTTGCTCGTTTATCTCCAGCTTTTCTTGGCATCCAGTTATCGTTTCTATCTTTAACGAGTTCTACATTGGAGAACATCCAAGCAGTAACTGGATTGTTTTGATAACACAACATTTTAGATTTAAGAAGCGATTCCATTTCTCGCATTGGAATTGAGAGAGTCTTAAACCCTTGTTGAGTCTTGATTTGGCAACTACCTTCTTGGAATCCATACGATGCAAGTTCTTGAACAAGATATGCCGCTGAATAAGCATCGTAATTGATTCGGTAATAATACCATCCGTGTTCTTGGAACATATCGTAGACATATTTGGCAATATCTCGGTAGTCTATAAGATTCTTCCCGGAGATAGAAACCAAACCTCTATCTATCCATGCTTTCCAAGGAACTTTACTTGCCTTTGCTTCTGGAGAATCAAGGAATTCTTCAGTGATCCAATATTTGGTCAATGCGATTATTCTTTGGTTTTCTTTGTCAAAGACTAATGTGGTGAATGCGGTGCAGTCATTTGTTCTAGATAAGTCATATCCACCAATGACTACGGAATTGTCGAACTTTCTTAATTCTTCATCAGTGTAAACATGGTGATTGGCAATAGTTTCACCAGACAACCATGCAACCGCGGATGATTCGATTAAGTTAAAGTCTTTAATCTTGATAGAGCGGAGTGCATTCTGGTCTCCTTTTGCTCTCTCAAGTTCATCTCGAATGAATTTGAACGATTTGATTGTTCCGAGTGTTGGATTCGCTTTGATCCAACAAGATTCATTGTCAATCTCGTTTTTGTCATCGAGTTCATAGAGTAATGGCATTAACCATTCACAACCCTCGATTGTTCCTTCGAGAATTTTGATGGAGAGTTCGTATTCATCATCGAATAAACCACCTCTTTTATCTCCAGCAGTAGTGATTAAACTGATTAACGGTTCATCACGAACTGATGTAGCTTGTTTTAACAAATCGTAGATATCTCTCGAACTTCCGGCATGAATTTCATCGATAACACCGAATGAGCAGTTCAAACCATCTAAAGCATCTAGATTTGAAGATAAGACTCTAAAATAAGAGTCTCGTTCCTTTAGAAGAATTTCCTCGTTTGGAAATGATCTAGCGGAATAGTGTTTTTGGAGATACTTATCTTTGTTAATCATCGACCTCGCTTCTTCGAAGATTCTTCGTGCTTGTTTGAGAGTGTTTGCAGCGGCATACACTTCAGCACCAGCTTCTTCAGCAAGGAGATACAAACCAAGAACTGCATTCTCTTCCGACTTACCATTTTTTCGACCTCTTAAATCGAACACTTCAGTGAATCTACGGAGTTTGGTATCTCTATGTTTTATTCCAAAAAGACATTGGTATTTTGCCTTTTGAAATAGCATCAGTTTGAGAGTTTGACCTCTCCACTTGCCTTTGCTTTGTCTACACAAGGTTTCGGCAAACTTGATGAATCGGTTTCCCGGTCTTTCATCGAAGTAATATTTATCATCTAACCCATTGATAATTGGTTTGATGATTCCGCAGTAGAACTGCTTAATTCGTTTTCCAACAACTATTGTTCCAGACTCAATTGCATCAATGTATTGAGAGACATAGTTCATTAGCCATCATCCACATCTTCGTTTTCATCTGGATCATTGAAGATATCCAAGAATTCATCTTTCGGTGTTTTTGATGCATTGACACCCATTCTCATTCTACCGATTGGAGTGAGACATAGTTGGTCGGACAACTTGGCTACAATCGCAGCTTGTTCATTCATTGTTTTAACAAGTGGATTGATGACCTCTTTTTCACTGCCCTTTGAAATTTGTATTACGGTTAGATGTGATCCACCTTCTACAAACTCCTTATGAGCTTCAATATATATATCCATCGCATTAGCAAGAACCGCCAATGGAGTGATATCAAGATTACATAACGGATTGCCGGGCATCTCGTTATACTGCTTCTTCAACTTACGGAAGATTTGTTGACCTTGTTTGGTCAACCATTTCGGACAAGGCATAGTGCTTGGAGTACGGAGAGATTCAGTCATCTCTTTATAAGCCGACTTTTCCTTTTTGGTACGATGACCACTTCCAGTGACTTTCGGTTTTCTCCCAGCCATAGACTCCTCCTTTATAAATTTTTGATCTACGATTTTCCAACAATTTTAAGCAACCAACTTCAGCTAGTATTTAGTTATAAATAAGGAGATTCTAATGAAGATGGAGTTAGTTGCTGAAATTTGTTCAAATTTCCTCTCATTTGTCCTTTTTTATCCATTTTTGGAATATATATTTTTGTGGTCCACACCCGGTGTCAAAAATCGACCTTTTTTCGAATTTTCAACCCCCCCTATGCCATTTCGTGTGGAACATTATTTCTTAAATATAATATTCCCTTGAGCATCGAACGAAACATCACCACGAACTCCAACATAATTGACCATTGATTCCTCAAGTCTTATCGAATCGTGGCACTCTTTACAAAGCAACATAAGATTCTCTGGATTAAGACTAATCATTGGATCATCTACATTCTCATCAGTTAGTGGAATGATGTGATGCACTTCAGTTCCTTTCTTCCCACACTTCTCACAAAGTTGGTAACGAGAGATAATGATTTGTTCTCGGCATTTCTTCCATGCAGTTGAATGATAGAACTTATCTCTCTTTGGACTTCCGGGCATTTGTTCCTCCGATAAAAGAATTGGCGTCAAAGAAGAACCATCGTGAATAATTCGTAGCAACACCTCCACATGGACTCAACTTCGACATTAAGATAGATACCATATAAAGAAAAACCGAGTCAATGTTAACCCGGTATACAAATTGTCCCCACTTTACGATTGATTTTGTTTAGTATTTTGGTTATTCCTCCTTTGGAGTAGTGCATTTTTCTTGCAGTCTCGGAGAGTGAAAAACCTTGGAAATAATGATAATAGAAAACTTTGAACTCGGAATCACTACAAACCTTCTTAATTTGGATAAGAGTTTTATCGTATTTTTCTTTTCTCTCAAGGTAGTTATTCAGTTTCTTTTCGACACCAACTTTCTCGGTATCATTGGTCGAGTGTTTTAACTGAAGATAACAATCATTGATGAGTGCTTGAAGGAAGATGTAGTTTCGATAGAACTCTACCTTAATCGTTGTTGAATTTGTCATCGACTCTTTTTAACAACCCATAGATTCCAGAGAGTTGACCTTGGAGATAATGACTCTTGTTCATCTTCTCGGTCACGAACATAAACTTGGATGTTGGAGACACCAACTCTTTCAGTTCTTTATCGATGCCATCAATCTCTTGTCTAGTTTCTTCGGCAAATGATTCGGCAAGTGCTTTGACCATATCAATGTTGATGAACTCACCTTGAGGAATGTTGTTCTTATCGACAATCGTTAGTTTGTCTTTAGGTTCTTTATCATCATTAGAGATTTCATTCGTGGTAGGATTGTTCTCTTTAATCTTTCGTGGTTTAGTGTTGGCAGCTTTGTTTTCTTTTGTGGCAGTGATCCACGAATCGATATCGTTAATCAATTCATCGTACTTGCCATCTTCATTAGTAGACTTGATATGTTCTATGAGTCTATTTAATGTAATGTTTTTCATATCATTTTTTCCTTTCTTTTTTATGAATTATGTCAAATTCGGTGTTGTTAGAGTTATGTTGACACTATGACTTTATATACTATGTATATATGATACTTATATGAATTTGACAGTTTATAAGCCCATGTCAACTGAAATGTTTTGTCTAAATATTCTATCCACTTGGTCCATCTATACCCTTTTTAATTAAGGATATAAGAAGTAGAAGAATGAATGTTCCGACTGGAATCCATATGAATTTTCTATTGATGAAGAATATAACCCATATGGAGATAATTGAGAGAAGAACTAGAATGTGAAGAACGATTGAGATTATGTCACTGATTATTTCACCAACCGTTGCTTTCGGTGGAATGTAGTCATCTTCTTCTCGACCAATAACTATGGTCAAGTAATCTTCATCTTCTTTGTCTTTCATCTTCTAGGTTTTCTCCTTCTGGCATTTCTTCTTGCCTTGATTTTCTTTTGATGAAGTTTATGTTGGATTCGTTCTTCATCAGTCTTACCTTTAGGAGTGTAACCTTTTGGTCTTGGTGGACTCTTTGGTTCTTTAGGAATGTCATTATAGGTATTTGCACCCATCATTCCTAACATCATAGTTGGTAAGAGAAGGTTGGTTAGTAATCTTCTTTTGGCACTCATGCTTTGGCAGTCTCCTTCTTCCAAACAAGAATCTGGAATGTGATGTTGAATCCTTGTTCAGTCATCGGTTCTTGATTCACTTCGCCAACATCGACCTTTAGATTCTCTTCATCTTCTTCATAAGGTTTGAGAACTTCATCCATTGCAGCTTTTATCTTCTCGGCAATGTTCTCATCTTCAAGTGGCATTGGATATGTTCCATCCTTATCGATATATGGTGGATGTGCTTTCATCTCAACCATTTTGGTTTTGACTGGAATGAATCTCTTCTCTTCAATGATTTCGGCTGGTTCAATTAACCAATCGTTATATTTGGTATTGAGATATGCATATTTGTCTTGAACAAATTTCTTAATGACCACATTGTTCATATTTCCGATATATAAGAGATGACAATCTTGGAATTGAGTGTGTTTCAAATTATCACCATAATATTTAATAACGATTTTGAGTTGTTCTTGAGAGATTTTAATAAAACCTTTTAAGTTGTCATTGTTCTTCATTTTTTTCTCCTTTTAATAGCGGATTCATTATCAAGGAAGAATTCTTCTCTTGCCTTGTAATCTTTATCATCCCAACAAATGTACATCATTGTAGTTGCCGGAGATGAGTGGTTATACATCTTTGATAAAGTCAACCAAGCATCCGCTGAATTGAGATTCCTTTTTATGTAATGGTAACCAAATGTCTTTCTCAAGGAGTGGAGACCGAATGAGTAGTTGATCCCAACAACTTCGGCAATGGTTTTCATTATCTTGTGAGATGCTTGTCTAGTAATTGGTTTTGTGAATCCATCATCACCAGACTTTCGACTTGCAAATAGATAATCATCTAATCTCAAGTCAAATTTATCGATGTATTTTTTGATTTCCTCGAACAACTTCTTATTAAGCATAAAGTGTTGGTCTTTCTTGGTTTTGTTTTCAGTTGTATCAATTCGACCTTTGATAACACCTTTAACTTTGAGTTGGAGTAAATCTTCCGCTCTTAACGCAGTGTTGATCCCTAACATAAAGAGCATGTAGTTTCGATAAGCAATGAATTCTTCAAATGTCGATTTGGAATAGGCAATTTGGAGTTCAAGGTATCGATAGATTTTTTTGATATCCTTTTCATCCTTGATTGGATAAGTAGGAATGTGAGTGTTCTTTGGTCGGTCATTCTTCATGACTCTTCCATTGACTTTAGTGGTGTATCTTTCAGTTTTTACTTTCTTTGTAAGACTAGACATAATTACACCTTCCTAACATGTTTGATTCGGCAAACTGCTAGTTCCGGGAATCTAATTTGAAATTCTTCAATAGCTTCCTTTTGACTAGTTGCATAAATACATTCAGTGGTGTAGACATTACCTTGACTAACACCAGTGATTTTATATGCTTTTCTAACTTTCATAATGTTTCATACACCTTCTTTCTATGCTCTTTCGAATCGTTCCAAGGAGAAACAATTTCTCTTTCACTTCTTCTAAAAACCGATAATTCAAATTCTTCGTGTTTCGATGGATCAAATGTTTCATCATAATGAATTTCGATTTTATCCTTTTCATTCATTACAATGCATCCTAGAAATGAGAATTTTTCATTTTCAACAAGTACAACATCACCAACACAAATTGTTTTATTGTTTTTGTCTCTATAATGTGTCTTGCGACCTATACGAAGAACGAATCGGTCATATAATTCATCAACTGCTTTGTGCCAACCTTTATCTCGTTCAGTCACAATCACTCGATAAGCAGTATTCCCATGTTTATCGTGGCAAAAGAATTGTTTTGATGGTTCATCATCATATACCATGTCTTGAGCTACTTCGTAATACCAATTTGGTCCAATGCCTTTTCTATCACAATGTGCGATTCTTTGTCCGAACTGAATCATTGCGTCTTGATATCCTTCAAGGAATTCTTTTTCTTTTTGTGTCATTCTAATTCCTCCTTTGTAAATGCCCATCCACCAAATATATCTTTCTTACCATAGTTTTGGATTTCTAAATCAAATGTGAATTCACTATATTCGTTCTCATAATATTCAATGGTTCTATTAGTAAGATTTATAAATAATTCGTGAGTCTCTTTTATAACGAATCCAGAACAATCATGATTCCAATCCATGTAGTAGACTTTTTTGGCTGCAAGAAGTTTTACTAGACTGATTCCGAATTCTTGTTCGAAATCTTCAAATGATGATAATTTAAGAAATGCATTTTTCTCTTTTTGATATCGTGGTAGTGTACCATCGAGAATGATATCTCCATCTTTAATTAGTCTTTCCATGTTCTTCTAACCATCCTTTGGCAATTTCAAGTGCCTTTGCACCGGAATCACATCTAAAGACATATAAGACTTCACCATAGCAATCTTGAAGATGGTATATTTCGGATTCATCGTATACCACTGCATGAATACCATCGAAATATTTTTCTTTTGGTAAACATACCCATTCGACATACTCAACTTCCATCCCTTTTCGATTGATTAGTTTTGGTGTCTTTTCTTTTCCAAACAATCTAGCTAATGCATGATAACAAATGTATGCTTGAACACTAAAATCCATAATTGGTTCTAAATTTTCTAAATCACTATCCCATTCAGATATTTCAAGTAAGAATGCTTCTCTAGTTTTAGATGTCGGATATAGTGCATCTTCATAATAGACATCACTCTCTTGTGCGATTTTGAGTCGAGTTTGTTCGGCATCGACTTCTTGTTCGAAATGCATTTTGGTTAAGAAGTGATAAGACTGATCCAAACAATCTTTAATTGACTGGAACATCTCTCCTCCAAAGACTCTTTCACCTTTGCAAAATAGTCCATGTGCTTTTTCTTCCCCAAAAATTGTAAGTAATGATTGCTTGTCACTTAATTTGAATAAAGTGCAGTAATAGAAATATTCGTTGTTAACATTAAGTTGTAATATTTCATATTTATTAGTTGATTCGTGCATATCAGCTTTGATGTTCCCACAAAGGTTCAATATTGATAATGCTCTTTCTTCGTTTTCCATTTTTTGTCTCCTTAATAGGTGAGAATGTTTGAATCGACCACTGATATGTCACCTTCATATGTAAGTGGCACTATGATTTGATATTTCTCTTTTAAGTGATCCAAGAGTTTTTTGGCATTTCCTTTGCCACGAATCACATAATAGAGTTTTGACTTTGACCATCCGAGTTCTTCAGCTAAAGTCTTTAAGAGGATTTTCCTATCTCTAATAGACTTGGTGATGATTGGAATATCATCGATTGATAGAACAATCTCTGGATGCAGTTTTATTCTCATCGGCAATTCCTCCTTTCCTATGCATCATATTTATCGGTTTTCTTTCGGATATGGAGTTCGGAAATACCGATTCTTACTGATTTCAAGTCTTTTGCAGCTTGAATCAACTCTTCCTTACTTGCACCAGCTAGTGATAAGCAGTTGACTATGAATGTATTACATAGAGAGTTGATAATACCGTTATATTGACTTGGCATTGCCGCTTTAACTTCTTTGAATGAAACTGAATTATCGTTTAATAACTCAATTGATCCTAGAATCATAGTGGCAACTTCACTGATGGAAACCTTATCTTCGATTGATAAGACTTTCTTGATAACTGATTCGATTCTATCTTCCATCGTTTTCTCCTTCTTCCACGAATTGTGGTGCAACATCTTTCTTGAAGATTTCTCCAACATCATCTTTTGGAGAGTCATAGACAATTAAGTCTTTTATTTTTGTTCGGTAATAATTGATTGAACCGATTATTTTCTTTTCAACTTTGGCAGCTTTGCAGTGTGCAACGATTTTGCCATTGTTCATTTCAATATCTTTGAATGGATAGTGGTGTGCCTTTTTATCCCAGACAAACCAACTTCCATCGTAGTCATAGTCTAGAACGAATCTTTCATCGTTACTGACCAACAAATAGATTTCATCTTTATCAGTCAATTCATAGAAGAAATCGATTTGATCCATTTTATGATTTAAGATTTTGACTGATTCTAACGGTGTGAGAACCTTTAGATATTTCATTTTTTTGAGTCTCCTTAATCCCAAATAGTGATTTTGTCTTTCAATCGATATCCGATTCTTCGATATTCCTTGTAGACATACTCCCAAATGAATTCACATTGTTTTCGTTCAGCCGGGAGATAGATTTGCATGATGTCAAGTTGTTCTTGGAGTTCAAGACTGAACGGGCATCCTTTACATCCGGTCCTTTTGAAGTTGAATGGTTGGCAATAGAGTGGTGCGAGTGCTATTCTCTCTCTCTCTCTCTAATAACCAATCTTCCCATTGTTCATCGACTTTGATGAGTGGATGGAATCTCTTCAATCTTCCTTTAGAGTCGGTGATGATGCATCCGAGTCTTGCTCGATTGCCACCTTCCTCCGCTCTCATACCAGTCATCGCAATGGACTTATGGTTTTCCTTCTCCCATTTATGAACTGGTTCTTTCTTCAGTTTTTGGCAACATAGATTTGAGTAGTTGTATTTACCTCTTTCCTCAAACTGATACTTGAGAATCTTTGGACATACAAATGTCGATTCTTTGCCATTATGGTCATAACCAGATATGTATTTCTTGATGTAATTCGAGTTTTGACCTTTGTTGAATTGGTAAACTCGTAGTGAGTGTTCTTTGGATTTGAACGGATAACCGAATTCTTCTAACACCTTTTTAATTGGTTTACTTGGTGCAATGATTACGAATCGGTCATCTTTAGCTGCCATATCCTTAACAAACTGAACAATCATGTTGTATTCGATTCCAGTGTTTACAAACACTCTTGGAATTCTATTTCCCGGAAGTGCCATATCTATCAAGTGATGGAGAATAGTGGAATCTTTACCACCAGAGAACGATAAGTAGAAATTATCTATTCCATATTTATTGATAGTGGTTTTAATGATTTCTAATCTATCGAAGAGTAGTAATTCATTATCCATTTCTTCTTTCTCCTTTTTTGATTCTTCTTGATACGATTTTGGAGACACTAGTTTCTCCTTTAATGATTGATCTAACCGTTGTACCACCAACTTGAACTTCAGTTCCGTTATATTGGTTTCGGAGAATGTAATTGTAGTTTCGGGAATTTCCAGTCTTAATTGCTTTAACGATTTCCCAATATCCATCGATGACTCTTCCGAGTAATTGTTGTCTATTTGCCATTTTTTCTCCTTCCCCATTCGTTATGCAGCTTTTGTAAGTAGATTTTATTTTGCCTATGTGTTAGTGGTTTCTTATTAGTTGTAAGTAAATGTTCAATTCTATGAATTTCTTGGATGAGTTCTATATCAGTGAACTCTAGATATTTCTTTGCCATCATTCATCTCCCATTATGTCGAAGAGATTCATCTCTCCTTTTTGATTGATTCCTTGTAAACGGTCAACCGCGATTTTGTAATAAGTCTCATTGATTTCAAATCCGATATATTTTCTTCCAAGATGTTTAGCTGCAAGTGCAGTAGTGCCACTACCCAAGAATGGATCAAATACGATATCACCGACTTGAGTAGAATGAGCAATGTGCTTTTCGACAAATTCAATTGGTTTGATTGTCGGATGCAAGTAATCATCTTTGTCATCTTTGTTGGTACTTGAGATGTAATACTTATGTTTTAATTCATATCCATCATTTAATAGGCACACACCCTTTTCTCGAAACATAAGGCAGTATTCGGTATCTGGTAAGAATGTGTTTTTTGTAATTGGTGATGGATTTTTCTTGTGCCATGTTAGAATCTCGAAACTTATATTTGGATAAGACAAGAAGTAATTTAGATAGAACGGAATTTGAGACTTGTTGCACCATATATATATATATATGCTTTAGTATTCTTACAAATTCATCCAAGATTGAGTTGTCTATTCCAGCATTTAATTTGGCATCAACCACATCTTGATATGGTTTGCATTCTCTATCTTTGAAGATTCCACCAGATACTGCAGTTCCACTATGGAAGTCATAAGGTGGATCAGTATAAATTAAGTCGATTGATTTATCCGGGATTTCCTTAATGAGTTCATATGCATCACCGAAGTAAATCTTATTTGTTTCCATCTTTGTCCTCCTTTAATGTATCGACATATTTTTGAATTTTGCTTTCAGCTTCTTTTTCATCTTCCATAAGACCTAGACATATGTATGAGATAACAACACTGATGATTGAGTCTCCGGCAAGATGATAGAGATTGTTGTTTGAGAATTGACCTTCAAGAGAATTAAATGAGTCATCATCGAAACCCATAAGGCGGAAACATTCTCTCGGAGTGAGTTTTCGGATTCGGAGTCTACTCTCTCTCTCTCTCTCGATGACACCGCAGCTATCCTCTCGACAAGTTAATGTCTTGGAGACTGGTGAGTCTAAATGGATTCTTGATTCAAGTGTTGGTCGAAATGTATCGGATTCTTTAATGTCGAACACTCCAACATACTCATTTTTCTTCATCGTTGTCTCCTTTATCTTCTACAACCACTGCAACATTATCTCCGCCCATTGTAGTGATTGTTTGGCTGATTCCTTTTTGAACCGTTCCTCGGTGATATTGCATTCTTCCAGAGATATCGATTGCATCACCGACTTCAGCTTCGATATACCCTTTTTTTGTGGCATTCTTGATTTTGATAGTTTTGCCTTTCACAACTACATATTGATGATTGCATTCACTGATCCTAGTTGTGATAGTGCCACTGCATCCATCTTTCTTAATCGTTCGATTGTATGTGTCGACAAAGTCTCCTTCTTCAATAACCCCCCCCTCAAGAGTTTCTTTTAAGTCTTGATGAGTTGTCACTTCTTCGGAGTCATCTTCTTCATCTTCGTAGATAATGAAGTTATCATCCATTCGACTACCAGCTTTAGTGGTAATGGTTCGAGCAATCGAACCTTCATCAGTAGCGGCAATGGATTTGCTTTTAATCCCATTGCCGCTCTCGGCTTGTTTCTCGGTGTTGGACATGAAGAAGTTAATCATTCTTTGTGACAAGTAGTATTTTTCATCAACTTCATCTTCTAAAAAGTCCTTAAGGTGATATTTCAGTTCTCTTCTTTTAGGAAAGTCATATGAATAATCACCAAGAATCGAGAATAAGAAGAATCTCCTACGGTTTTGTGGTATGCAGTAATTCTTGCCATTCAAGATTCCACCAAAATTTGTATATCCGAGTTTCGTTAGTTCTTCTTCAAACTTAACGAATTGCTTCACATTTTTTGAACCAATGACTTCTGGTACATTCTCCATCAAGAGATAAGTGATTCTTCCACTTTTACCTTGTTTATAGAGTTCATCTATTTCTCTTAATATTCGTAAGAACTCAAAGAGTAGTGAACTTCGTGTTCCAGAACCTTCTTCCATTCCTTTCATCTTTCCAGCAAGAGACAAGTCTTGGCATGGAAATGAGTAAGAACAAAATGTTTCATAATCATCGGAATAAGGAATTCCCAAATCTTCTCCATGAACATTCGAGATATTCATCATGTTATGAGTGGCAATGCAATTGTTATATGTCTCTCTCAACCATTTCTCATTTTGCTTTTTGACATTGCATAATGTGTTCCAATCAGTTGAGATATTCCCATCAAGGTATGCAATTAGTTGATCCTTGGTCAAATCTTTGGAGTAATCAGTAGTGTCTTTCATGTGAATCATGTTGTATGCTTTGATACTTACTGAACACCATTCACATGTTCGATGATGAGTGAATTTGATTCCGAGATTCTTTAATCCTTGTGCAGTAGCACCAATCCCGGAGAAGAATTCAACCACCAATAATTTCTTGTTAGAATCAAACTTCTTATAATCTCTAAACGAATTAAAGAGGTTTAACTGACAAAAATCATCATCTCTCATAAATTCTCCTTTCGTTCGTGGTAGGAACTTTATTTTTTGTTGTTTTCTCGTGATATCCAACTCCAAGTCCAATCCTTGGCGGCATATCTCATGAAGTATGGAATCACTGATATCAATGGATACCAGAACATGTCTATCTTCCATTGATTCGTTGTTTTATCTTTGACTACTTCGATGACACCTTTGATTTCACCTTTCTTATCTCTTTCGTAATAAGGAGGTTCTACATAGAGGTATATCAGTAGTGGAAATGTAGCTAGATTGGTGAGTGATCTAATCTCTCGAATTTCATCTCGTTCAATCTTCTTAAAATCTTGCCAAGATACTTTCAAGATAATCTCATCCACCTTAATCCCCTCCAATCTAGTCTTACACTCGTGCCACCTACAACATTTGAGACAAGACCTAATACTTCTAGTTCTTAAGCAATCTCTAATGTTGGCAGTGACTTTAATTAGCTTTGAGTCAGTTTCAAATGTGAGTCTATGTGGAGGTGTTGCTATTTCCTTTGGTATCTCTTCAGTTGTCCGAAGAGTTCTTCTTTTCTTCCTTCTTCTACCCATAATTAGAATGGAAGTGAGTCATCATCGGTGTCAGTATCTTCTTGACCAAGTTCATCCATTATCTTTTGGAGTTCTAGCTGCTCTTGTTCAGTTAGATACTCTTTAGGATTGAATGCATTAGTAATAGTGGTTTTGAAGTAAAGAAACTTATTACCAATTTGATTCTCTTCTTTGTACCTATAACCGAATATAGGTTTGTCTTGTTTGTCTTTACCGATTGGTAGATAGTGACAAGTTACTCTCAAGAAGTATTCGACTTTAATCTTGATATCGACTACTTCATATTGACTTAATAGTTCTTTAAGGAACTTTATATAATCGTTAGTGTCGAGTTCATATAACGAGACATAACCAGAATCGACTAATTTCAAGAACAACTCTCCGGCAAATCCATTTGCTTTTATCTCGTTATATCTAGTTATATCTATTTCTTTACTTGAATTATCTTTAATTAAATTATCTTTACTTATATTTAATTGGGGTAACCCATTGGTATCCATTTGGTATCCACTTGGTATACCAAGCACCAATGGAGTAGGTTTTCCCTTGGTTGAGTCATCAGTGTAGACACCGTTACTTTTGATAAATAACTTCTTTAAGTCATCGATGTATTCAGTTTCTTTGAATCTATCCGACCTAATTGTGTTATTGATCCTAAAGTGTTTTTGTAACATCAGTGTTTCACCTCTTAACATCAAGAATCCTTTATTGATAAGTGGTTCTAAATCACCTATGTTTGCACCTATGACACGAATGATTGATTTGGCATTTGGAATATATCCTCTATCATCAGTGTCCATTCCAAGTTGGAAATATAATTCTCTACTACTAACTGGTAAGTCCAAGAATGCATCACTTCTAACTATTTCAGTTGAGAACATCCTTCTCTTTGCCATCTTCCGATTCTCCTTCCTTTATAAGTTCATCGACTAATTCACCCTTAATGGAATCAATGAATGTCTCCCAATACTCTCTAGCTTCGGATTCGGATTCAAACTTTAATCTCATTTGTCCATGTCTCCTTGCTTTTAACATTAGGATTCCTTGTTTCCAAAGTTTCTTCTTGCCTTGTCTCTCATAAAGTGGTTTACAAAATGCCTTAACTTCCTCTATATCGTGAGAAATCCAGAAGTTGTATTCTTTATCCCATAGATGCACTTTATGGATTCCTAGATTCATATTTAATGCATCAATATCTTCATAGACTTGAATACAAGGATGGTGTGTTCTGGCACTTGTGTTTTTGATATATCCATCTCTACGAGTTTCGGCATCGTATGGATAATTATCGATGATTTCATCAATTGGAGTTTTTCTCCCTAACTCACTATTCTTGACTATTAAATCGTGAGTTCTTGCTTGTCGAGTGGTTAAACCCACTGCATTTCGTTCTAACTTTTTTCCCATCTTTCGTTGTTCCTTTCGTTCGTGGTAGGTTTTTCGTATAGTCATCGAGTATTTGACTAACGAATTGAATTTGGAGGTTTGTAGGAGTCATTTTTAGTACCTACATGTTTTGCCATTGGCATTCTTAATCAACCAATTGACTGCATCTCTTCTTTTCTTGAAAACTCTCATAGTGAAGTTTCCTTGAGTGTCATCGATGGCAATCCATTGAGTGACCTTGACTGAAATACCAAGAACTTTACGAGTGTTGTACTCATTGCAGTAAATGAAACAACCACCCCATTTTTTATCGTGACTAACAAACTTCAGTTGATATTCACGAACCATTGTTTCGAACTCTCTGCTTGTGAGTTCAAAGATTTGATTTTCCGACATAGAATTGTCTCCTTTTCTTTAATAATAACTTGGTTGAAATTTTAACCACTTACTCCAAAAAAAATTCAAGAGGTTTATCGAATAATTTGACCATTGTTAAAACTTCATCAAGTTGCCAATTTCTTGCACCACATAACTTTCTATCTAAAGTGACTTTGTGGATTCCAAGATGTTTTGCCAAATCTTCTCTTGTCATGTGTTTTTCAAGTAAGGCGGCACGAACTTTGTTAGAGTCAATCTTTGCCAATTTCTTCTCGTTCTTACCCATAAACTCTCCTTTCTTCATTTGCCAAATAACTACTAGTTATTTACTAGAATATAACTAAAAGATATGAATTTGTATCTTTAGATACAAGGTTTCACATCTCTTATTGGACACATAATATTCAAATTTCCATATTGAAACATTAAGTCAATAGACTTATCTTTTCTATCTCCATCAGTAACTTTGATAGAAACCCAAGTGCCATCTAACCCATGTTCGTTCTTGGAAACTTCGGTTACAACACCTATGACTTTATGACTTCCATATATATGGAATGTTGCATTGACTTTGTCACCAACCTTGAAATCGAACTCGTGTAAGTCGAGTTGTTCTTCGACTTCTTGTTTGGCTTCTTTTAAGGTATCAAAGATATATCCGAATTCTACACCATCAATATAGGCAGTGTAATATCCATACCCAGATACATAGTTATTGGTCGGTTTGCCATCGATCCATAAGACTGAATCATCAGTTTCTTGACCATCACCATAGTCTTTTTTCCATTTCCAGTTCTTCATACTAGAGTCTCCTTTTGGTTGAATTTTTGTACAACTCGATTATATTAAACCAAAGATAATAAAATGTGTCAACCACTTTGTTGCAAAAAATTAACCAAGTTGTTATTATATTTGTGCAAAGGAAAATCGGAAATTATGAATAATTTGAAGGAAATTAGAACTCGTTCTGGATTATCCCAGAGAGAACTAGCTAATAAAACAAAAATATCTCGTTCGTTGATTGCTCAACTCGAACTTGGCACTGCAAAGATGACTTATCGAGTTGCAATTATCTTGGCAAACTTTTTTCATTGTTACCCAAACGAAATTCTTGGAGAAGATTTAATTGCCATACATGGTGGATTTGAAGAATCGATAAGAGCATTATGTGATTCTAATGCAGTTGATATGATTCAAAAATTGCAAAGTGGAAATTTCGATAAGAGAGAACAAATGCTTTATAATGCCATACTCGGATTATTAAATCTTGATGATGACAATCTAATGAAAGTAGTTCTAATAATAAATAATTTAGATAAGGAAACGAAACAATGAACAATCTTAAAAGAATCCGTAAAGAACATAATTTATCCCAATATGAACTTGCTGATATAAGTGGCATTGAACGGTCTTTAATTGCACACATAGAAACGAATAGAGTTAAGATGACTTATAGAGTTGCAATTATCTTGGCAAACACTCTTCATTGTTATCCATCCGAGTTATTAGGAGAAGATTTAATTGATATTCATGGAGGTTTCAAAGAGTCTCTAGTATTGTTATGTAATTCGAATCGTTTGAAACTCCAAAAACAAACTGATTCATCTTATCTTGATGAAGAACAACTTCTTCTCTTCAACATAATTGAGAACTTGCTTTGTATGAATAAAGATGGTTTGACTAAAACACTTCTTATGTCAAACATTTACAAGGAGAGAAACAATGATTAAGAGAGCAGTTGCCTATTGCCGATTCTCTTCCGAAAACCAACGAGATGGATATTCGATAGAAGCACAACTCTTTGCCATCAAAGAATTTTGTAACAAAGAGAATTTTGAACTTGTCGGTGAATACATCGATGAAGCCAAGAGTGCAACCACTGATGAAAGAAAAAACTTTCAACGAATGATTAAAGATTCGGAAAAACATCAATTCGACTTTATCATTATTCATAAGTTAGATAGATTCTCTCGTAATAGATATGACTTTGCCTTTTATAAGAAGATACTTAAAGATAATGGAGTCAAGGTAATATCAGTCTTGGAAAAACTTGATGACACTCCAGAAACCATCATCCTTGAATCAGTTCTAGAAGGTATGGCGGAGTATTATTCATCTAATTTATCAAGAGAAACTAAAAAAGGTTTACATGCACGAGCAAGAAAAGGTTTGTCTTGTTCTACTCGACCTTTAGGATATGACATCAACGAAGAAGGCAAGTTTATTATTAACCAAGATGAATCACCAATTATCCAAGAGATTTTTTCTCGTGTCATCCAAGGAGATACCTTAACTGCTATTTGTACCGACTTGAAGAATCGTGGAGTTAAAGGAACTCGAAGTGCCAACCTAGAAATCATCTCTCTTAAAAAGATTATTCGTAACACAATCTACTATGGAACATACACTTATGCATCCAAGAGTGATGAACCAATTATTGTCGATAATGTTTGTGATCCAATTGTTTCTTATGATGTCTGGATTAGTGCCAACTCCAAACTCGAATCCAAGAAAAGAATCTTTAGGAGACATAAGGAAAATGACTTCTTACTGACTGGAGTTCTTTGGTGTGGTGAATGTGGTTCTCACTATACTGGTCATTCAGTCACATACAAAGATAGTGTTTACCTTGCATACCGTTGTACTGGTCACACTCATGGCATTTGTGATATGAAACCATCCACAATCAATCGTGACCGATTAGAAGAGATTATCTTTCTTTCAATTACAAATGACCTTTTTTCCGACAAAATGGTCGATGAATGGATAATTCACCTAAACAAACAAAAAAGTGGCGGAGAACCGACAAAACGAGAATCACTTGAAAAAGAGATTCGAAAACTGAAAAATAAAAAAGATAGACTATTGGATATCTATCTTGATGGAAAGTTGGATAAGGATGTCTATTATGAAAGAAACATCTCCATTAGTGGTGATATCTCTAGACTCGAGATGGAACTTGCCACTTGTGAAGTACAAGATAACAAACCAGTAGACAAACAACTACTAAAGGATGCATTCAAGTATTTCCGAGAGACACTTAAAACCAAGGATAGAGATGTCCTAAAACGAATGATTGATTTATTCGTTGAGAAGATAATTATCTATAAAGATAAAATCGAGATTATTTATAAAATAAAAGGTTCTAATGAAGAACCACTTAAATCGAAGTATGGATTTTTGTCTAAAGCGAACTCAAGGTGCATTTCAGCGAGAGTTATTATATAACACTCACTAAAAAGATATCAATTTATTTCTTACAAAATTCTCTGACTTGGTCTTCTCTTAAAAAACCAGAAAATCTTCTAACTGCTTTTCCTTCCGAGAAGAAGAATAGTGTTGGAATAGTTTCTACATTAAATGCCATTGCGAGGTCTGGTGCTTCATCGGTATCAACTTTAACGATTTGCACATTAAAATCTTCTTTAGCGTCAAGTCCTTCTAAAACCGGTCCAAGCATTCTGCATGGTCCACACCATGGGGCAAAGAAATCTAATAAGACGTCGCCTTTTTTAAGTTCTTCGTGTAACTCTTCCATTGTTTCAACATGTTTAATCATTTTATAATCCTCCATTTAATACGATCATTACTATTGCTAAAGCAATAAGGTGCAGTGGATAGTAGATATAACTACCATACTGGAACCATTTTGCATTATATCCTCTTTTTCCAGAATAAAGCAAAATAAATGCACTAGAAAATAAAGCATATATTTGTGTGCTAGCATCCCAAAAGACTCCAACAGGCCACATATACACGAATAGATAATAGAAAATATGAATAATGCTGGCCAAAGTTACCGCAATTAAATTTACAAGAAAACGATAGTTTCCGTTCATAATCCACATCTCTTTATCCATGCCGGTGGTTGGTTGGAGATGTTTGATGTATGCGTCTGCAAGTAAGTATGCTGCATAAAATCCTAAACCCAAAATAATTGTGAGCCAATCATATTGCATGGTTAAAAAATATGGTAACCAGTGGATGTCTATGTTTTGTGAATGTTCGATACCTTTTACTACAAAAGAAAGAGCGGAAAATGCAACTGGAAGTAGTGTAATCCATCTTAGATTTTTGTTTTCGTGTTTAACAAAGTAAATAGCGATTGCTAAAAGTGTTAAATCAAGGAATACATTACCTGCTCGATATAAAGAAGAAAATTCAGGCATTGGATAGATATATTCAAAAGTGATGAATACCAAACTTACTAAGCTTGCCATGATTCCAAGACGTAATAAATATTTCTTAAAATTCTTGGTGTGTAAGACGCCTTCCACAATCATGAAAGCAAAAAGTGGTAAGGCTAATCTACCAAAAACTCTAAATATATTAGCCATGGTCATCAAGTCGGCATTACTAACATATTGAATCATCAAAAATTGCCCAATATGATCCAAAGTCATGAACAAAAGAGCAAGCACTTTTAATATAAAAGAAGATAAAAATGTGACTCTATTCATAGTTTTATCCTATATTCTTTGAAATAATTTGTGCTAGAACAGCAAACATATTGTTGGTCATATGCGCAACGTATGAGCATGGTAATCCATATAAATCATAAGCCGCGGAAAAGAGTACTCCTGGAACAATATATGAAGGTAAGAATAAGAATTCTCTTACTAAATCAGTGGCGTCATATTGAAAATGAATCAAGCCAAATACTAAACCAGTAATGATATACGCTGGCACCCTATGCCACTTTCTAAGTAGGCCAAATAGTCCGCTACGATAAGTGAGCTCTTCACACATAGGCCCTATTAAACCAAAGATGAAAATGGAAGCGATTGGGAAAGCATCGATTGCTTTTCTAACTGCCTCTTCATTTCCAGAGATTGATGATGGTCTAAATAGGTTAATTAAACTGATGTATGAGTCATCTAGAATAAGCACAGTAATACCAATAGCCAAGCCAACAACATATGGTTCCCATCGCTTTAATAACTTTCCAACTTGAGGAACATCAAGCATAACAACAGCGAATAAGCCAACAAATAGGATTGAATAAGCAATATACTCTGTTGCATTCGCTGGATCAGGATGACCACTAAATTTCAAAATAATAAGAATGATTGCAGCGGCAAAGCTAAGAGTAAAAACATTACCGATTGCTAAAAGAACCCCTCTTTTCCAAAGTTGAATTTCAGGGTAGACAATATAATCTAATAAACCATTTCTTTGTCGTTCTTTATTAACGTTTTTTTCTGCTTCTTCTAACATTCTCTTTATTTTCTTTAAGAAAAATAATACACTAAAAACAAGGCGAATAATAGGTTTAACAAGTTAAAATGACGGTTTATCAAGTAAAAGAGCCAGCTAACGGATATGTTGAATTACTAAGAAGCAAGTTTTATTCTTACGTATTCCCTGTAAGTGAAGTTGAAACATTCAAGGCTAAACTAGAAGAAATTAGAAAAGCTAATCCTAAAGCCAAACATGTTGTTTATGCTTATCGTATTGGAGTGAATTCAAAATCCACAGATGATAAAGAACCAAAAGGAACAGCAGGTAGGCCTTTACTTGAATTACTAACCAAAAAGAACTTGGTTGATACCGCAATTATTGTTGTTAGATACTTTGGGGGAGCCGAACTCGGTGCCTCAAGGTTATTAAGAACTTACTTAGCTAGTGGCGTGGATGCCTTAAACCACGCTACTATCGTTGAAAGGATATAAATTATGTCAGATTGTACTCATGATTGTTCTAGCTGCCCATCTAGTGGTAACTGTGACAAAGAGATTAAAAAAGCACAATTAAACGAACGCTCCTCAGTTAAAAGAGTGGTGGCCGTTTTATCTGGAAAAGGCGGAGTTGGTAAATCATTTATCACCTCTTACTTAGCTGTTTCTTTAAAAAGAAAAGGATATCGTGTTGGCATCTTAGATGCTGATGTGACCGGACCAAGTATTCCTAAAGCCTTTGGCATCAAAGCTAAGGCTATGGGAGAAGATGGAATTATCTATCCACTTGAATCTAAAACTGGAATTCAAATTATTTCCGCTAACTGCTTACTTGAAGATGATTCTGAACCAATTATATGGAGAGGTGTCTTATTAGGTAACTTGGTTAAGCAATTCTACGAAGATGTTTTGTGGGAAGACTTGGACTATTTATTGATCGATATGCCACCAGGAACTGGTGACATCGCACTTACCACCTTCCAAATGATTCCAATTGATGATTTGATCATCGTTACATCACCTCAAGATTTAGTTTCATTAGTTGTTACTAAAGCAATTAAGATGGCGAGAATGATGAATATTAATGTTTTAGGTGTTATCGAGAACATGTCTTATCTTAAATGCCCAAAATGTAATGAAAAGATTTCTGTCTTTGGTGAATCACACTTACAAGAGTTTGCCGACAAACTCAAGTTTGATGTTTTAGGAACTTTACCAATTGTTAGCGAAAACGCCACAAAGATGGATAAAGGACAAGTTGAATTAATTGACTTACCAGAATTTGAAAGCATCACTAATAAAGTGATTAAGGAGGATTAAAATGAAAGAATATAACATTCGTCGTGAAAAATTATTTGAATCCTTGCCAGATCATTCAGTGGCACTTGTTTTCGCTGGTGTTTCTAAAATTGCTAGTGAAGATGCCCATCTACCATTTTTAGCTAATCGTAATTTCTTTTATTTAACAGGTATTGAGCAAGAAAATAGTGTACTCATGCTCATCAAGTGTCCTGGAGAAAGAAAAGAATATCTTTTCGTTGATGAATATGATGAAGTAAAAGAAAGATGGACTGGTAGAAGACTAACTTTTGAACAAGCCAGTGAAATCAGCCAAATTGAAAACGTCTATGCCTACAGCAATTTTGACACCATGCTCTCTATGGCGTTAACTCGCGAGAATAATATGTATGGACAAATCAACACCGTATTTATTGATTTAAGCGATGAACTCAAAATTGCCCAAAATAAATCAACTCAACTATTTAAAGAAGAACTCTCTTCTAAATACATTCACTTAGAATTCAAAAACCTCTACCCACTTGTAGTGGAACTCCGTTTAGTTAAGAGCCAAGCGGAAATTAATGAACTTGTAGAGGCTATTAACAATACTAGTATTGGCATTAATGATTTACTCAATAATCTCCATATTGGTATCAGCGAACACGAACTTGCTGATCGCTTTGAATATTATGGCAAAACACATGGCAGATTAGATTTAGCCTTTGAAACCATTATCGGTAGTGGAGAAAATACAATTATTCTTCACCACCCAATCGCGCAACAAGACCGCATCATTGAATTTGATGATATTGTCCAATTCGATTTAGGTTATAGGTATCACGGGTATAACGCTGATATATCTAGAGCATATCCAGTTTCTGGACAATTTACTGATAAACAACGCGCTATTTATGAAGCGGTTTTAGAATGCAATAAAGCCGTTATTGACTATATCAAACCTGGCTTAACCATCATGGATTTAAACGAATACGCTAGAAATGTATTACGTGGAGAATGTTTAAAAAGAAAGCTCATCAAATCTGAAGAAGATATTGTGACTTATTTTATCCATAATGTTTCGCATTTCTTAGGTTTAGACACTCATGATGTTGGTGACCGCCAACGCAAACTTGCTCCTGGTAATGTAATTACAGTTGAACCAGGACTTTATTTCCCTGATTTAAAAATTGGCATCAGAATTGAAGATGATGTTTTAGTGACTGAGTCTGGCTCTATTTGCTTATCTAAAGGCATTAAAAAAGAAGCAGATGATATTGAAAGATTATTAAAGAACCGTAGGTAAGATATGGAAAAGTATGTTTTAACAATTGATCAAGGTACAACTAGCACCCGTGCCATTCTTGTTGATAAAGAAGGTAGAGTGGTGAACATGACTCAAGAAGAAGTGGTCTGTAATTTTCCGCATTCTGGTTGGGTAGAAACTGACGCACTTAACATTTGGGTCAGTGTTATTAACGTAGTTAATGAAATCTTGGTTAAAGAAAACATCACTTTTAAGAATATTGACTCTATTGGTATTACCAATCAAAGAGAAACCACAGTTATTTGGGATAAAAAGACAGGAATGCCGATTTGTCCTGCAATCGTGTGGCAATCACGTCAATCTGCAGAAATATGTGATCGCTTCGAAAATAAAAAAGACTTCATTCAAAAGAAAACTGGTTTATTAATAAACCCATATTTCTCGGCCAGTAAGATTAGATTTATTTTAGAAAATGTTCCAGGAGCGGAAGCTAAAGCTAAAAGAGGAGAACTTCTTTTTGGCACAATTGATTCTTGGATTATTTATCGTATGACCAATGGAGCAGTGCACGCAACCGATGTCTCCAATGCAAGTAGAACTATGCTATTAAACTTAGAAAGTTTAAGTTGGGATAAAGAGTTGTGCGAATTGTTCAATGTGCCAATGACCATGCTGCCAAAGATTTTACCTAGCTCATATGATTATGGCAAAGCCTCTTTTTTCTCGGATAAAGTGCATATCCATGGCGTAGCTGGAGACCAACAAGCAGCGTTATTTGGACAAGCTTGTTTTGAAGTTGGTGAATCGAAGAATACATATGGCACTGGATGCTTTATGTTAATGAATATTGGTGAAAATATTACTCTTAGTAAAACTGGTTTATTAACCACTGTTGCTTGGCAAATTGGTGGTAAAGTCACCTATGCCTTAGAAGGCAGTGTTTTTATTGGTGGTGCGGTAGTGCAATGGCTTAGAGACAAAATGAAACTCATTGTTCATTCCGCGGATAGTGAAAAATTAGCCTTAGATTGTAGAGACACGCATGGTGTTTATATTGTTCCGGCTTTTGTGGGCTTAGGAACGCCGTATTGGGATGATGACGCTAGAGGTGCAGTATTTGGTCTTACTAGAAATAGTGACAATCGTCACTTTGTAAGAGCAGCGTTAGAGTCGATTGCCTATCAATGTAAAGATGTCTTTGAAGTGATGAAAAAAGAATCAAATCTTTCTATACCTTCTTTGAAGGTAGATGGTGGAGCAACCGCTAATAAATTCTTAATGCAATTCCAAAGCGACATCTTACAAACCAATATTGATTTACCAGAATGCTTACAAACAACAGCATTAGGTGCTGCTTATTTAGCGGGTTTATCTTCAGGATTCTTTAAGAATCTTGATCACATTAAGAAAATCCATCGTTCACAAGCTATTTTTGAACCAAAAATGAATAAGAGCGAAGTATTAGAAAGATATAACGGCTGGAAGAAAGCTGTAGAAGTTACAAGATTATTTAAATAGAGGTAGAAATGGGACAAAAACTAACAATCGAAGAATTTAACCAAATTGTAAAAAACTTTACTTTACCAAATGTCATTGTGAGAAATGAATATCTTTACGATGTCTATTCCAATGTTTTTGATGGTCTAGAAGAGATTTCATCAAGCAAACAAGTTGGTTATTCTTTTGATGTTAATTCCCAAGAAATTATCTTCTATTTATTAGGTGAATATATCTATTCCACAAGTGGATTAAAAGAAGAACAACTTGAGAAATTTATCTCTAATGATTCTTTTAAAGAATCAATGAGCAATGTTATCGCTGATAAAATCATTTCTTTAGGCGTTTATTTACACGATGAAAGAAAACTCACCAATAAATATCTTCCTCCAATCTCATCGATGGAATTGTATGTTAATTTAATGCTTAACGTTGTTAATAATTATCCGCTCAAAGATCGCACAAATGCCATCCTAGTTGACTTACTTAATAAAACACTTTCCATTGCGAGATGTATTCTAAAACTTCTTTGCGATGGATATGAAACTGAAGCCTTTGCGATGTGGAGAACACTTCATGAATGTGAGTGCGTTCTTATCTTATTAGATAAATATAAAGAAAAAGTTATCCCAACTTATATTAAACATATGCAATATGGTTTAGTGTTTAAGTCTGGAGAAAGTGAAGATGAAAATCATCAAAAAATCTTTAATCAATTAAAAGCGGAAATGAAAGCTATTGATTTAAAGAGTAAAGACATGAAAAAGTTCATCGAATATGGCTGGCTTTTAGCTATTCCTGAACATGAAAAAGTTGAAAACTTTAAACTTAATTTTAGAGATGGAGTGGAGACTCTAGCGGGACTTCATCAATATAGTCAAATCTATATGACTAGTAGTGAAATTCTTCACGGAACCCCATTGCTTATCTATAGCAATAAAACTTATTTCCATTTGCTAACTATTGTGAATTTGTATGAGTCGTTCTTCAGAATCGAAAATGTCTTCCAATCCTTGTTCTTCGCTAACATATCTGATGATGCTAAAAGAAGATATCTCGATATGAAAAAGCTCTATTTCTCACAGCTCATATCAATCCATAAACGAGAACTAAATCGATTACAAAATTTGAATAAAAAAAGCAAGTAGCTATGCTACTTACTTTTTATTTTTGCTAAATTCAATTATTGAAGAATCTTTGCAAAGAGGTTGACTTCGTGTTCTGTTAATTGTCCATCAGCAGCTGCAAATGCTAAACCGACAGAGCAGGTTGCAAGTTTTGCTTCTTCTGGCATGGAATCGATTAATTCATCCATAGCTTGAACAACTTCTGGTCTTGCGCAATTGCCGAATAATTCAGCAACTTGTTGTGGAGAATAGCTTGCATCAAATAAAGCATTGAATAATTCTAATTCTCCTCTTGTTAATTGTCCGTCAGCGGCAACAAACATTCCGATTACATGAATAAAGAAACCAAATTGTTCTTCTTCAGAAAGCTCTGTTTGCTTTAGGAATCCAAAGACGACTTGAGCAGCACCCGAAACTCTTCTAAGTCTATCTTCTTGAGATTCGTTTAAATAAGCATTAAATAATTCTTCAGCAGTCATAAATTTTCCCTTTCTTTTTAAATATTATACATCTGCATAGCATGAGCCGCCAATAAATTCTCTTAAGATGGAATTGCATGGAACCCACTCATCTGGCATGTCGTCGAAGAACTTAAGCATTCTTATGAGTCTTTCGGCAACTGGGAAGTATGGGTTTTCAACTTCAATCTTTTGAAGTAGTGGCATGGCGTACTTCTTCATTACAGATAATTCTTCTGGCAAGAAGCTATTGAAGACGTAGTTTGCGCCTTCTTGAGTCTTATAAATCCATTTGAATTCTCCGGCTCTGACACTGGCCCACATCGATAATGTTTCAATGGCGGAGCTTCCTCTGAATTGATAGTCACGAACGATTCTTCTTAATAATCTTAAGTCTGTAAGACTTAGTGGGTTGTGATTATCGATATTTATTTGAGCTTGAGGAGCAATAAAGATCTTAAATTTTTGATGTTGTGGAATTGATTCGGTCATTCTGTCGTTAAGAGCGTGAATACCTTCGATGATGATTGGTTGATCAGCAGGGATGGATAATGTTCTTCCTTTCACTCTATGACCAAGTTTGAAATCGAATTTTGGAAGGTCCACAGTTTCTCCAGAGATAAGAGCGGCCATGTTTTCGTTAAATAATTTAACATCTAAGGCATCAACAGCCTCTAAATCTGGTTCGCCATTTTCATCAAGTGGAACTTGATCTTTTGGTAAGTAGTAGTCATCCATAGAAATTCTAATTGGATCAATACCACGAGATAAGAGTTCGATTCTTAATCTGTTAGCGAAGGTGGTTTTACCACTTGAAGAAGGACCAGCGATACAAATTAATCTGATTTCTTCTTTGTTGGCTTCGACGAGTTCACCTAATTCACATAATTGACGATTGTGTCTTTGTTCACCCAAGGTGATGATGTCGATTGGTCCATCTTGTTCGATTCTATGGTTAATATTAACGATGGAATCAAATCTAGTGGAAACTGCCCATTGGTGGGCTCTCTTTAAGGTTTTACCAAATGTTGGGGATTCCTCAAATGGTGGAATCTCGCCGTCCATTTCCACACGTGGGTATTGAATGACAACACCTGGATGGTAGTATTTTAATTTCCATTTCCTTAAGTAACCTGTGGATGGAACCATACGGTTGTACATATAGTTGATATATCCATTGCACTCGTATAAGTGACAGGTTTTTTCTGGACGGTATTGAATGATATCGACTTTATCTTGATATCCTTCTTTAGCAAAGACCTTCTTTGCTTCTTCTTTAGAGACGACAGATCTCACTAGTGGATAATCAGCTTCAACAATTTTCTTCATTTCTGCTTCGAGTTCTGCCACCATTTGGGAGTTAACAAGAATGCTCTTGTCGAGAACTTGCATGAAGATAGAACGTGACACGTTGTATGAAAAACGAATTTGGGTATTTGGATGGAGGTTTTTCATCGCCATTGCCACTAAAAATCTGATACTTGCTTCGTAAGTTTGTTTGGCGTCTCTGTCTTTACATGATAATGCGACAACTGTAGCGTCATAGTCGAATGAATATGTTAATTCACGGACACGATTATTAACATAAGCACAGACGATGTCTCTGCTATCACCAACGATATCGAGTACTTTGACAGGGGATTCGTAGGTTTTTGTTGCGCCATTAAAAGTAATCTTAAATGACATAAGTTTCTCCTTTACAAATTATTTGCGTATCTATTTTAAATGAATTCAGGTCTATATTCAATTAAAGATATTTACATGCGTGTATTTGTGTGAAAGTTGTTTTGATGGGACCGATTTTTATTGAATATTATTTTATAATATAACATAATATTACCGGTTAAATTACAGAATTAAGAGGTACTACAACATGAAAAATATGGTTTATATCCAATCTGGTGGTCCAACAAGTGTCATTAACACATCTTTATACGGTGCCATCAAAGAAGCAAAAAAACACGCTGATGAAATCGATAATATCTATGGTTCTTTAAACGGAATCGAAGGTATGATTGATGACAAATTAATTGATATTAGAGCGGAAAGCGACGAGCAAATCGAGTTATTGCTCCAAACACCAGGCAGCATCTTAGGGACCACAAGAAGAAAGCTTCCTAAAGATGTCCATGATCCAATCTATATGAAGATTGTTGACACCATGAGAAAACATGAAATCAAATATGTCTTCGTCAATGGTGGTAACGACTCTATGGATACCTGCTACAAGTTATCATTACTTTGTAAAGAACTCAATTTAGACGTTAGAGTCATTGGCGTTCCAAAAACCATTGATAATGACTTAGCTTGTACAGACCACTCATTAGGCTTCCCAAGCGCTGCTAAATTCGTGGTTAACACTGTCAACGCATTAAGCATGGATGCTTGCTGCTTCAAAGTCGGTAAAGTCCACGTCGTGGAAATCATGGGTAGAAACGCTGGTTGGTTAACTGCCGCTGCTGACTTACTCCCAGAACAAACTAGACCACACTTAATTTATATCCCAGAAAATAAATTCGATTTAGAACAATTCTTAGTGGACCTCAAAAAAGTCTATGAAGAAAAAGGCTATGCCATGGTTTGTATTTCTGAAGGTATTGAATTCCCAAGAAGCAACAAAAATGCTAGAGTTGATGGCTTTGGCCACGCTCAACTCGGTGGTGCTGCTGCAGGATTATGTGAAATTATCGAAGATAGATTAGATTTACCAACTAGAGCAGTGGAGTTCTCTTTAACTCAAAGAGCTTGCCCACTTTGTATCTCTAAAGTTGATAGAGAAGAAGCTATCAAAACTGGTGAAACCGCTGTTCAAGCCGCTTTAAGAGGCGTTACTGGACAAATGGTTATCTTCAAAAGAGTTTCTCAAAAACCATACAAGATTGAATTCCAATTAGCAGACTTATCCTTAGTCGCTAATGCGGAAAGTGTCATTAAGCCATCTATGATGGTGGACAATACCAGAATGAGCCAAGAATTTAGAGACTATGTTGTTCCACTCATTGAAGGTGAAGTGGAACTCATTACCAAAAACGGCATTGTCACTATGGCTAACTGGAAGAAAGTTTTAGTTAAATAATGTTTTTAAAAAAAGTAGATATCCACATCAAAGCCGCAATCTTGATTGCGTTTATTGCAATCATCGGCTTTGCTACAACTGTCTACTGTTTCTTCACCAATTATATGGAGCTTCCTCTAGGAATCTTGCTTGGTGGAGCTATGATGTTTGTTCTTCATTTCATCACTCATGAACTTGTGGTTCTAGATGCGAGAAAGGGAAGTGCAAAATTTACCATAACCGCAATCATTATCCATAATGTGATTGCTATTTCCTCAATAGTTTTACTTGGAATGCTGTATTACTATTGGCAAATTAAAATTTTTAATTTATTCGCCTATGTTGGCGTTTATACTCTTGATGTGATTTTGTTCGCAATGCTACACATCAAAGACAAAAATAATTGAAAGGAAAAGAAATGATTAAAGCAACTGTACTATCTGGTGCACAGGATTTAGCAGATCGTTTCCTAGATACTTCCACTGGATTATCTGGAGAAACCATATCTTCTTTAATCTTGATAGGCATTATTTGCCTACTTTGCTTTTACATTGCCATTCGCGCTCGATTTGCTAACCCTCTTAAGAAACCTAGAGGCATCCTATTTTTAGCAGAAGTTGGTGTCACTTTCTTTGATGGGTTAGTGGAATCATTAATGGGCAAAAAATATCGTGGCTTTGGTGGTTTTATCATGGCCATTGCTGTCTATCTTTTCTTAGCGTTTATTTGGGGTCTGACGGGTTTACCATCTCCAGTTGTTTATTTAGCAACGCCTTTATCTTTAGGCTTGGTTACGTTTGTGTTAATCCACGCTAACGCCGTGAGATTTAACAAATTCCGTTATTTCAAACGATATGTAGAACCAATCCCTTTGTTTTTACCAATTAACCTCATCTCGATGTGGGCGCCTTTACTTAGTTTAACGATGCGTTTGCTTGGTAATGCTCTAGCGGGTTGGACACTCATGACTTTACTTTATGCAGCCTTAAAAGGTGTATCCGCAAAATTATTCTCATTTATTCCAAATGGATATGGAGCAGCAGTGCTTCCTCCATTTGTCACCCCAATATTACACGCATATTTTGATTTATTCTCAGGATTAATTCAGACCGTCGTGTTCCTTTTCTTATCGATGATTTTCATCGCTAACGAAGGACCATCTGACGAGGATGATTTATTAGAACTTGCAGAGAAAGGAGGAAAATAGAACATGGGAAATGCTTTAGCAGCCGCAATTGCTATCTTAGCCGTTATGCCATCCGCTCTTGGTGAAGCCTTAGTTTGTGCTAAAACCGTTGATGGAATGAGCCGCAATCCAGAAATGTATGGAAAACTCAGAACCAACATGATTCTTGCTTGTGCTCTTGTTGAAACAACCGCTATTTATGCATTATTAGTCGCTATTTTAATTATTTTCGTCGCTTAGTAAGGAGGAGCTTATGAAGAAAAGAAATTTGATTTTCTTGCTTCCAATATCGCTATTACTTACTGGATGTGATGTCTCAGGAGAATTAAATGGCGATGCATTTATTGGAAAACTCATCCCTAACTGGATTTCCTTTGTGGCCCAGCTAGGTGCTTTGCTCGTCCTTATTTTAGTGGTCATTATCTTTGGTTATAAGCCAATCAAAAAGATTATTAACAAAAGACAAGAACACATTATGAGCGAAATTGAAGAAGCTGAAAAAAGCAAAGCAGTTTGGCAAGAAAACGAACTCAAATCTAAAGAAACAGTCCTTGCTAGTAATAGGACGGCGGCGGATATCGTTGCCGAGGCAAAATCTAACGCTGAAGTGGAGAGAAATAAAATTCTCGAGCAAACCGCTTTTGATGTGGAAAGAATGAAGAAAGATGCTGAAAACGATATAGCTCGTATGGAAGTAGAAGCACAAGAGAATATTAGAAAAGAAATGGTCTCTGTGGCTTTAGATGCTTCTAAAGAGTTGCTTGGAAGAGAAGTTACTTCTGAAGACAATACCCGTTTACTCGAAGAATTTATTGAGGATGTGAAGAAATAGTTATGAAAGAGATTGCTTCACGTTACGCCGAGGCCTTATTCTCCATTAAAAGAGATCAAAATCAACTAGATGAGACTCAAGGAGAGATCAAGGAACTGATTAAGGTTTTAAAACAAAACCCTGATTTCATTATGGTGCTCAATTCCTCTTATAAAGAATTCGAGGAAAAAGAAAAAATCATTGATAAAGTCTTTAAAGGAGTAGACCAAGATATTATCAACCTCATCAAAATTGTGGTGAAGAATCATCGTGTTATCTACTTGGTAGATATCTTTGAGAAGGTCAACTCATTAATCAATGATGAACGTGGAGTCTTAGAAGGTTTAGTTTATAGCACTGAACCACTTTCAGAAGCACAACTTCTTAAACTCAATAACGCTATAAGTAAAGTAGAAAAACGACCTACTGACTTAAAAAATATTATTGATCCTAACTTAATTGGTGGGGTCAAAGTCGTGATTAACGATCATATTTATGATGGTAGTATTAAACACCATCTTGAGAATATGAAATTATCCTTACTTAAATAGGAGGTAATTTTATGAAAATTAACGCTAACGAAATTAGTGCTTTAATTAAAGAACAAATTAAGAACTACCACCACGAAGTCGATAGCAATGACGTCGGCACAGTTGTTACTGTTGGTGATGGTATTGCTTTAGTTTATGGCTTATCACAAGCTATGCTTGGTGAATTGCTTTTATTCCCAAATGATATTTATGGCTTAGTGATGAACCTTGAACTCGACCATGTTGGTGCAGTCTTATTAGGTGATGATTCTTTAATTAAAGAAGGAGATGAAGTTAAACGTACTAAACGCGTCATGGAAGTCCCTGTTGGTGATGCTTTATTAGGTCGAGTAGTTAACGCATTAGGTCAACCTATTGATGGCCTTGGCCCAATCGAAACTAAAAAACTCAGACCAATTGAAGTTATCGCTCCTGGAGTTATTACTCGTAAGAGTGTTGATACTCCTTTAGAAACCGGTATTACTGCGATTGATGCAATCACCCCTATTGGTAGAGGTCAAAGAGAATTAATTATTGGTGATAGACAAACCGGAAAAACCGCGATTGCCATTGATACAATCATCAACCAAAAAGGTAAAGATGTCTTATGTATTTATGTGGCTATCGGTCAAAAGAATTCCACAGTTGCCCAAATCGTTGATAAATTAAGAAACTTTGGTGCTCTTGATTACACTTTAGTGGTGTCTGCTACTGCATCTGAACCTGCTCCTATGTTATATGTTGCTCCTTATGCTGGAGTGGCAATGGCGGAAGAGTGGATGCATCAAGGCAAAGACGTCTTAATCGTCTATGACGATCTAAGTAAACACGCCGTTAGTTATCGTACCTTATCTTTATTACTAAAACGTAGTCCAGGAAGAGAAGCTTATCCAGGTGATGTCTTCTATTTACATAGCCGTTTACTCGAAAGAGCGTGTAAATTATCTGACGAATATGGCGGTGGTTCAATTACCGCTTTACCAATCGTAGAGACACAATCAGGCGACATCTCCGCTTATATTCCTACTAATGTCATTTCCATCACCGATGGACAAATCTTCTTAGTTACTGATTTATTTAACGCTGGACAAAGACCTGCTATCGACGCTGGTTTATCCGTATCCCGTGTTGGTGGTGCCGCCCAAACCAAAGCGATGAAGCAAGTAGCAAGAAGCTTAAAAATTGATTTAGCAAGCTTTGAAGAAATGAAATCCTTTGCGCAATTTGGTAGTGATTTAGATGCTTCTACATTATCGATATTGAAACATGGTGAGGCTCTTTTGGAGGTCTTAAAACAAGGCCAATATAATCCTTATCCAATGGAAAAAGAGATTTTTTATCTCTTTGCTGCGAAAAACAAATATCTTGATTCGCTTAAGAAAAACAAGATTGGTGATTACTTAGCTAAAAGCTATGAATTCACTAAATCTACTGATAAAGGAATTTTAGAAAGTATCGCTAAAGAAAAAGAAATTAAACCAGAAGTTGAAAAGAAATTAGTGGAATCATTCACTAAATTCAACGAACTTTATCTTGAAGAATTTAAATAATAGTTTATGAGTCAAAACGTAATCAAAATTAAATCAAGAATTAAGTCTGTAACTGGTGCTTATAAAGTAACCAGTGCGATGAAACTTGTTTCCACCGTTAAACTTAAACAGTGGAAAAACAAGATGCTCGCTAATAAAGACTATAATTACCAACTCAAAGAGGTGGTGGATTTACTTTTGATGTTCTCAAAAAAGAGCAAGTCTCCATATATGAGAATTAACGAAAATGCCTCAAAGAAATTATATGTTGTCTTATCTTCTACCTTGGGATTATGTGGAAGCTATAACAACAATATCTTTAAGGTCTCTGATAGCAAAATCACTAGTGAAGACGAAGCAATTATCTTAGGCCAAAAAGGTATCATTCATTACGCAAATGATGATTTTAAAGTCTTTGAAGGCTTTGATGAATATTCTTCTTTAATGGATTCCTCATTAGTGAAGAAGTTAACCAATATTCTTTTAAAAGAATATGAAAAGGGAACTTATTCAGAAATTCACATCATCTATTCTGAATATAAGAATTCTTTAGTGTTCTTAGCAAAAGATTATCAACTCTTACCGTTTGTTGCTTCTAAAGAAGAAAGCAATGACTATCCTCCAATTATGGAACCAAGCGAAGAAGAGTTAGTCAAAGAATTAATCCCATTTTATTTAAAAACCAATATTTATTCCAAACTCTTAGAAAGCACTGTTTGTGAGCACGCTGCTAGAAGTAACGCTATGGAGAATGCCACTAACAACGCCAAAGACTTATTGGAAGAATTACAAATTGAATTTAATAAAGCTAGACAAGGCGCCATCACTCAAGAAATCACTGAGATTGTGGCGGCCGCAAAAGCTATTTAGGAGGGTTATTTATGAAAGAAAAACCTGTAGTCAAAGGCAAAATCGTACAAGCTGTAGGACCAATTGTTGACGTCGAATTTAAAGATCAACACTTGCCAGAACTTTTAACTGCTTTAAAAATTGCCATTGATAAAGAAAAAACACTTACCGTGGAAGTGGCTCAACACATTGGTGATGACGTCGTAAGATGCGTCGCTATGGGACCAACCGAAGGTTTGGTGAGAGGAATGGAAGTTATTTCTACTGAAAAACCAATTGAAGTTCCTGTTGGAAGAGCGACTTTAGGCCGTATGTTTAACGTTTTAGGTGAGCCAATTGATGGACTTGATATTGGTGAAGTAAAAAACGCTAAAAGAATGTCCATCCATCGTAATCCTCCAAAGTTTAAAGACCAATCAGTAAAAACCGAAATCTTTGAAACCGGTATTAAAGTTATCGACCTCCTCTGTCCTTATGTTAGAGGTGGTAAGATTGGACTTTTCGGTGGCGCTGGTGTTGGTAAAACCGTTTTAATTCAAGAATTAATGAATAACATCGCTAACGAAAAAGGCGGTATTTCCGTTTTCGCTGGTGTTGGTGAAAGAAGTAGAGAAGGTAATGACCTCTACTATGAAATGAAAGAAAGTGGAGTTTTAGCAAAAACTGCATTAATCTTCGGTCAAATGAATGAACCACCAGGAGCAAGAATGAGAGTGGGCCTTTCTGGACTTACTATGGCGGAATATTTCCGTGACTATGAACATACCGATGTCTTGCTCTTTATTGATAACATCTTTAGATTTACCCAAGCTGGTAGTGAAGTGTCTGCCCTTTTAGGGAGAATGCCTTCCGCTGTTGGTTATCAACCAACATTAGCTACAGAAATGGGTCAATTGCAAGAAAGAATTACATCTACAAAAGATGGTTCTATTACTTCGGTGCAAGCGATCTATGTTCCTGCGGATGACTTAACTGACCCTGCTCCAGCCACTGCCTTCTCGCATCTCGATGCTAAGACAGTTTTGGATCGTTCAACCGCCGCCTTAGGAATTTATCCAGCAGTTGATCCACTTAATAGTTCTTCAACCGCTTTAGATCCACAAATCGTTGGTAAAGAACATTATGAAGTTGCTCGTGGAGTTATTGAAATCCTTGAAAGATATAAAGAACTTAGCGATATTATCGCTATCTTAGGTATGGATGAACTCTCCGAAGAAGATAAGAAAATCGTGGAAAGAGCCAGAAGAATTAGAAACTTCCTCTCTCAACCATTCCATGTAGCTTCTCACTTTAACGGCATCCCGGGAATTTACGTCAAAGTTGAAGATACCGTTAGAAGTTTCAAAGCTATCTTAAACGGAGAAGCTGATGATCTTCCTGAAGTTGCCTTCTTATATGTTGGCACTATCGAAGAAGCTAGAGCGAAAGCGGAGTCACTTAAATAATGAATAAGGTCTTCCACATTGATGTATATACCCCAACCGGGAAGTATTTATCTAAAGATGCTGACTTTTTAAAAGTCACATCCTCTTTAAGTGTGCTAGGAATTATGCCGAATCACGCCCCACTAATTACTACTTTAGAAATTTGTAAGATGACAATTAGAAATGGCGGCAAAGAAGATAACTACGCTATTACGGGTGGAGTGATGCACATCAAAAAAGACCACAATGTCGTTTTAATGTTAGACGCAATTGAAAGCGTTGAAGAAATTGATTTAGATAGAGCTTTAGATGCAAAACGTAGAGCAGAAGAAAGACTTCAAGATCAAGAAGAAGTCGATGTTACTAGAGCAAAAGCCGCTTTAGCTAGAGCCTTAAATCGTATTTCGGTTAAAAATGAATAGATTATAATAATAATGGAGGAGAAATAATATGCATCCTTGGCATGACGTAAGAGCTAATAGAGTTACCCCAGATCGCTTTTTAGCGTTAATTGAAATCTCAAAAGCCAGTAAAAATAAATACGAATTAGATAAGGAGACTGGTCACTTAATGCTTGACCGTGTCTTATTTACTAGTACTCACTACCCACAAAACTATGGTTTTATTCCAAGAACCTACGCTAGAGACTATGACCCTCTTGATGTTTTAGTGCTTTGTAGCGAATCAATTATTCCGATGAGTTTTGTGGAATGTAAGCCAATTGGCGTTCTTATTATGAAAGACAATGGTCTTTTCGATGAGAAGATTATCGCTGTTCCTCTTAATGATCCATTCTACGCGCAATATGACAATATCACCGATATCCCAGGCCACATCATGGATGAGATTAAACACTTCTTTGCGGTTTATAAAACCTTAGAAGGTAAATCTACCGCTATTGATGAAGTCAAAGATGTCAATGAAGCTAAAGTCATTATTGCTGAATGTATTAAAGCTTATAAAACAACTATCGAGCCAAAATATTTAGCGGAGAAAAAAGCTAGAGGCTATTAATGATTCATATAGTCCTTTATCGACCAGAAAAACCACAAAATACAGGGAACATAATGAGAACATGTGTAGCAATTAATGCTACACTAGACATCATTGGTCCCCTCTCTTTTTCTTTGGATAGCAAAGATTTAAAAAGAGCAGGAATGGACTATATTGATTCCTTGAAATATAATTTCTTTCCAACTTATGAAGATTATTTAAAAGAGTATCCTAACGCTGATACATACTATGTCACTCGATACTCTAATAAAGTTTATTCTTCATTTGATTTTAAAGAAGTGACACATGATATCTTTTTGATGTTCGGAAGAGAATCAACAGGTATTCCTCATGATATCTTAAGAGAGCATCCTAATCGTTTACTTCGTATTCCAATGGTGCCAGAAGCTAGAAGTTTAAATTTATCTAATTCTGTTGCGATTGTGGTCTATGAAGTATTAAGACAACAAAAATTCCCTAATCTATCCACGCATGAATCGATAAAGGGAGAAGATTTCTTGTTTAAAAAAGAAGATTAGAATCTTCTTTGATTATTTAGCAGTTCCTTAGTGGAACTTCTTATATTCTTCAGGGTATAAGTTTGGTAGTTATTAAGAATTACCTCGCCTAACTTATGTCCTTTTTTAATGTCTTTGATTTTGGCAACTTGTAAGTCGCCGTCTTCTCTTCCACTTAAAAGAAGTGCGATTTCTAAGCCAATTAGCAATAAATCTTTATCTACTTTATCTGAAAATATAACTACATGTGAGGCTGAATAATCCGCTAGATGGATAAAGGTATATTCTTTTTTTGCTTTCTTGAAAGTTAAGTTGTTGTTTTGTTCTTTGTTTTTGCCAAAGCCAATTCTTACTTTGTTAACTTCAACGTAATATGGCTCGCTTGCGTCCACAATTACTTTTCTTTTGTCTTTAGGTGTCTTCGGTAAATATTTATAAGTTAAAGAGAGAATCTCATCTTCGTTTAAATAAGCAAAAATATCGATATAATGTTGATATTCTTGAATTTCATTGTTAGCGATATCAATCTCTCTTAAATCGTTTTCGATAGTTCTTTTTGCCTTTTTGTAGCGGTTAAATAAACTTGTCGCGTTTTCTTCAGGGGATAAATCGCTATCATATATATCCTTAATAATATTTATAAAGGCGTCTAGTTCTTCTTTATCTCCTTTAATAGTTAAAAGTGTTTGCCCATATTCCATATAGACCAACTTCTTTTTTGCGTCTTCAACTTCTTTTTCTAGGACTTTAACCTTGCGAGACAAAGATTTAATTCTGGTTTTAAAGAAATTATAGAGGGGGAGCGCTTTTTCTTTTTGTTTTTGTGATAAAGAATTAAATACATATTCATTAACCTCTTGTTGATAAGAGATATAATCAAACTCACCACGTTCTAATTCTTTTTGTTTCACTATTGGAGAATAAGTTAGCTTTCTAACTATCGGTCTAGAGGCTGTTAAATCAGAATAATGTTTAGCAAAAATTATCTCATTTTTCTCATTTAATAAAATTAAATTAGAAATAGTAGGGATTAATTCTAAAATTAGATAGTAGGTTTCCTTTTCATAAAATTCATCAGATTTATGAAGGGTGAATTTCAACACTCTATCGTTATTTAACACTTCAACACCAACAATATAGGCGCCTTTTAAATACTTCCTAAGGTTATCGTTTAGCCCACCTAACACTGTATGAGCCGTGATCTCTTTTACAAACCCTAAAAATGGATTTTGATGGTTTAAGGAAATGAGTAATTTATCCTTATGAAAAGAGAAAGAAAAAACGATATCCGAAGAATTAATGACTACAACATTAGTGATGAAGTTATTTAAAATTCTTCTCTCTATATCTTCTTTTATTTGAAATACGCCTTCTAGATTGAGTTTTTTCATTTGCGATATTATTTTACAATCTAATATTTGATAAAAGATAGAGATATCTTTATAATATTAGGCAAATATGAAAAAGGGATTACTTATTATTCTTTCAGGACCTTCCGGAGTCGGAAAAGGCACCATCAGACGTTATATCATGGATAACTTTGATCTTAAGTTAGCCTATTCTATTTCTATGACCACACGTCAAAAAAGAGAAAAAGAAGTCGAAGGTGTTGATTATTACTTTGTCACCAATGAAGAGTTTGATCGAAATATTGCCGAAAACAATTTCCTTGAATGGGAAGAATTTGTCGGTAATAGATATGGAACCCCTAAGGATAAAGTTGAGGAACAAAGAAAGAAAGGTGTCAATGTTCTCCTTGAAATCGAAGTCAATGGAGCAGCAGAAGTGATGTCAAAGGTCACAGATGACCGCGTAATCTCCTTCTTCTTAATGCCTCCAACCATTCAAGCATTAGAAAGTAGAATTAGAAGAAGAAAAACAGAAAGCGAAGAAGTCATTCAAGCTAGATTGCAAAAAGGCTTGAGTGAAATGAGCAAATCTGATCAATACGACCACGTCATCTTAAATGACGATGTCGCAAGAGCAAGTAGAGAAATCGTAGATCTTATCAATGCAAAATTAAAAAGCTAAGGACGAACAATGAAAATAATTGAACTACTCATCGAGCATCATAATTATTCCCTGAATCGTCCTTTTTCTTACTTTTATAATGGTCAAAAGAAAGTGGATAGAGGCTTTAGAGTTCTTGTTAATTTTAATCATCAAGAATTGGTGGGCTATGTCACTAAAGTCTATGACACAGATAAAAGTGTAGAGGAGTTAGAAGAAGAACTTGGTTTTCAAATTAATGAAGTCATTGATGTGATAGATTCTGCTCCATTACTAAATGAAGATTTAATGACTTTAGCGGATAAGGTAAGTAACTATTATCTCGCTAGTAAAATCTCGGTTTTGCAGACTATGCTCCCTCCTTCTTTAAGTCCAAGAAGAAGCTCTTTAAAAGCACCAAAAATTGCCTATGACCAATATGTAAAAGTTAAAAAATATTCTGAAGAAGATTTAACCTCTACTCAAATAGAATTATTAAGACTCATTAAGCAAAATCAGCCTGTTTTAAAAAGAGAAATTAAACAGGTTTCCGTTCTTAATAAATTACTAGAAAAAGAATTAGTGGAAATCGTTAAGAAAGAGAAGAGAAGATTAGAGATTCCTAACTATGACAAAGTTGAGATTCCTACCTTAACTAAGGATCAACAAAGCGTAGTAGATGAATTCAATCATTCTAAAGATTTGGTTTATCTATTAGAAGGCGTTACCGGCAGTGGAAAAAGCGAAGTCTATCTTCATTTATCAAAACAAGTTCTTGAATCTGGCAAATCAGTTTTGATGCTAGTTCCAGAAATCTCTTTAACTCCAATGATGATGAGAAATTTCATCTCAAGATTTAATGATGATGTAGCGATTCTCCATAGTGAATTAACTCCTGCTGAAAAGTATGATGAATATCGTAAAATTGCTTCTGGAAAATGTAAAATTGTTGTCGGTGCACGTAGTGCAATCTTTGCCCCACTTAGTAATATTGGCTTAATCATTCTTGATGAAGAACATGTAGAAAGCTATAAGCAAGATGTTCCACCTTTCTATCACGCTAGAGAAGTAGCGTTAATGAGAAGCAAGATGCATAACTGTAAAGTAATTTTAGGTAGTGCTACCCCATCTTTAGAGACTAGGGCAAGAGCGGGTAAAGGAGTCTATCATTTGCTTAAATTAGAAAAAAGAATTAACAATCAAGATTTGCCTAAAACCACAATTATCAACTTATCTGATTATCATAATATCGATCGAGACAGTTACATCTTTTCTATTAAGTTAAGAGAAGCGATTCAAAAGGCTTTAGATAACTTTAATCAAGTCATTCTTTTGATCAATAAACGTGGTTTTTCTTCTTCGGTTTATTGTCGTAGTTGTGGGCACATTTTTAAATGCCCTACATGTAACATACCTTTAACCTATCATAAGAGTGACAGAATGCTTAAATGTCATCACTGTAATTATGTTGAAGTTGACCACGAAACCTGCTCGGAATGTGGCTCGAAATATTTGATGAGAGTGGGCTATGGAACAGAGCGAATTGAAGAAGAAGTGCATCGCTTATTTCCGGAAGCAAGAACTTTAAGACTTGATAGTGATTCTGCCAAGATTAGAACAAAAATCCCACAGATCGTGGAAGCATTTAGAAGAAAAGAAGCAGATATCTTAATTGGTACGCAAATGATTGCTAAAGGACACGATTTCCCTGATGTCACTTTAGTGGGTGTAGTTAATGCTGATATTGGTCTATCTTTACCAAGCTATCGAAGTGCTGAAAGAGTGTTTCAACTTATTACTCAGGCTGTGGGTAGAAGTGGAAGAAGCGATAAAAAAGGGGAAGCTATTATTCAAACTTATTCGCCAACTCACTACGCTATCACCATGGCAGCTAGACAAGACTATGAACTTTTCTATAAGAAAGAGATGGAATTAAGAAAGCTACAATTCTATCCACCTTATTCTTTTATCGCTAGTGTTACTATTGCTTCTAAAAATGAAGAACTAACAATTGATACAGTTTATAGAATCATCGATAAGTTACATGATGAACTACAAGATGAAGCGGTTATTTTAGGACCGACAACTCCATATGTTCCTTATGAAAACAAGCAGCATATCCGCTCAATCATGATTAAATACAAGCATCCGGATATTGTAAGAAAATCATTAGAGAAACTATTGAAATCTTCTTTAAATATCACCGGAATTTCTTTAAGTGTTAATATAGACCCTTACAATTTATAAAAATTGTTGTATAGTATATCTCGAGGTAAATAAGATGATTACAGTTGTTTTTTATGGTTTAGATCAATTCCTTGTTGGAGACTTATCGATGTCTCTAGAGAAGGATTTAGCAAAACTTTACGAAGTAGAAGAAGATGAAATCAATTTCATCGCTCCTAACGATATGATTTTCCATAAGGGAGTGGAACAAACTTCTTGGAGAGTTATCGTAGAAGTCAACGTTCCTAAGAAATTAGAAGTTTTACAAGATCAAGCAATTGATGTTATTCTCCATCATGTAAAGCAAATTGCAATTCATGTCGAAATCTTGTTTAAGTACTACTTACAAGACAATCACTACCTCTATGTTAATGAAGATTATCCTCTCTACATGGAAGAAAAACCAGAAGTAGAGCTTGAAACCGATTACCCAGAAGACCTTGAAGAAGGTGAGGGAGAAGATGAGATTTTTACCGGCGACATTTTTGAAGGGATAGATCACTAGAAGAAACGACAAATGTCGTTTTTTCTTTTTCTTCATGCGAGTGTGTGCAATAATAGACGTATGAATGAATTTGAAGTAAGCAAAATTATCCTTCTTAAGCTCGTGAATAATGAGATGCCTTTTACCATTGCTTTAAAAAGCACCTTCAAAAAAGTAAACGTATCTAGCTTAGAACGTTCTAATATTACCGCTTTAGTAGGATGTGAACTTCGTCATCATTATCTCTTTGATAACCTCATTGAAAGATATCTTGATGTCCAAGAATTCGAAAAAACTGTCTATCTTCGTTTTGCTTTAGCAAATCAACTTTTCTTAAAAAGATTTGATGGAGCAAAAATTCTCGCTCTAGCGGAGCAAGACTTAGACAAAGATAAAATTAAAGCACTTTTTGACTTTGTCAAATCTACTGACCAAATCATTCCTAATGAATTAGATAAAGCATCCCCAGAGTTTTTAGCGTTACGTTACAACACACCTGCTTGGGTGATTAGAATGTGGCAAAAACAATACGGCAAAGGGGCTATTTTCAAAACTTTGAAAGTTAATTATCGCCCTTCTGTTCCTTCTTTACGAATCAATGAAAAGAAGATTAATCGTGACGAATTTTTAGCAAAACATCCTGATTATTCTGCTTCTCCAATTGATAATATGATAATTTATCAAGGAAGAAACTCTCCTAAACAATTAGAAGAATATGATACCTACGACATTTTCTTTATGAAAATGGCGACTAAATATGTCTTAGATAATTTAGAGTTAGATCCTTTAAAAGGAATTGGTGTTTTCTCAGAAGTGCCTAATAACATTTATCTTGATTTATTAACTAGATTTGGCTCAACTCTAAAGTTAGATTATGTTATCAATCATTCAAGTTGCTTTATTGAAACTAAAAGAAATCTTGAGAAAATGGGTAACCCTCCTCATGTATTTTTATATGAGAGTAACGCTAGTGGACTCATTGCTTGCTTATCAAATAAAGTTCATACCTTTATTGCAATGCCAAAGAGCACAACCTTTGATTTGCTTAGAAGCACACCAGATTATTTCTTAAGAATTAAACAATCACAATTAGACGAAATTATTGCTTTAGAAACTGCAGCCTTAGAAGAATCTTCTAAGTTTGTAGAAAAAGGTGGGGAACTAGTTTATATGGTTCCAACACTTAATAGAAAAGAATCAAATAACATCATCGCTAATTTCTTAGTGAACCATAAAGAGTATCAATTAGAAGAAGAAAGACAATTCTTCCCATTTGAAGTTTATGATTCTTGCCTTTATTTCGCTCGTATGAAGAAAGTCGAGGAAGAAAGTGACTAATCTTTATGGCATGGAGTTGAAAAAACTCCAAAAATTATTAGAAACTTATCAGCAAAAGCCTTATAGGGCTATTCAACTCTATACTTGGATCTATGAAAAAAGAGCAACCTCATTTGATGAAATGAGTGATATTTCCAAGTCTTTTAGAGATGTTTTAAATCGCGACTTTGAACTAAAAATACCAAAAATTCACACTAAACAAGTTTCAAGTGATGGCACCATTAAACTTCTTTTGGAACTTGAAGATGGCTACAAAGTAGAAACTGTTTTAATGCGTTATAACTATGGAAACGCTGTATGTGTTTCAAGCCAAGTTGGCTGTAACATGGGCTGCTCATTCTGCTCTAGTGGTATTTTAGGAAAGCAAAGAAATCTCATGCCACATGAAATGGTGGGGCAAATCATGGTGATGAATAATCTTCTAAAAGAAGAAGGCAAAGGCGAAAGAGTGTCCCATATTGTTGTCATGGGGACAGGAGAACCTTTTGATAACTATGAAAACGTGATGGATTTTATCCGCATCGTTAACGCGCAAAAAGGTTTAGCGATTGGAGCTAGACACATCACTGTGTCCACTTGTGGCTTACCAGATAGAATTAGACAATACGCTAATGAGGGCTTACAAACTAACTTAGCCATTTCTTTACACGCTCCAAATAACGAATTAAGAAATAAATTAATGAAGATAAACAAAGTTTATCCTCTTGAAGTTTTATTGCCTGCCATTAAAGAATATGAATCTCTTGCGGGTAGAAGAGTAACTTATGAATATCTTCTTTTAGAAGGAATTAACGACACAAAAGAGTGTGCCCAAGAATTAATCAGTTTAATTAAAGGCACAAATGGCTATGTAAATTTAATTCCATATAACGAAACGAATAAAAATGACTATAAACGCAGCAGTGGTAATCGTGTCCACGCATTCTTAGACATCCTCATGAAAGGTGGAGTAAAAGCCACCATCAGAAAAGAATTTGGCAGTGACATTGATGCTGCGTGCGGTCAATTAAAAGCGAAAGTTGGTGACTAATATGAGCCAATATTTATCAGGCAATTATTTCTGCTTAAGTGATAAAGGCAAAGTAAGAAAAGTAAATGAAGATTGTGTCGATGCCGCTATTAATCCATATGGCAACGTCCTTTTAGTGGTTGCCGATGGGATGGGTGGAGAAAACAAAGGCGAATATGCTTCAGCCACTTTAGTCAAAACGATTATCAATTCTTTCTTATCTTTAGATAAGGAATTTAAAAAAGATGGTGCCGTTAAAAAGTGGATTTATAAAACTATTAAAGCTGCTAATGACAAGATTTATCAAAAAGCACAAAAAGATGAAGAATATAAAGGCATGGGTACAACCTTATCCATGTGTTTGATTATTAAAGATGCTTTATATACCGCTCAAGTTGGTGATAGCCGTATTTATCTATTAAAAGATAAGAATTTAGAACAAATCAGTGTTGATCAAACTTACGTTAATTATTTAATTAACACTAAGAAAGTGGAACCAAGCGTAGCTAATATCCATCCAGATAGACATAAGCTCACTAATGCTGTGGGAACAAAAGCAATTCTTAACGTTGATATTCAAGAATACCAATATAACAAAGAAAGAGTTTTGCTCTGTACTGATGGCTTATATAACAATGTTCCTTTAAAAGATATGACATCAATTGTTAAAGGCAATGATTCTTTGGATAAAAAGTGTGCACAGCTCATCGCTTTTGGTAACGCCAACGGTGGTACTGATAACATGGCTTTAATTATTTGGGAGAGTGACAATTAATGCCTTTACCATTAAACGCATTATTTGATTCTCGATATATCATCTCTAAATATTTAGCCAGTGGTGGTATGGCGGAAATTTACGAGGCTAAAGATGTTATTTTAAATAAGCCTGTTGCTTTAAAATTTATCAAAGATAAATATTTAGAAAATTTTGACGCCGTTGAACAGTTTAAAAATGAAGCGAGATATACATCGATTTTTAATCATCCTAACATCATGAGAATCTATAACGTTGGTGAATATGAGCTTAGACCATATGTTAGCTATGAACTTTTAAAAGGAAAAACTTTAAAAGAAGTTTTAGACAATAGAGGCAAGCTATCTATTGATGAAGCTTTTGACTATATGTTTCAAATCCTTTCTGGTAGTGATGAGATTCATAAACATGGAGTACTCCATAATGATTTAAAGCCAGAGAACTTATATCTTATTGCTGATGGAACGATCAAAATCGTTGATTTTGGGGCTGCCACTCATTTATCTAACAGGAACGAAAAACAAATCTTCGGCACTGTTAAATATCTTGCCCCAGAAGTAATAACTAATAAAAAATATTCAGTACAATCTGATATCTATTCCTTAGGAATTATCTTTTATGAGTTATTAACTGGAGATTTGCCTTTTCAAGGCACTAACTCCGAAGAGATTATTAGAGCTCACGCTAATGCGGGTGTAGTGCGTCTAGATTTATTCTCTTCTTCTTTGGATATCAATGATTTGAATTATGTAATCAATAAAGCGGTTACACGCAATACTTCACTTCGTTATAAAGCTGATAAAGAATTCATTTCTGATTTAAAGAAAATTCAACATAAAGAAAAGCTAAAAAAAGACCGCGCATTTAGAAGGATATTTAAATGATACAAGGAACGATTATTTTGAAAAAATATGGTGTCTATTCCGTTTTAGCGGACGGAATCATTTATAATGCATCCATTAGAGGCACTTTAAAAATTAAAGACCGAACCTATGTCGGCGATGAAGTAATGCTTAGTGAAAGCAATTACATAATTGAAAAAGTCTTAGAAAGAAAGTCACTTTTAAAAAGACCACCTATTAGTAATGTCGATCAAATAGTTTTGGTCTTCTCTTTAAAAGAACCAGACTTCTCATATTTCTTAGCATTCAAATATCTTACTTACGCTAATTATAACGAAGTTCCTGCGGTTATTGTTCTTTCTAAAAGTGATAAAGTTGACGAACAAGAAATAGTGGATATCAAAAAGACATTTAATAAATTAAATGTACCTGTATTTATTTGCAGTTCTAAAACTAAAGAAGGTATCCAAGAAATTAGAGACTTACTAAAGAATAAAAAGTCAGTTTTAGTGGGACAATCTGGTGTTGGTAAGTCTTCGCTTCTTAATGCGATTGACGATAACTATGAAAGAGATGTAGGAGAATATTCAGAAGCCCTTGGAAGAGGCAAACACAAAACAAAAGAAGTGGCATTGCTACCTTTCGCCGATGGATTTATCGCCGACACTCCTGGTTTCTCTTCTTTGGATTTAAATCTAAGTAAGTTAGAAATAGCCCATTATTTCCCAGGATTTGAAGAAAAATATTTATCTTGCTTCTATTCAAATTGCCTACATCAAAAAGAAAAAGATTGTAAAATATTAGAGGCGGTAAAAGAAGGAATTATTCCTTCTATTGCCTATGAAAACTATATAAAACTACTTCAGGAGGGAGAATAACATGAGAAAGATTATCGTGGCTCCAAGTATCTTAAGCGCTGATTTTTCACACTTAGGAGAAGATATTAAAAAGATTGAAGATGGTGGAGCAGAGTGGCTACATTTTGATGTGATGGATGGACATTTTGTGCCAAATATTTCTTTTGGCCAACCAGTTCTAAAAAGTATTGCTCATACTCATAAGCTAATAAATGATGTCCACATCATGATTTCTGACCCATATAAGTACGCTCCTGAGTTCATTAAAGCCGGAGCAGATTATTTAACCTTCCATTACGAAGCATGCAAGAGTGATTCTGAAGTGTTTAAAGTTATTGATTTAATCCATGAATGTGGTGCGAAAGCTGGCTTATCCGTTAAGCCTAACACCCCAATTGAAAAGGTTTATCCATTCTTATATTCAGTGGATATGATTTTAGTGATGTCTGTTGAACCAGGATTTGGCGGACAAAAATTCATGCCTGAATCTTGTTCAAAAATCATCCGTTTAAAAAACTATATGGAAACCAATAAGATTGATAAAGTCTTAATCGAAATTGATGGTGGAATCAATGATGAAACCGCGCAAGTGGCTAAGCTTGCTGGTGTCGATGTTTTAGTGGCTGGATCTTATATCTTTGGTCATGATGACATCAAAGAAAGAATTGAAAAGCTCAAAGCTTAAGATGAATAGCAAATTATTTTTTGTTGCTTTAGTGATATCTATTTTATTTGAAGGATTCTTCTTTTTAGCGCTTTCTATTATTTATAAATCTATTGAGAAGAAGAATCTAAGAATCTTTAATACTTTTATTTTTGAAGTTAGCCCTTCTTTTAAAGAGAAGAACGCTTATCTTAATTATTTATTAATATTTGGAGTTTTAATATCTATTACTCCTTATGTTTATTATCTTTTCTATCATGTGCATACTTTCTCAATGACCATCATGATTATTTCTGTGATCATGGCGTTTTGTTTATGCACAATTCCTTTTATTCCTTTAAATAAATTAAGAGAGCATTTCTATCTTTCTTTAGGAGGCATGCTTGCTTTATTTATTCTTCTAGCAATGGAAGGATATTACTGTGTTACTTTATATCGATTATACTTAGACACTAATCAATTAATTGCGATGATAGTGGCCTTTTCTTTAGCGCTCATCGTACTTATTAATTTACTTAATCCGAAGCTATTTGATCTTAAAAACAAAAAGAACGAACAAGGTGAAGTTGAACGAAAAAGATTCATCTTGCTAGCGTTCTCAGAATGGATGCTTTATCCCTTATCAATTGCGGCTATTGTGCCAATATTAATAATCTCAATGTAATAAAAAAATGACCGCCAGGTCACTTTTTTTATCATCAAGATGATAATTATTTTTCGGCTTTGTTGAGGGTTCTATAAGCACGAGTAGACATACGAACCTTAACTTCTTTGCCGTCAACCATAACTTTACGAACTTGTAAATTAGTGTTCCATCTTCTACGAGTTGCTCTTAAAGAATGGGAACGTCTGTTTCCACTGACTGGACCTTTACCTGTAACTGGACATACTCTTGACATATCAACACCTCCTTAAGCGTCTGGAAAACTCTATCACAATTTGCGTCTTTATTTCAATACTTATTTGTAAAAAATAACAAATAACTAATATCTTTCCTCTGGATGGCGTCTTCTAAATTCTTCTACACTCATAGTTTCTGGACACTTTTTAATAAGTGTTTCCAGTAAAATTCCATCCTTATCTCCAAGCATATATCGCATCTTAGCGGTCTTGGAATAAAAGATAACTTGTCCTTTTTTCTTGCTCTTTTCAATATCGATAAATTCGATGTTTTTATATTCGAATTGGTACTCTTTGCCAAAGCGCTTCATAATAAAGTATTTGTCTTCAATTTTATAATAATAAAAAAGCAAAGACATAACTAGGAAAGTAACAAAGACAACTCCTAAAACAATAATGATGAAAACTTGGGTGAATTCCCATGGTTTTGGAGTCCAAGTCCAAGTTTCAAGATCAATATCAAAATAGACGGCAGATGTGCTTAAAAACAAGATGATAGTGATTACTAAAAAGACGACAAGGAATCGCCACACAATTCTCCAGGGAGCCACTCTTAATTTCATGCGAGTATTATATGTCTTTAGTGATAGATTAACAAGAACAATGCTCAAATATAACCTACTTGCCCAATTAAACACGTATAAAAATAGATGACATCATATTTTTTAAAGAAAATAAATTTATATTTATTTATTAATTATTAGAGTATGATGTTATCAGAAGGAGAAAAAACCATGCTTAATAAAAACAAAGTAGTGGCAATGATTCTCGCTGGTGGAAAAGGCACTAGACTTGAATCATTAACAAAAAAGACTGCTAAACCTGCAGTCTCATTCGCGGCTAAATACCGTATTATCGATTTCCCACTTTCTAACTGTGCTAATAGTGGCATCAACGTTGTTGGAGTTCTCACTCAATATGAGTCCACATTACTTGATTCCTATATTGGAAACGGAGAAAAATGGGGTTTAAACGGAGTTCACTGTTTAATGTCTACCCTTGCTCCTAGACAAACAGAAGAAGGGGCTAATTGGTATAAAGGTACCGCTGATGCTATTACCCAAAACATTGATTTCTTGGATAATGCCGATCCTGAATATGTTGTCATCCTCTCTGGCGACCATATTTATAAGACCAGTTATGCTGAAATGATTAAATTACACGAAGACAGCAAAGCTGATGTCACCATTTCTGTTATTGAAGTTGATCTAAAAGAAGCTTCTAGATTCGGCATTATGGCGGTTGATAATAAAGACCGCATCGTCGAATTCCAAGAAAAACCAAAAGTGCCAAAAAGCAATTTGGCTTCAATGGGTGTTTATGTTTTTACATGGAAGACCTTACGCAAATATCTTAAGAAAGATGATAAAGATCCTAATAGCGATCACGACTTTGGTAAAAACATCATTCCAAACATGCTTAAAGATAAATGCAAACTTCAAGCATATAGATTTAAAGGCTATTGGAGAGATGTTGGTACCCTTGCTTCATTACATGAAGCCAATATGGATATCGCTTTAGATAAGATGGAACTCAATCTCTATGATGAAGATCCAACAAATAGAATCTACACCGAAGACATTTATAGTGTTCCTCAATACGTTGGCAAAAACGGCAGAATTACTAGAAGTATCGCTAATCAAGGCGCCATCATTTTAGGCGATGTTGATTCCTGTGTTATTTCTACAGGTGCCATTATTGAATCAACAAGCAAACTTACAAGATGCGTTGTCATGGAAAACGCCACCATCAAAAAAGGTGCGAGAATCCATAACGCTATTATCGCTCCAGGTGTCACTGTTGAAGGTGATGCTGTTATCAATGTCGGTAGCGATGATGTAGTCTTAATTGCCTAGGAGGAATAGAAGATGAGAAGAATTATTGGAATTTGTGATTTACACAACGAACCATCATTAGGCGAACTCACCGCTAAACGTCCTTTAGGTGCTGTGACCTTCTTAGGGAGATATGGTTTAATCGACTTCACTTTATCAAATTTCTCTAACTCACATATCGATAGAGTGTATGTCTTAATTAAAAATGGCATCGTTGCCATTAAACGTCATGTTGGTAGTGGTTCTATTTGGACCAACAATACTAAACTTGGTTTTATCGAACTCTTAATCAATGAAAAAGGATTAAGATATCCTTCCTTCAATACTGATATCAATAATATTCAACGTAACATCCCACTTGATGAGGCTGATTTTGATTATGCCGTCATTGCTCCAAGCTACTACTTAAGTAGTATGGACTTTAGACCAATTATTGAAAAACATGTCAAAAGTGGCGCAGATGTCACATGTGTTTATAAGCATGTGGATAATGCAGATACTGATTATTTCCGCGCTGATAAATTCGTTGTAAAAGACGGCAAAATCACCAAGACCAGCAAGAATCTTGGCCGAGTCAAAGAAGCTGATATATCTTTAGATACATTTATCGTTTCTAAAAAGATTTTAAAGAAAATCGTCTCTGATTCAGTTAAGGTCAGTGAATTATTCTCCATCAATGACATGATTAATTACTATGTCGAAGAGAATGCTTTAAGTGTTCAAGGCTATGAATTTGAAGGCTATGTCGTTCCAATTCTTAATCTTAAGAATTATGTTGAGCATTCCTTGAATTTACTTAATTATCATGTTCGTAGCTTATTAATGTTTAAAGAATGGCCAATTTATACAACTACACATAACACCCCACCAGCCTTATACGGCAAAGATGCGGATGTGAAAAATAGCTTCGTCGCTAATGGAGCTATCATTAAAGGAAAAGTGCATAACTGTATCATTTCCCGTGATGTTGTAGTGGAAAAGGGTGCTGAACTTAAAAACTGCATTATCTTTACACAAACTCAAGTCGCTAAAGATGTGAAGCTTGAATATGTCTTATCAGATAAGAATGTTGTCTTCAAAGAAGTGAAGAAACTTCAAGGCGATCCAGACAACATCATCGTGATTAAACAAGGAGCAAAAATCTAATGAAAATCGCAATGGCGTGTTCAGAAGCTAATCCTTTTGTGAAAACTGGTGGACTAGCGGATGTCACTTACGCTTTAAGTAAAGAACTCGTCAATTTAGGCGAGGAAGTCGTCATTGTTCTTCCTTTATATAATCAAATCAAAGCCAAAGGCTTACCACTTCATTATGAATGCTATATGAACATTGAAATGTCGTGGAGAAATGAAGGAGCGAACATCTATTCTCTAGAAAGAGATGGCATTAAATATTTCTTTATTGAAAATCGTCACTATTTTGAGCGAGAAGCCATTTATGGCTATGACGATGATGGAGAAAGATTTGCCTATTATTGCATCGCTTTCACTCGTGTACTTGAAGCATTTAATTTTAAACCTGATATCATTCACGCTCATGACTGGCAACCAGGAATGGTGTTCTGTTATATCAGGGAGAAACATTTACATTTCTATGACAACACTAAATTTGTGATGTCAATTCATAATCCTGCCTTCCAAGGTATGTTAGATAGATCAGCGTTAGGTGATTTATTTGCCTTACCTGAATATCTTTACGATAACGGCACACTTCGTTTCATGGACAAAGTTTCTACTTTGAAAGCAGGTATTGTCTACGCTAACAAAGTGACTACTGTTTCTCCAAATCATAGAAATGAATTGTTAACCCCAGAAGGAAGTATGGGCTTAAATAACATCCTCATTTACCGTGAATGGGATTTCTGCGGTATTCTTAACGGCATCGACTATAACGAATTCAACCCAGAAACCGATACATTAATTGCTAAAAACTTTAACGCTAATAACTTTGTAAGCGGTAAAAAAGAGAATAAGAAAGCAATCTTAGGACATTTTGGTTTGCAAAATGAAGATTTACCTTTATATTCCTTGGTCTCTAGAGTTACTTGGCAAAAAGGTATGTCGCTTGTGTTTGCGGCTGCTAGGAGCTTATTAGACCGTGGAGCAAATATTATCTTGCTTGGTAGTGGAGAATATCAACTCGAGCAAGAAATGGAACAATTAAGAAGAGATTATCCAGAGCATGTTGGTATCTATATTGGTTATAACAATGAGCTTGCTCATTTAATCTACGCTGGTAGTGATTTCTTCATGATGCCATCTTTATTTGAACCATGTGGCTTAGGACAAATGATTGCTCAACGATATGGTACATTACCAATCGTTAGAAGAACGGGCGGTCTAAAAGACTCAGTCATTAACTATGACACATATAATGTGGATAGATCAAATGGCTACGGCTTTGATAATTTCAGCGAATTTGACATGATTCAAACTTGTCACTTTGCATATGACATTTATTTATGGGATAATAAATCCCATCGTCGATTAGTGAAAAACGCTTTACTCACTGACAACAGTTGGCAAAAGAGCGGTAATTCCTATCACGAATTATACAAATCTATTTTATAGAGGGTTAACTTTATGGGTTACGATTATAAAAACATTGAGAAGAAATGGCAAAAGGTTTGGGAAGATAACAAAACCTATACCTGTGATGTCTATGACTTCTCAAAACCAAAATATTACATTCTAGATATGTTCCCTTATCCAAGTGGACAAGGCTTACACGTTGGTCATCCTGAAGGATACACCGCCAGTGATGTGCTCGCGAGAATGAAAAGAATGCAAGGATTTAATGTTCTCCATCCAATCGGCTGGGATTCTTTTGGTTTACCTGCCGAACAATACGCGATGAAAACTAATCAACACCCATCAATTATTACCGAAGTTAATATCAACAATTTTAGAAGACAAATCAAATCACTAGGTTTTTCTTATGATTGGAGCAGAGAAATCGCTACTAGTAGTGAAACCTATTATAAATGGACACAGTGGATCTTTTTAAGACTCTTTGAGTCTGATTTAGCCTATATCGATTATCGTCCAGTCAATTTCTGCCCAACATTAGGCACCGTCCTTGCTAATGAAGAAGTAATCGACGGTAAATCCGAAGTTGGTGGTTATCCAGTAATTAGAAAGCCAATGAGACAGTGGTTACTTAAAATCACGAAGTACGCGGACAAGTTACTTGAAGGCTTAAAAGATTTAGATTGGCCAACCTCTACCTTAGAAATGCAAAAGAACTGGATTGGTAAATCTGAAGGCGCTAAAGTCACCTTTAAAATTAAAGGTACTGATTTATCTTTTGATGTTTTTACCACTAGAGTAGATACACTTTATGGTTGTAGCTATTGCGTTTTAGCACCAGAACATCCTTTAGTTAGTAAATTAGTTTCTAAAGAGCAAAAAGAAGCAGTGGATGCTTATTTAAAAATGGTGGAGTCTAAGTCTGACTTAGAAAGAACTGAATTAAATAAAGATAAGACTGGCGTTTATCTAGGAGCGGATGCAATCAATCCTATTAATGGAGAAGTTGTTCCAATTTATATTGGTGATTATGTTTTAGCAAGTTATGGTACCGGTGCGGTTATGGCGGTTCCTGCACATGACGAAAGAGATTATGCTTTCGCTAAGAAATATAACTTACCACTAAAACAAGTTTTAGAAGGTGATATTTCTGAGAATGCTTTCACAGGTGACGCTAAACATATTAATAGTGATATCGCTAACGGCTTAAACATCAAAGATGCGAAAGAAGTTATTATCCAAAAACTGATTAAAGAAGGTAATGGTGAAAGACAAGTTAACTATAAATTAAGAGACTGGTTATTCTCCCGCCAAAGATATTGGGGAGAACCAATTCCAATTATCATCAAGGATGATGGTGACTTAGTGCCGCTTAAAGACTATGAACTTCCTTTGGTCTTACCAAAAATGAAAGAATATAAGCCAAGTGGCACGGGAGAATCTCCACTTGCTAACGCTAAAGAATGGCTTAATGTCACTCTTCCTGATGGTAGCCACGGCTTAAGAGAAACTAACACCATGCCACAATGGGCAGGAAGCTGTTGGTATTATATTCGTTATATCGATCCACATAACGACACCTGTTTAGGTGATAAAAAACTGTTAGATCACTGGTTACCAGTTGATTTATATATCGGTGGAGCAGAACACGCTGTTCTCCACTTACTTTACGCTAGATTCTGGCATAAATTCTTATACGATAAAGGCATTGTTTCCTGTAAAGAACCATTCAAAAAATTATTCCATCAAGGTATGATTCTTGGTTCTAACGGCGAAAAGATGTCTAAATCTCGTGGTAACGTTGTTAATCCTGATGATGTTGTCGAAAATTATGGCGCTGATTCACTTCGTTTATACGAAATGTTTATGGGACCACTTGAAGCCTCTTTACCATGGAGTGATACCGGGCTTGACGGGGCGAAACGTTACTTAGACCGTGTCTATCGTTTATTTACCGAAAAAGAATTTACCGCTAAATTCGTAAATGAAAATGATGGCAAGTTAGATTATATCTACAACTTCTCCATCAAAAAGATTACCGAAGACTTTGAAGCTTTAAGATTCAACACCGCAATTAGCCAAATGATGGTGCTCACTAATGAATTCTATAAAGCGGAAAAACTTTATGTGCCTTATTTAAAAGGCTTCTTAAAGACTTTAGCCTGTATTGCACCACATATGGGCGAAGAATTATGGCAAATCTTAGGTCATAAAGACTTAATTGATTTCGAACCTTGGCCAAAATTTGATGAGTCCAAGATTGTTTTAAGCACGATCCAAATTGCTGTTTCCGTTAACGGCAAACTCAGAGCCACTTTAGATGTAGCTCTTGATATGGATGAAGAAGAACTCAAAAAATTAGCGTTAGCTAATGAAGCCATCATTAGACACACCGAAGGCAAAGAAATCAAAAAGATTATCGTGGTGAAAAACAAAATTATTAATATCGTGGCTATTTAAAATGAAATTATTTATTGATGTTGGTAATACCGCTATTAAGTTTGTAACTTGTGAAAATGATAAGTTGACTTTTGTTGGTCGCTTTTATACACAAGAAACATCTATTGAAAAAATGGATAATATATTGAAAGACTTACCGCCATTTGATGATGTGGTGGTTTCTTCAGTTGTGCCAAGCGCTAATACTGCTCTTAGTAAATATTTCAAAACTAATTACGACTTAAAGCCACGTTTTATAAAAATTGGTGATTATCCAGAAATTAACGTTGATATTGAAAATCCTGAAGAACTTGGGATTGATTTATATTGTGATTTAGTGGAAGGATATCAATTTTCTAAGCAAAACAAAAAGCCAACACTTATCATCGATTTAGGCACTGCTAGTAAAATAATGCTTATCGATGAAAAAGGTTTATTCAATACCTGTGTAATTATCCCAGGAATTGAAATTAGTAAGAAGACTTTGTCTTCTTCAACTGCACAACTTCCATTTTACGAAGTACTTAAAATTAAAAAAGTTACTGAAACTAGAAATACAGTGGAAGTGATTAATGCAAGTATCTATTATGGACATATTGAATCAATTAATGGTCTAATTAATCGCATTGAAAAAGAAATTGGAAAGACTTGCAACTATTTAATTACTGGAGGATGCGCTCCAATAATTGAAAGCGAAATCAAAGGGCCACACACCTATGATCCGCTTCTTTGCTTTAAAGGAATTCAAAGAATTGTTAAAAGAGGTTAACGACATATGAAAAAGACAATTTATGACAAATTGACTGCTAAATATCAAAAAGATTTAATGAAATCATTAACTGAATTTGTGGCTATTAATTCAGCTTATGATGAAAGTACAGCTGATGAGACTTACCCATTTGGTAAGGGTGTTTCTGCCGCTTTAGATTACATCACCCTATTAGCAAAAAACGACGGTTTCGAAGTCACTAATTATGATAATAAAGTCGTAGAAATTTTAGTGGGTGAAGGAAAAGAAAATTTAACCATCATGGCACACGCTGATGTCGTCCCTGCTGGTGATGGATGGGATCAAGATCCATTTAAACTAGTGGAGAAAAAAGGAATTCTCTACGCTCGTGGTGTTAGTGATGATAAAGGACCATTACTCGCAACATACTATGCCTTAAAAGCACTTAGAGATAATAAAAAACTTGGTGATTATCAAGTGAGATTCTTAGTTGGTGGCAATGAAGAAAGTGGTTCTTTATGTATGGAACATTATTTCCAAGTTCTTAAAAAGAAGCAACCTACTTTAGGCTTCTCTCCTGATAGTGATTTCCCACTTATTTATGCGGAAAAAGGAATTATAAATTTCGCCGTTTCCACTAAGGTAAAAATCCCTGGACTTATCTCCTTAAAAGGTGGCACTGCCAGAAACGCTGTTATCGATAGATGTGTTTTAAAAATGGAAATTGATTCTAATTTCTTACAATACATTATGAAAAACTACCGTCGCGATGAAGCTGCAATTAAAACTGCAGATGATGTCACTACAGTAACATTTATCGGTAAAGCCGCTCACGGCGCTCATCCTGAAGCCGGTGTTAACGCCGGTATGATGGCACTTAAAGCTTTAGCGGGTTATACCAAAGACCCAACTTTAGCAAGAGTTGTAAAACTTTATGAACCATTAGATGGCAAAGGCTATGGCTGTGACGCTAAGAGTAAAGAGATGGGACATAACTCTTCTACAATGGGTTTACTTTCAATTAATGATAATAAACTCGATTTAACTATTAACTTCCGTTACGTCAATGGATGCGACCAAAAAGAATTAATTGCTAATATTAAAGAAGCAAATAAAGGCTTCAATGTTAAAGTTGAATCTACTGATCCTTTGCTTTTCTATTCTAAAGACAGCGTTTTAATAAAAACACTTCTCCATTCTTATCAAGAAGAAACTGGTGATACTGAAACTGAACCTCTTGCTATTGGCGGAGGAACTTACGCTAAATGCGCGAATAATGTTGTCGCCTTTGGCATGCAATTTCCTGGTTGGGATTCTTTGATGCATTCACCAGGAGAAAAAACTAAGAAAGAAGACTTATTTAAATCCATGAGTATTTATGCTCGTGCTATTTATGAACTTGGAGAAGCTTTAAAGAAATAAAATGCGCACAAAATTTAAAGCGTGGGCTGAGCCATATATTAACGAACATCCTGAATACGCTCTTAGTGATGAAGAGATTTCTTTACTAGATGATTTCTATTTGGAAATCGGTAGTGGAAAGGGCGATTTTCTTTTAAAGATGTCCGCTAAATTCCCTGAAAGAAAATTTCTAGGAATTGAAAAGAATGTGACTTGTGCTGGCATCACTTTAAAAAAACTTGTAGAAGCTGAATCTAGTAATGTGAAATTCTTATATAAAGACGCTGCTGAAGTTGTAGAACTTATCAAAGATAAGTCAGTGAATACTTTATATTTAAATTTCTCTGATCCATGGCCAAAGAAAAGACACACCAAAAGAAGATTAACTAGCGTTAGTTTTCTTGATGAATATAAAAGAATTCTTAAGAATGATGGTGAACTAATCTTTAAAACTGATAGCGATGATCTTTTTGACTTTTCTTTAGAAATGTTTGAAGCTGCTAACTTCAATATTAAATCTGTTACTCATGATTATGACGGTTTGGATGAAGAAGATGCTCAAACTGAATATGAGTTGAAAGCTAGAAATAAAGGCTTAACAATTAAAAGGGTGGTAGTGGGCTTATGATTTTAAATTACGGCATGTACAATCATCATGAATTAGATAACACTCTTTTACTTATCTTTTCTGAAACAAAAAGCAATCGATACGAAGATTTAGGAGAGGTTGATGTCCTTTATCATGACGAGGAAATAGTGGGTTACCGTATCAAAAACTTCATTAGATACGCCAAAATCAAATATAGTGGGATTATCTATTTACCAATTAATCCAATAATCGATATCATCAATTCCATTTTAGAAAAATATCATTTAGAAAAATTAGCTTATAAGAAAAACTCTGGTTATTTCACTAAGATGAATGGAAATGAACTTATGGTATTTGCGTCTGAAGGTACTTTTTTACGTGATCAAAGTATCTCCAAAGGCAAATATTGCACTTACTATGATTTATATATTAAAGATGATGATGACACTGAACTGTTTGTGATAGACGAACGTCTACCAGAAGGTGTTGATTTCTTTAAAATGGAGGTCAAATAAATGTTAGAAGTTGAATTAAAAAAACAAGGCAAAATCTCTAGACTCACCAACAAAACATTTTGTTTCGAAAAAGAGTTAGGAGAAGGATTTTACGCTGCTAATTACTTTTTGAAAAGTAATAAGATTGTGAAAGAACAAGCTCCAGGTCACATTGTGACTATGCAGTGGTTCCAAAGAAGAGATGATTCAATGTTGTGCGGTGTTGATGAAGCAATCGCAATTCTTCATACCTACGCAATTCATCCAGAAGAATTAGAAATTGAAGCTCTTAATGACGGCGATATTATTGATAACATGGAACCTGTACTTAAAGTCACTGGCAAGTACGAAAACTTTGGCTTCCTTGAAAGCGTTATCGATGGTGTTCTTGCTAGAAGAAGTAGTGTTGCCACTAACGTTAGAGAAGTCTTAAGAGTAGCAGAAGATACCCCAGTATTCTCAATGGCGGACCGTCAAGACGACTATCACACTCAAGTTGGCGATGGCTATGCCACTTATGTTGCTGGTATTAATCGAGTTTCTACAGACGCCCAAGGTAAGTGGTGGGGCGGAAAAGGCATGGGAACCATGCCACATGCTTTAATTCAAGTATGCAACGGAGATGTCGTTAAAGCCGCACAAATCTATCATAAGACATTCCCTAATGAGAAAGTCACAGCCTTAATTGATTACAATAACGATGTCGTTACTGATTCTTTAATCCTTGCGCGTGCGTTAAAAGAAGATTTAAATGGAGTGAGAATCGATACCTCTAAATCATTAATTGATCATTACTTTGATGATAAAGACACATCAGGATTTGATCCTCATGGAGTCTGCAAAGAACTAGTGTTCGCTCTTAGAGAAGCCTTAGATAAAGAAGGTTTTAACTACGTTAAAATAATTGTTTCTTCTTCTTTTGAGCCAGAAAAAATAAAGGAGTGGAAGAAACTAGGAGTTCCAGTTGATCTATATGGTGTTGGTACCTATTTTGTAAATAACATGACTTGTGGATTTACTGGTGACTTAGTTATGCTGGACGGTAAACCTCAAGCTAAAGAAGGAAGAGCTAATTATCCTTCTACTAGACTTAAAAAAGTTCCTTACCCTATCTATTAACAAAAACAAGACCCTGTTAGGGTCTTATTTTTTTATCACTTTAATGAAGACTTTTTTGCCTTTTTTGATTTTCAAATCGTCTTTGAAGGCAATGATTTCATTTGGATTAGTTTTCTTTTCTCCATCAATTGTGATGCCACCTTGTTCAACAAGTCTTCTACCTTCTGATTTGGAGGTAACTAGTTCTGCTTTTACAAGGAGTTCGAGAATGTTGATTTCGTCACCCGATTCAACTTCTACACTTGGCATATTGGCGTCATCACCTTCGCCAGAGAATAAAGCTTTAGCGGCTTGAAGAGCTTTATCAGCTTCTTCTTGCCCGTGGACTAACTTAGTTAATTCATAAGCAAGAATTTCTTTCTTTTGATTAATTCTATTATCTTCCCAAGATTCCATCTCTTTGATTTGCTCTAATGGGAGGAAAGTTAAGAGCTTAATACATTTCATGACATCAGCGTCATCAACGTTTCTCCAGTATTGGAAGAATTCAAATGGAGAAGTCTTATTTGGATCAAGCCAGATAGCACCTGATGCGGTCTTGCCCATCTTCTTACCTTCGCTATTTAATAGTAAGGTAATAGTCATTGCGTAGGCATCTTTTCCGGTTTTCTTTCTGACAAGTTCTGTACCAGCTAGCATGTTTGACCATTGGTCATCCCCACCAAATTGCATATTGCAGCCATAGTGTTCATGTAAGTAGTAAAAATCATAGGCTTGCATAATCATGTAGTTGAATTCTAAGAAAGATAAGCCTCTTTCCATTCTTTGCTTGTAGCATTCCGCTCTTAACATGTTGTTAACTGAAAAGCATGGGCCAACATCTCTAAGGAATTCAATATAGTTAAGATTGAGTAACCAATCAGCGTTATTAACTAATAAGGCTTTATCAAAATTGATGAAGTGAGACATTTGCTTTTTAAAGCAACTGACATTATGGTCGATGACTTCTTTAGACATCATTTGTCTTAAGTCACTTCTTCCAGATGGGTCACCGATATGAGCAGTGCCGCCACCAATTAAAATGACTGGGGTATTGCCAGCGTCTTGGAGTCTTTTCATTAAGCATAAGGCCATGAAGTGACCAACATGAAGAGAATCAGCGGTAGGATCAAAACCAATATAAAACTTTGCCTTACCAGCGTTAACTAGTTCTCTAATTTCTTTTTCGTCTGTTACTTGAGCGAGTAAACCTCTTTCAATAAGCTCTTCATATATGCCCATAAATTATGCTCCAATCTACTATGTAGAATTATACAATAATCAAAATCGATATAAAACAAAAAAAGACCCGTATCGCTACGAGTCTAGTTTGTAATCTTGTTAGATTAGAGTTTACGGTTGTAGTATTCAACGATTTGTGATTCAGAAATTTGTTGTGTGAGTTCATTTCTTTCAGGTTCACGAATGTATTTACCTGAGAGCTTTTCTTCATCAACTTCAACCCATCCTACTTTAGTAGATAATGAGGCTAAGGATTCCTTGACTACTTTCATGTCTTTAGAGTTTTCTCTAACGGCGATGACGTCATTTAATGAACATAAGTAGCTTGGGACATCAACTTTCTTTCCATTTACTTCGATGTGACCATGATTGACTAATTGTCGAGCACCTCTACGAGTACGGGCAAATCCCATACGGAACACGAGGTTGTCTAATCTAGATTCTAAGAGCTTCATGAAGGCAAAGCCGGTAACTTCCTTACTCTTAAGAGCAAGCATGAATAATCTACGGAATTGTCTTTCATTAACGCCATACATCTGTCTTAATTTTTGTTTTTCGACTAATTGTTTGCCATATTCAGATGGTTTCTTTTTTCTTGAAGCGCCATGTTGTCCAGGACCATAAGGTCTCTTTTGGAGTTCTTTGCCAGTTTCAAGAGTAGAGAATCCTAATCTACGACTTCTTTTCCAGTCTGAGCCAGTGTATCTCATGTGATTTCCTTCCTTTCTTTATTATTTTGCAAATAAATTGAGGCATAAATTCCTTGTTCCGGGTGTTTGAATTTTCACATTTCGCCGCATAGCTTAGGTTACTTTGTAGTTTGACCAAACGTCAGACGAACAGTATTTATGTGCTGCATTACATGCAGTGAATAATATACAAGAAAGAGAGCGGTAGTGCAATAATAAAAATAAATATTTTTCCTGCTTACATTTTTTAACAATAAAAATACATAGAATTTTTAAAGTTTTGATCCGCGAAAATAGTGGATATTTCTTTTGCTAAATATAACCTACTAAATATAAAAATTATCTAGAAAAATCGGTCAATAAATAATCATTCAAATAAAAAATAGCTAAGTATTTTTTCCTAAAATGAACGATTTGCTATAGAATATAAGTAATTAATCTTTGATTAAGGAGGTATATCTATGGTGTTAACTTTGTCCCTAGGTGCGATTATTGCCATTGTCTCTGTCTCGGCAGTTGTGCTCATCGCTCTTGGAATCTTACTTTATATTTTGGTGTTTTCGAGAATGAATTATCGAAAGCAAATTCGTAATCTTGAAAAGCAATTTTCATATTACGATTCTTTACTTATTGGACAAGATTCCCAATACATTCATAGACTAGAAATTATTTCTAGAACCAACCTCCTTTATTTAGACAAATACGAATACTTCTATAGAAGATTCAAAAACATCTATGACACCGAAGACAAATACGCTGATTCGATTTTGAAACAGTTATCATCCTTAGTGAAAGCTAATCAATACAAGAACATTAAATCCGTTATTAGCGAAGCTAAAAAAGCAATCGAGACTTTAGGTGAAAGCGTTAAAGCCCTTGACCATGACTTATACGAAGTCATTAAGTTAGAAGAAGATTGCAGACGTAGTATTGATCACTTACGTGAAGTCTATCGTCATGTTAAACAAACTTACTATTCTGAATCTGATGAGCTCGAATTAGTCGCTCCAACATTTACTAAGATGTTTGATAAGATTGACGCCATTTTCTCTAAATTTGATGACATGCTCGAAGGCGCGGAATATGAAGAAATCAATCAGGAGATCAAGTCTCTTAATGATGTTTTGACTGCCTTAGGTCATATTTTAATTGACCTCCCAGGATTATGTCACACCATTAAAACCACAATTCCAGAAAGATTAGCGGACTTGCAAAATAAATATAAAGACACCGAAAAAGAAGGCGTCCCTCTATATCACTTATCTTTCAAAAATCATGTTGAAGATTGGAAAAAGAAGATCCAAGAATTAACCAAGAAGATTATTAACCTTCAAATCGGTGGAATTAAAACTGAATGTGACATCGTCTTAGAACAGATGAATGAACTCTCTGAATTACTTGATCAAGAATTGACTTCTAGAGTGTATTTTAACGAGAACTATAACCGTATCTATAATCAAGTGAATGAAGTTGAAAAGATGTTCTTAAGAATATGCGCAATGCTTCCAGAAATTAAAAAAGTCTATTTAATTAATGAAGAAGAAAATAAGAAAATTGAAGAACTCTCTGTTTCTGTTGATAACTTAAGCAGTGCAAAAAGATTCTTAGACGGCTTTGTCCATAGTGGAACTAGACAACCATTCTCACTTTTGAAAAATAAGTTAGATGAATTAGAAGCTAACTATCTTGTAGTTAACGAAGGTGTTGTCAGCTTTAAGAACTATGTTGATTCCTTAAAATCAACCGCAGAAGAAGCCTACAACATGATTTCTGTTTATTATCATCACATCAAAGTGATTGAAAGCTTATTAGAAGAAATCGGTAACGATGCGATTGCTAGTAGCTATAAAGAGAAGATTGACGCAGTTTATGATGTCCTTAATGACATTTATAATCAAATTCAACATCAACCAATCGATGTCTTGGAAGTTTCTAATAAGATTGAAAATCTTAAGAATCTCGCTAACGCGATGATTGAAGAAATTGAAAACATTGCTAGAAATCAAAAGGCTGCAGAACAAGCCCTTGTCATTCTCAATCCAGAAAGAGATGAACAGGATGTCAATCAAACTGTTTCCTCTTTAGAGATGGCGTTTGATAAAGGCGACTATGCTTCTGTAAGTTCACAAGCAACATCTATATATAAAAATAGAACTATTCCTCATGAATAAAAAAATCATTTATCTAGATAACGCTGCTACTACTAAAGTAGAGCCTCTAGTGCTAGATTTGTATAATCGAGCGCACGAGGTTTATTTCGCTAACCCTTCCAGCATCCATAAGCTAGGTCAAGAAGCAAATTACGTTTTAGAAAAAACTAAAGAGAACATTTTAAGAATGTTCAAACTATATGATCATCAAATTGTTTACACAAGTGGGGCTACCGAGGCTAACAACTTAGCGATTAAAGGAGCCTGCTTAAGATATAAGAATCGTGGTAGACACATCATCACCTCAATTTATGAGCATCCTTCAGTGCTTGAAGCGTTTAGACAATTAGAAGCAGAATTTGATTTTAAAGTTACTTATTTAAAACCTAATAGCGATGGGGTAATTACTGCTGATAACGTTATCGCTAATATTAAAAGAGACACCATATTTGTTTCCATAATGGCGGTCAATAATGAAATTGGGGCAATTAATCCTATTGAAGAGATTGCGGATAAATTAAAAGCTTATCCTAAAGTGATTTTCCATAGTGATTGTTCACAACTTATCGGTAAAGCCAATAAAGAAATCAATTTTAATAAGATTGATATGTTTACAGTCTCTGCTCATAAGATGCATGGCCTAGTCGGATTTGGTGCTTTATTTAAAAGAAAGAAAATTGATCTATTGCCTTTAGCTAGTGGTGGTGGACAAGAATATAACTTAAGAAGTGGCACTAGTGATTTAGCTAGTGCTTTAGCGTTTGAAAAAACAGTGATGATGGCGTTATCTTCTTTTGATGACCGCTATGAATATGTTGCTTCTTTAGCAAATAAAATCATTGCTCATATCAGCATGAAAAAAGATGAATTTGAGCTCAATTTACCAAACCCATATAATCCATATATTATTAACTTTTCTTCGCTGAAGAAAAAAGGCTCAGTAATCGTGGAAGCCTTATCTAATAATGGAGTAATGGTCTCCTCTGTTAGTGCTTGCCACTCCTCAAAAGAAAAAGGTAGTTATGTTGTTGCTTCTTTAGGAAAAAGTGATGTAGCAGTTAATAACACCATTAGAGTGTCTTTAGATTACAACAACACAGAAGAAGAAATTGATGAGTTTTTATCTATTTTAGATAAGATTTTAGGAGAAATCCGTTAATGAGAACTTATGACTTTATCATGGTGAGATTTGGTGAATTATCCACCAAAGGCAAAAATAAATCGGATTTTATCCGTGTACTTTTCGCTAATATCAAAAATGCCTTAAAAGATTTCCAAGGCGTAACCTTAGAAAGTAGATACGATCATATCTATGTTCATTTAAATGGATATGATTATCATTCAGTAGTGGAAAGAATGCAAGATATCTCTGGTATACAAGGCCTTTCTTTAGTGTGCCGCGTCCCTAATGACATCGAAGAGATTAAATCTGCTTCATTAGAATTGATCAAGCAAGAAGAAGGAAAAACTTTTAAAGTTAAAGTTAAAAGAGGTAATAAAAGATTCGAACTCAATAGTGAAGAAATCACGCGAATCGTTGCTCCAGTTATTTTAAAAAATACTGATTTAAGTGTAGATGTCCACACTCCCGATATTTTATTAAATATCGAAGTGAGAGATGAAGGTACATATATTTTTGCTAAAACCTTCCCTGGAGCAGGAGGATATCCTTTAGGAGTAGGCGGTAAAAGTATGCATATGCTCTCTGGCGGAATTGATTCCCCAGTAGCAGCCTACTTACTTATGAAGCGAGGAGTAAAAATTGAATGCATCCACTTCGCTTCTCCTCCATACACCCAAGAAGCTGTTATATATAAATTAATAGATTTATTAAAGAAACTTAACCGTTATCAACCGCAGATTAGACTCCATATTGTTCCTTTTACCAAGATTCAAGAAGCAATCTACGATAACGCTCCTGAAAGCTATTGCATCACCATTATGAGAAGAATGATGTATCGCTTAGCCTCTAAACTTGCTAAAAGAAGAAACTGCCCAGTCATCTCTACTGGCGAATCAGTAGGGCAAGTCGCAAGTCAAACATTACAATCAATGCATGTTATTAATGAAGTTACTAACATCCCAGTAATTAGACCATGTGCGACAATGGATAAACTTGAAATCATCAAAATCAGTGAAAAGATTGATACATATGAAATCTCCATTAGACCATATGAAGATTGTTGTACAATCTTTACTCCAAAAGCTCCTAAGACATCTCCGGACTTAGAAGAAGCCATTAAATTTGAAAATAGATTTGATTACGAAACGCTAATTAATGATGCGCTTAATAATATTGAAGTTAAGATCATTGAATAATAAAAAACCAGAACTTTAACGGTTCTGGTTATTTTATAAATAATTAATAAATTATTTAATGTTTGCTTTAGCGGTTTTCACTAAATCGGCAAATGCTTGTGGATCGTGAATAGCTAATTCAGATAACATTTTTCTGTTAACTTGAATGTTAGCAACTTTTAATCCATACATGAATTTGCTATAAGAGATATCATTCATTCTGCATGCAGCGTTGATACGTCTGATCCATAATTTTCTGTAATCTCTTTTAATGGTTCTACGGGAGATGTACGCATAGCGTAAGCTGTGCATGACTTGCTCTTTCGCAGTCTTGTAAAGTAAGTGTTTGCTTCCGAAGTAACCTTTAGCTCTTTTGAGCATTCTTTTACGACGAGCGTGTGTAACTGTTCCACCTTTAACTCTCATGGTAACTTCCTCCTTACTTCACGATGAGATACTTAACTCTCTTATAGTCAGTCTTGTGTAAGGCTGCACCTTTCATTAAGTGTCTCTTTTGTTTTGTGGTTTTGTGTGGGGCTAAATGTGATGTGTAAGCGTGATGTCTTGTGACTTTTCCGCTGCCAGTGACTTTAATTCTTTTCATTAAAGCACGTTTGCTTTTCATTTTTGGCATGTTTCTTTCCTCCTACTTTTTCTTTGGCGCTAAAATTGCGATTAACCAGCGACCTTCCATAACTGCAGGTTTTTCGATTACTGCAGCGTCGCCTAATAATTCGATGAACTTATTAAGAGTTTCTTCACCAACTTCTAAGTGTGTCATTTGTCTTCCGCGATAGCGGACACCAACTTTAATCTTGTTTCCATCAGCTAAGAATTTAAGAGCCGCTCTTGCCTTGGTTTCCATATCATGGATACCGATTTGTGGTGTGAGTTGAATCTCTTTGACTTCAATGCGTACTTGATTCTTACGATTTTCTTTCGCTTTCTTTTGTTGTTCATAGCGATATTTACCATAGTTAAGAATCTTACACACTGGTGGATTAGCGGTTGGAGCAACGCAGAGAAGGTCTAAGTTATACTTATTAGCTTCTAATTGTGCTTCTCTTGATGACATGATTCCGAGTTGTTCGCCGTTAGGACCGATAAGTCTGACGCTTGGGAATCTAATTAGTTCGTTAACTAAATCTTTTGGTTGGTTGTTAGGCTTTTTGCCATAATTTTGCTCTTGGATAAGTATCATCTCCTTTTTCACAAAAAACGGATGCAAGCATATTGCACCCGTAACAATCTTAACCCCAAGAATGTAGTTGTTAGCCAATCAATACTGAATCGATCTGGCGAGAAGCGGGTGCCTCTGCTTTCTACCTTTATTTTGCGTTATGTATTGTACTACTACATTTATGTAATAGTAAAGAATTATTTTAGAAACATTTTTCTTTTCTTTTTCGCTTGCAGTTTTCCTGATTTCCACATAGATAGCAAACTTCGTTTGAATTGTTGTTTCCATTAAAGAAATCAACGATGTTTTTAGTAGTGGTGTCTGCAATATTAAATAAAGCTTCCTCTGTTAAGAATGCTTGATGAGCCGTAACTAAAACGTTTGGCATAGCAATCAAACTTCTTAAAGTATCATCATCAAGAATGTGTCCACTTCGATCCTCAAAGAATAGGTCGCCCTCTTCTTCATAAACATCTAGACACGCAAATCCAACATGTCTTTCCTTAATGCCATCGAGTAAGTCAATCGCATTAACTAAGCCACCTCTAGAAGTGTTAATAATGCCAACTCCTTTTTTCATTAGCTTAATAGTGTCTTTGTTAATAAGATGTTTGTTTTCTTCAGTTAATGGGCAATGAAGTGATATAAAATCACTTCTTTTAAATAATTCCTCTAATTCAACGTATTCTAAATCATAATTTGGATTTGGGAATTTGTCGTAAGCTATGACATTCATTCCAAAGCCTTTACAAATGTCGATAAATATTTTTCCGATTTTGCCGGTGCCGATTACTCCAACGGTTTTATTATGTAAATCTACGCCAGTTAAACCATTAAGAGAAAAATTATAGTCTCTAGTTCTAATATAGGCTTTATGAGTTCTGCGGTTCATTGTTAGAAGCATCGCCATCGCATGTTCTGCCACCGCATAAGGCGAATAAGCAGGCACACGATAAATATGGATTTTTCCAAATGCTGCTTTAACATCAACATTATTAAAACCAGCGCTTCTTAAAGCGATGAGCTTAACGCCGTTTTGATATAATTCATCGATGATTTCTTTATCAATTTTATCGTTAACAAAAACACATATTCCATCATAACCTTTAGCTAAAGATGCAGTATCATGATTTAAATGTGATTCTAAAAACTTAAATGCGATTCCTCTTTCTTTACCAAATTTTTCAAAACCAGGAATATCATATGGTTTAACGTCATAAAATAAAATTTTAATCATCGGTATCACCTCGATAACATTCTAACAAAATCACAATAATTAAGCATTATTAATGCAACAAAAAATCCGAATTGAATATCAATCCGGATTAATAGATTTTGTTATCGGCTTTTAGAATTGACCTCTTCGTGAAGAAGTTTGATAAATTCTTCAAGAGAAACGGTAACTTGCTCTTTTTGTCCATACTTACGATAAGTGACAGTTTTATTATCTCTTTCGTTATCACCTAAAACGATAGTGTATGGAATCTTTCTTACTTGTGAATTTCTGAGTCTATAACCTAATTTTTCATTAGCGTCATCAAGCTCAACTCTGAATCCTTCTTTTAACATACTTTCTTTAACAGCTTGCGCGTATTCAAGATGGAATTCATTATTCACAGGAAGAAGAATAACTTGCACAGGAGCAAACCAGCTTGGGAATGCACCGGCGTAGTTTTCAATAATCATACCAGTGAAACGCTCAATACTACCTAAGCAAGCACGGTGAATCATGATTGGTCTTTCTTTTTCTCCGTCCTTATTTATGTAGAACAAATCGAATCTTTCTGGTAAGTTCATATCAAGTTGAATCGTGCCGCATTGCCACACTCTATTCATACTATCCTTAAGCTTGAAGTCGAGCTTTGGTCCATAGAAAGCTCCGTCTCCTGGATTGATTTTAAATTCTTTGCCAGTCTTGAGACAAACTTCCTTTAAAATGGCCTCGGATTTGTTCCAAATATTGATGTCACCAATATAACCTTCTTCTGGTCTTGTTGAGAGTTCAATTTTATAATCTAAACCAAAGACATTATAGATCTCATCATAAAGCTTGATGATGCTAGAAATTTCATCTTCAATTTGATCTTCTCTAACATAAGTATGAGCGTCATCTTGTGTGAAACTTCTCACACGGAACAAGCCGTTAAGTGCGCCACTAGCTTCATGTCTATGAACAAGTCCTAATTCGGCTAATCTAATTGGTAAATCTTTATAGGAGTGGAGAGAATTCTTGTAAACAAGAATACTTCCTGGACAGTTCATTGGTTTAATCGCAAAGTCTTTTTCATCGATTTTGGTGGTGTACATATTTTCTTGATAGTGGTCCCAGTGTCCTGAGGTTTCCCATAATTCACGGGAAAGGATGATAGGGGTATTAATAAATTGATAACCATATCTGGTGTGAACTTCACGCCAATACTTTTTAATTTCTTCAAGCATGATCATGCCATTTGGTAGCCAGAATGGGAATCCTGGACCATATTCAGAAAGCATGAATAAGCCGAGTTGTCTACCTAGGATACGGTGATCTCTTTTCTTTCTTTCTTCAAGAACATTGAGATGATTTTCTAACTCAGCAGCGCTAAACCAGCTTGTACCATAAATTCTTACAAGCATCTTATTCTTGCTATCACCTCGCCAATAAGCGCCAGCTAAGTTCAATAACTTAAAGTATTTGATTTGGCCTGTACTCATTAAGTGAGGTCCACGACAAAGGTCGGTAAACTTACCTTGTGTGAAAATAGTGATATCTTCATCGATATCTTTAATTAATTCTACTTTATATGGATTATCTTTAAATCTTTCCAAAGCTTGTTCTTTGCTAAGAACTTCTCTGACGATTCTTTCATCTTTAGATGAAAGTTCGTGCATTTTCTTTTCGATTTTTCTTAAATCTTCTTCTCCAATTTGTTCCGGGAAGTCGATGTCGTAATAGAAACCTTCTTCAATCGCTGGACCAAAGCCAAATTTAGCTTCTGGATATAATTCCTGTACCGCTTCTGCTAACAAGTGAGAAGTGGAGTGATTTAATACTTCAAAGGCTTCTTTTGAAGATTTTTCTAGTTCAATAATTGAACCATCATGTTGTTGTACTTTCATAATTCATTACCTCCGCAATACAATAGCGGGCTTCTTTCTATAAAATTTATTAAATAAATTGCTTTGCCTTATTGGAGCATATCGATTAAGTCTCTTAATCCATGTGTATGCTCATGTTTCATTTCCACAGCTTCAGAAATTGGTAAGTCGATGATTTGTCCGCCTTTAACTCCAATAACTTTACTGGTTGGATCATCAGACATTAAGATTTCGATACTCTTTGCGCCCATTCTTGCTGCTAAGACTCTGTCTTCAGCGGATGGTGAGCCACCTCTTTGTAAACGACCAAGGACTTCAGTTCTGGTATCAAATCCGGTTTCTTCCTCGATTTGTTTAGCGAGTTCTTTAATGTCTAATAAGTTTTCACTGACAATAATAATCGCGTGGTTCTTATTTTGTGCTTTCATCTTACGAAGTTTTCTAAATAAGACTTCTTCTTTGAGTGGGTGTTCCACACAGATGACACCTTCAGCACCTTCTGCTAAAGCAGCATATAATGCTAAGTCACCACAATGACGTCCCATAACTTCAATTAAGGAACATCTTTGATGTGAACCAGATGTGTCTTTAAGTTTATCGACACATTCACAGATAGTGTTTAAAGCGGTGGAGAAACCGATTGTTTGTTCGGTACTACCAACATCATTATCGATAGTGCCTGGAATACCAACGACTTTAATACCAAATTTGGATAAGTCATTTAATCCTCTAAATGTGCCATCGCCACCAATACCAACTAAAGCATCGATTTCGAAATCTTGAAGATTTCTTGCGGCTCTTTTAACCACTTTAGGATCTTTAAATTCAGGTAATCTCGCACTTCTAATGATTGTGCCACCTCTATTGATGATATCTTGGGTGAAGTCTTTAGTGACTTGTTCAATCTGTCCTTCGACTAAACCTCTTAGACCATCATAGACCACGAATGTTTCTAATCCCTGAAATAAAGCTGCTCTAATAACGGCTCTAAGACAGGCATTCATTCCAGGAGCGTCGCCCCCGCTTGTTAAGACTGCAATTTTTTTAACCATAAGTTTTTCTCTCTTTTGCTATTATATAGCACGTTGATATTATAATTCGTTTTTTGCAAGTGTAAAAATAAAATCATAAGATTTTCCACAAAATGCATTGTGGATAACTCTATATTTTTCCTTTATTGTGGATTGATTTATATTAATATAAATCCTTGTGGAAACAATGTGGATAACTTTTTCCACAAAAAATAATATTATTTTTATAATTGAAACTTGCTTTTATACCCCGCATAATAATTCAACAAAGGGGAGAAAATAGGATGGTAATTTTATCAGAAAAAGACATGTTCGAAGTCAAAGTCTCAACTCTTTTAGCAGACTATGATCGAGACACGATCACCAACTTGTATCAGCCAATTATCGGCTATATAGCCTTAGCCATCTATTTCTCATTTTGGAGCGAAGCTAGAAACCAAAAAGTGCTTTCATATTCCTCTCACGAACAATTCTTAGCGAGAATGAAAATGAGCCCAGGAACCTTTACTGAAGCAAGAAAAGTACTTGAAGCAGTTGGCTTAGTAAAAACTAGATTAGAAAAAGTGAATGGATTTAGTATTTATCACTATGAAATCCTAGCTCCAAAAACCCCAAAAGGATTCTTTAATGACACTCTTTTATATGGTTTATTGATTCAAGCTTTAGGTGACTTTGAAGCCCAAAGAATCAAAAGAGTGTATGAAGTCCATGAAGCCGAACCAGTCGGTGAAGATGTATCCTCATCATTTAATGATGTTTTCCATCCAGACTTTGAAGATGCAGCCTTTATGAAAGCGAGCGGCGAATCTTCTGCTCTAGCGGGAAGAAATAAAGGAAAAGTCTCCACTGAATTCGTCTATGAAGAATTCTTCGCTGCCTTAAAGAGTGAAAGCCAAATTGCCGAAACCGCCTTCTCTAAAAAAGAGATGAAGGAAATCGAAAGATTAGCGACACTCTATGGCATTAGTGAGACTGTCGCCGCTCATGTAGTTATCAATTGCTACGACCCAGAAAAAGAAAAAGGCAAAAGAGTGGACCTCAAACAAGTTAATGAAGACTTTAAAAACGAAGTTACTTATTCTAAAGCGAGTAGAAAATCTAACGCTAGAAATAAAAATAAAGTCATGGGAGATGATGGCTTAGCGGCAAAGATTAAATTCTTTGAAGTTGCTAGTCCAAAAGATGTCTTATCTGCCTTACAAAATGGGACTAAACCTGCTAAAGCAGATTTAAACATCATCGATATGCTCTCAAAAGACTATAACTTACCTAACCCAGTTATTAACGTATTGATTGACTTCGTCTTACAGATGAACAACAACGTCTTATCTAAGTACAGTGCTGAGAAAATCGCTGCTTCACTTAGTAGAGAAAAGATTGAAACCGCAATCGATGCGATGGAATATTTACGCGAAAATTATGTAAAGGAGAATAAAAAAGCGAGAAGAAAATCACCGAAAGTGGAAGAGGAAGTGGAAGTTACATCCTCCTCTGAAACTGAAACAAACGAAGAAGATGACGAACTCTTAGACTTTTTTAAGGACAGATAAGTATGGAAAGATTAACAGTAGAACAAAACATCACTATCAGTGAAAAGTATCTCAAACAAATTGAAGACTCAATCTTTGAAAACCCAGTCGCAGTTAAATACTGTCATGCTTTAGGTTTGTCTGACCAAGATATTAGAGATAACGCTCCTAAAATCTATGATTTCTCCGAAGACATTAAAAATTGTAAAAATTGTAAAGGCTTAAAATACTGCAACAAGGATCCTAAATATTTAGTGACTAACATCACCTATGAAGAAGGTGTAGTGGATAGAAACATTCTTCCTTGTAAAAAATATTTAGAGCAAATCAACTTCAAAAAGAGATTTGTCTTAATTGATTTTGGTGAAGAATTCTTTGATACATACATCACCACAGATGTTAGTAATTTACAAAGTAAAAACAAAAAAGAAATCTTGCTCAAATACAAAAAGACCGCTCTTGATAAGAAGAGCAATGAATGGATTTATGTTAAAGGTGATATGTCTACCGGTAAATCCTTCTTTGCTTCCGTCTTATGTGTTGATGCAGCTAGAAATAAAGCTTATGACTCTATTTCCTTTATCGATGTTCCTGAAAGATTTAAAGAACTCACCGATTTAGCGTTTCAAAAGAGTCCTAAGTTTTCTGAGTTATTAGATAGAATCAAAAATAGTGAGATGCTTGTTCTTGATGACTTTGGTAATGAATTTAAATCTGACTTTGTCAGAGATAACGTCTTATTCCCAATCCTCTCTTATAGAGGTAAGAATAAGTTATTTACCATGATTACAAGTAATTACTCAATCGCCGATATTTGCACCATGTATCAAACAAGTAACATGAGTAAACCAAAAGTAGAGCAGATTAGACAACTCTTAACAATTATGTGCAAAGAAGAGATTAATCTGCCAAGCCTTCTAGCTCAGTAATTACTTTGTTAATCTCTTTAATAAATATATTTTTATTAGAATTATTAGAAATAAGGTAACTTGCCTTATTTTTATTTTTATCGATTTGATTAGTCTTATTAATTTCTTTAAGATAAAGTGCTTTATCTTTGTCTCTAGCAGCAATGAGTTCACTTTGTTTTTCTTCAGAGATATCAATGACGATTATCACATCAAAAAGTGAATCTAATTTGGATTCAAATAGAAGTGGAACTTCCACAACTTGAATCTTAGATTTTGAGTCATCTAAGAAATTAATAATTTCTTTGGCAACAAGTGGATGCACAAATCTTTCTAATTTTCTTTTATCCTTTGGATGTGTTAAAAGATGATTTCTTAAAATCGCTTTATCTACTTTATCTTGATGAAATTCAATTCCTAAAAGTTGTTCAATTTTATGGGCGACATCTTTTCTTTCATAAAGCTCGGATACAACCTTATCACTAGATAAAGTATCATATCCTTTTAAGGCAAATGTTTCAGTAGCGGTGGATTTTCCGGACGCAATTTTGCCAGTAATTGCTACAGTAATTGGAGCACCTTTTTTCTTTTGGCAGTTAGGACAGAAAGTGGTGCCTCTTCCACCTACCTTAATAAAACGATATTCTCTGCTTTTACAGGCAGCGCACATTTCTCCGGCTTTGCCGTAGACTTTTAGTCTAGTTTGGAAATTGCCATCGATATCTTTACCTGGATGATAACTCTTAATAGTGGAGCCACCTGCTTGAATCGCGTTATTTAAAATTGCTTTCGCGTTTTCTACAATCGCTTCCCATTCTTTTTTAGAAATGAGACAAGCAGGAGTTAAAGGATGAATCTTACAAGCAAATAAGACTTCATCAACATAAATGTTTCCTAATCCGGTCATTAGAGTTTGATCTAACAAAGTAGATTTAATTGGTTTTCTTAATTTTTTGGTTTTCTTCATCAGAGATGAAACATCGTTAATCACAAATGGTTCTGGACCGAGTTTAGCAATCATTTCATCTTGCATATAGTTTTCTTCACTTAATAGTTTCAAAATCCCAAAAGTTCTTGAATCGTCATAGCAAAGTTTATGCCCATTATCAAAATGGAAAACCACTCTAGCGTATTTACTGTTTTCTTCGTTTTCTATGAATTCATAGTACTTACCTTCCATACGTAAATGGGAAAGCATCACCTTATTATTGGTGAGATGAAAAATCATGTATTTACCAATTCTAGTAATGTCGTTAAAAGTTTCACCTTGAAGGTTAGAAACAAATTCATTAATATCCCCTTCAATAATAGACGATCTTAAAACATCAATCTTAATGATCTTACGACCTTTTACGACTGGTAGAAGAATGTTTTTAACTGTTTCAACTTCTGGTAGTTCAGGCATATTTATTTACAGTCATACCAAGTATCACCAAAGCCACCATCGACTTCTAGTGGAATGGATAAATCCATCGCTTTAGTCATTTGTTCTTTGATGATTTGATAGGCTTTCTCCTTTTCTTCTTTAGGGACTTTGAAAATGAGTTCATCGTGAATTTGAAGAACCATCTTCGTTTTTAATTTAGCGGCTCTTAATGCGTTTTCAGTGGAAATCATTGCGATTTTGATTAAATCAGCAGCGCTTCCTTGAATTGGTGCATTCATTGCGGCGCGCTTTGCAAATTCTCTTACTTGATAATTGGAATCATGTAATTCTCTAAGATATCTGCGTCTTCCAAGCATGGTGGAAACATAGCCGTCTTTTTGTGCTTTAGCGACGATATCTTTAAAGAATTCATTAACTTCTGGGAATGCTGTGTAGAAGCTATTAATAATGTTTCTAGATTCTTGAACTGGAATCTCAAGTTGCTCGCTTAATCCCCAGTCGCTGATACCATAGATAATGCCGAAATTAACTGCTTTGGCTTTTCTTCTTTGAAGAGCGGTTGGCTCTCCTTCTAGGTTAAAAACTCTCTTAGCTGTAGCGGTGTGAATATCCTCTCCAGAAAGGAAGACATTTTTCAGAGCTTCGCAACCTGAAAGATGGGCTAATATTCTTAATTCGATTTGTGAGTAGTCAAGAGAAAGAATCTCGTATTCATAGTTTGGATAGTAAAAGGCTTTTCTAATTGCTTTTCCTTCTTCATCGCGAATCGAGATGTTTTGTAAGTTTGGATTAGAGGAAGATAATCTTCCAGTTTGTGTTAATGCTTGATTAAAACAAGCGTGGATCTTACCATCACTATAAACATGAGGCTTTAATCCTTCTACATAAGTAGAAATAAGCTTGAAATATTTACGATATTCTAAAATCTTGCCCACGATTGGGTGTAGATCGATAATCTCTTTTAAATGGTCAACGGAAGTGGAATCTTTCCTATTTCCAGGGAGTTGTAATTTGTTATAAAGAATATCTGCAACTTGCTTACTAGAAGATATATTGAATTTTTCTCCTGCTAATTCGTAGATTTCTTCCTCGATTGCTTTTAGCTTAGTTTTAAATGCTTCGCCAAATTCGTCTAGAACTTTGATATCAAGTGGGAAACCTTCAATTTCAATATTTGCTAGAACATCAATCAAAGGTAATTCGACTGATTTATATAAATCTAATGTTGCAATTTTCACTAGTTCTGCTTTAACTTTGCCCGCTAAAGATAGGCTATGATAAGCAATTTGACCAACAAAGAATGGATTTTCGGTAGTAAATAAAGATAAATCTTCTTCTTTTTTCTCATCAACAATACCCACTCCATATAAGCCGAACACGGATACTGGATTATTCTTAATAGTGGTGTCGATTAAATAAGAGGCAATAAGAATATCTAACTCTAAGCCGTTAATCTCCATGCCTTGATTATTAAGAGCAACCTTAATGGCTTTATAATCAAAGCAGTACTTATGATACTCTGCATTTTTAAGGATTTCTTTAAGCACCTCATCTTTTAAAGCGTCTTCAATTGCAATGTAATAATGATGTGCTTTATCGCTTAGAGCGATACCATAAAGTTCACTACGATAATAATCGTCATAGTTTTCGTAGTCTAAAGCAATACCAACCTCTTTATCTAATGGTAAGCCTTTTAAAGAACTTACTTTTTCTACTTCTAAAGAAATCGAATCATCATTCTTTTTCCATTTTGGAGAAATCTTAAGTAAGAATTGCTTTAAACCATACTTTTGACAGAATTCATTGATGGCTTTAAAGGAATAGCCTTGATAAATTGTGTCATCTAAAGAGAATGGCAATTCAATATCTGTTTTGATAATCGCTAAATCTCTAGAGATTCTTCCAATCTCCGCGTTTTGCTGAATAGCTTCTCCAACCTTGCCTTTGATTTCACTAGCGTGGGCAATGATGTTATCAAAGCTACCATATTCTTCAATTAATTTAACAGCGGTTTTCTCACCAATTCCTGGAATACCAGGAAGATTATCAGAACTATCTCCTCTTAGACCCTTATAGTCAATAATTTGTAGTGGCTCAAAACCATACGTTTCTTTAACTAGTTCTGGGGTCATAGCGACAACGTCACTTAAACCTTTTCTAATGATGTTAACGGTGATTTTGGAGTCCACTAATTGGAGGAAGTCTCTGTCGGATGTATAGATAACGACATCATAACCAGCTTTTTCAGCCTTTTTAGCCATTGTGCCGGCAATATCATCACCTTCAAATCCTTCTTCTTCAAATTGGAAGATGCCAAAGTTTCTTAAAAAATCTCTAGCGATTGGGAATTGCTCAACTAATTCTTGAGGAGCTGGTTTTCTATTGGCTTTATACGTTTCTAATTGATCATGTCTAAAATTGTGCTTTGCCGCATCAAAAGCCACGAAGATACCTTCGCCTTCTTTTAAGTTAGCGACGATTTTATTCATCATGTTGCTAAAAGCAAAAATTGCGTTAGTAGGAATACCTTCTTGATTACGCATGATTTCCATTCCTGGATAAGCGGTAGCAAAATAGGCTCTAAATAGAAGCGAGTTACCATCGATAATTGTTAGCTTTGGCATTTTTATTCCTCCAGTAATGTAATTTCATCTGCGATAAAGGATTCTTTATCATCTTTTTGGTCAAAACGACCTTTAATAAGCAATATGTTATTTTTCTCTAAAATAGAGAATGTGTTTTCATAAACACGGGCAAAGACTACAACTTCAAGTTCACTCATATCATCAAAGATTTTTAGGAACGCCATAGTGGAGTTGTTCTTTCGTGACTTAATTGTCTTCACGCTAGAAACAATTCCGGCGATGTTAACAGTGCCATAAGTGTCTTTGACATCGGTAAGAGGAACGACATGATTGATCTCAAGTAAGTCTTTTTTATATTTAAGTGGATTATCAGATAACATAATCCCAAGTTCTTCATATTCTAAATTTAAATTTAGAAGTGGGTCATCTTTTGACTCAAAGTATTGTTGCTGGTTATTAAGTGTTTCATCAAGAATAAGCTGACCTTCGTTATCTAAAGAGAGTTCCGCTAATTGGTAGGCATAGTGGAGTGTAGCTCTTAAAGTAGCGCGATTCTTTCCGAATTCATCTAATGCTCCAGCATCAATGAGTTTGCTCATAACTCCTTCGGAAATGCCAATAGCAAATAAGCGACTGACTGCGTTAAAGAAGTCGGTGAATTGACCTCTAGCCATTCTTTCATCGATAATCTTGCTAACCGCGTCAACATTAACTCCTCTAATCATGCTTAAAGGATATAAAAGTCCTTTTTCTTCAATTTGGAAGTTTCTATTTGATTTATTGATGCTTGGTAGTAAAACATTGAGTTTTCTTCTTCTTAATTCAGCAACATACTCGCCAAATTTAGTGTCTGACGCTCCTGAAGAAATGGTGAGAATAGAAGCATAGAATTCAAGTGGATAGTAGTATTTAAGCCACGCCATGCGGCAAGCGATAATTGCGTAAACCACTGCGTGAGATTTATTAAATCCATAGTTAGCAAATTTTAAGATTTCATTAAACATCTTTGTGGCGTTAACTTCGCTATATCCATTTTTAATGGATCCAGCAATAAAATCTTTTTTGCTCGACTCTAATACTGCTTTTTCTTTATGTGAAACCGCTCTTCTAAATAAGTCAGCGTTTTCAGGGGAGAATCCTGCCATAACTTGAGCGATTTGGTTAATTTGTTCTTGATAGATAAGTACTCCATATGTTGGAGCTAAAATCTTTTTTAAATCTTCAGAGAGATAGACTGGCTTAATTTTGCCTTTTTTACGGTCAACATAGTTTTTGATGTTGTCCATTGGTCCTGGTCTAAAGATAGCGAGCAAAGTAACAACATCTTCAAAAACGGTTGGCTGTAAGATTTTAATCGCGTTTTTCATACCTGAAGATTCAAGTTGGAAAACACCGATGGTTTGTCCCGCTCTTAAAAGCGAGAAAATCTTTTCATCTTTGAAAGGTAAGTGATAAAAATCAAGATTTAGACTATGTCTATCGTTAATTAATTTCAAACAATAATCAATGATTGTGAGATTTCTTAACGCTAAGAAATCCATCTTTAAGAAGCCTTGCGCTTCTAGATAATCTTTTTCGTATTGTGAAGTGTAGTGATCTTCAAAATCAATAGTGACTGGTAAAACATCTTCTAAAGGTGATTTGTTTAAAATCACACCAGCTGCGTGTAGACCAGCTTGACGTGGTAAGCCTTCAATTTTGGAGGCTAAAGAAACGTATTCTAGGAAGTATTTATCGCTATCAACTAGGTTTTTAAAAGTTGGTAGAGTCTTATATGCTTCTCTTAATGTAACTTTATCTGTGATTGATTTTGATAATTTATCGATGTGTCTACTTGGATAATCATAGATTCTACCAATATCTCTTAAGGCTTGTTTAGCCTGGATGGTTTGGAATGTGCAAATATTTCCGACATGGTCAGAACCATATTTTTCTCTCATATAATCAACCATTTTGTCTCTTGATGTATCCATAAAGTCAACATCAATATCAGGCATGGATTTTCTGGCTTTATTTAAAAATCTTTCAAACTGTAAATCATAATCTAAAGGATCAACTTCAGTGATATCTAAAGCGTAGGACACTAAAGAGCCAGCAGCACTTCCTCTACCTGGTCCTACTAAAATGTCATGTTCTTTAGCGTATTTCACATAGTCTGAGACAATTAAGAAATAGTCTTCATAACCCATTTCAATAATTGTGTCGATCTCATATTTTGCTCTAGCAATATGCTTATCATCCGCGATTCCTTTAGCTTTTAAGCCGTCAAAAACATTACGTTTTAAAGTATAGACACTGTCTTCAACTGGATAATGAATGATTTCTCCTCTTTTCTTAGATAAATCAAAGGAGGATAAACTTGCAATTTTATTTGTTAATTCGATTTCTTCTTTATTATATAAAGATTCGTAAGTTTCTATTGGTTTAAAATATTGTTCACCTTCAATTTGTTTTTCTTCAATTTTTTCGCCTTTATCAATTGCAGAAAGGATATTTAAGATAATCGCGTCATCCTTCTTTTGATAAAGAATTCTTGGGAAGGCAACAGTTTCATAAGTATGTTCTTTAGCAAATACTCTAACTTTTTCAGTGTAAGGGAAATCATTTGGGCTGTTGTTTTCGATCCCAATATAGAAAGAATCAACAAGGTTAGATAATCTAGCGACATCTTTAGCGATATTCTCATCTATGAATTTCTCTATGAAAGCACCATAGTTAGCTTCTAATACTCCAAGTAAACCTTGATGGTTATCTTTAAGATAATCGTAGACAGGTTCATCTTTTGACGCTAAAGCAGAAACTTTAATTAAATTGCGGTATCCAGCTTCAGATAAAACATAGAGCACTAAAGAGTAGCCTTCGATAATAACACTGGCGCCTACAATTGCTTTTTTACCTGCTTTTTGCATGGCTTCAATAAAGCTAGGAACTCCATAAAGAAAATTAAAATCCGCTAAACCAGCAGCGTCATATTTATTTTTGACTACTGATTGCGTGATTTTATCCATGGTTAGTCCGCTTTTAAGGAAGGAATAACCAGAAATAATTCTAAGTGGAGTGAACATACACTATTAGTGTACAACAAAAGTCTCTATTTTTATATAAAATAAATAGAATTATTGTTCGCTCTTATTTTATAAAAGTGAGGAATAGCGGAGCTTATTAAAAAAGAACCCCGAAGGGCTCTATTTATTTGATTAATGCATCAAGTGCAGCGATGAATTTTGGTAATTCGTCAAGGGTAGCAATCTTGGCTCCGCTTGCTTGAGCGTGTCCGCCTCCACCGAATTCAGTAGCGACACCATTGATGACATAGTCTCTACTTCTAATAGAGATTCTCCAGCATGGTTCTTTTGGATCATCATCTTGAGTGATGGAACACCAAATGTTGATACCAGTGATATTGGAGAATAGGTTAACATTCTCTTTACCGCGCTCTGTGGTGATTTTTAAATCTTTTTGGATCTTGCTATCTAAAACATAGTAAGCAACACCTTTTGGAGAAATCTTGTAGTTATTAAGAATATAGGCAGTTACCGCTAAATCATCGATAGCTTTGACATACATCTTCGCGTAGATTTCATTTAGCACAATCTTAGCGGCAATTAATTCACTTGCGACTGCGAATGTATGGGCGCTAGTTGAGCTATATTGGAATCTTCCAGAATCTCCAGCAATGCCAATATAGAAATTAGTGGCGCTTTCTTTACTTAAAACGTATTTGCCTTTGAAGTTCAATAAAATTGAAACTAATAATTCGCTGGCAGCAGCCATAGATGTATCAACGATATTGATATTAGCGAAATCTTCCACATTTGGATGGTGGTCGACTTTAATGATGAATTCTGCTTTTTCAAATCTTGGATCAGCAATTCTGCTCTTATTAGAGACATCAACAATAATAGCTAAGAATGGTTCATCAAACCAAGATTCACTAACTTTATCCATTTCCGGGAAAAGACGTGGAGTAAATGTGACATGGTTATCACCAAGCACTTTGATATCTTTTCCTGGGAAATTATCTTTTAAGAAATGATATAAACCCATTTGTGTTCCAAGGGCGTCGAAATCAGGCATCACATGTCTAAAGATGGCAATCTTGTTATATTTTTTGATTGCTTTTTCAATACCTAAAATTTCTGGTTTAAATTTTTTACCAAGTTTTTTAATTTCGGGATTTAACTTCATAAGTTCTCCTATTTAGCAACGCACATTTTATACGCATCACGCGCAATCATCACTTCTTCGTTAGTTGGGATAACCGCCACTTTAATTTTGCTCTTTGGAGTAGAAATCAAGCATTCTTTGCCGTGGATTGACATATTGATTTCGTTATCAATTTCTACACCTAATGCATCCTTAATTAAAGCACAGACATCTCTTCTAGTTCTTGGCTCATTTTCGCCAATACCAGCAGAGAAGATGATTAAGTCGGCTCCGCCTAAACGGACATAATATTGTCCAATATAGTCTGCAATTCTTCTATTGAATAATTTATTTGCTAAGATAGCGTGTTCATTACCTTCTTCAACAGCTTTTAAGACGTCTCTGCTGTCTGGTCCGACTGTGGACATGCCGGCAAAGCCGCTTTTCTTGTTGAACATTTGATAAACTTCTTCGGCGGATAAACCAGTGACTTTGACTACATAATTGAAAACACTTGGATCCATATCGCCAGTTCTTGTTCCCATCATAATGCCACCTAAAGGTGTAAGGCCCATTGATGTGGCGACACATTTGCCGTCTTTAATCGCGGTGATGGAGGCACCAGAACCAATGTGGCAGGAGATAATTCTTTTTCCTGCTGTATCTTTAAGATATTTTTCACCTTCTAAGGCTAAATAGTTATGGGAAGTGCCATGAGCGCCATATCTTCTAATATCGTATTTTTCAGTTAATTCATTTGGAATTGGGAAGACATAGTCTTCTGGTTCCATACTTTGATGATAGGCGGTGTCAAATACTGCAATCATTGGACAATTTGGTAAGACTTCTTTAAACGCTCTAAAGCATGTTAAGTGAGCAGCGTTATGAAGTGGGGCAAGAGGAATTAATGATTCAATCTTGTCTTCGGTGTCTTTATCAAACATCGCAGAATGAGAGAAATATTTACCACCTTGAACGATTCTATGTCCTGCTGCTGCAATCTCATCATAAGAAGAAATAATTTTCTTCTCTAATAAAGCATCAACAACCATCTTCGCTGCCACTTTGTGGTTAGGGAAAACGGGATGACTTTCATCTTTTTTGCCGTTATATTTAATTGTAAAAATGCCTTCGCTTAATCCGATTTTTTCGCAGTTACCGGAGCAAAGTTCTCTTTCTTCTGGCATCTCGTATAATTTGAATTTTAAAGAGGATGAGCCAGAGTTAATAGTTAATACTTTTGCCATAAAAAACTCCTATATTTACCGAAGTAATTATCGCATAAGTTCAATATTATTGAAAAGAAAATAATAAGAGAATTACTCAAAAACTGATATAGTTATGTTATGAGAAAAATTATACTCACTCATCAAAAGAACATTAGAGACCTTGGTGGTCTAGTTGGATATAAAGGTAAGAAGGTTAAATCTGGACGCATTTATCGCGGTGGCTTTTTAGGTAGAGTTACCCCAGAAGATGTGGAAGTAATTAACTCATTACACCTGACCGATATCGTGGATTTTCGTAGTACTACTGAGTTTATCAATCGACCAGATTATCCTTTTGAAGGTGTCACGTTCCATAATTTTGTGGCATTAATCAATGACGTAAAGAAGGACAATAATAAAAATGAAGACAGCAATCTCCTTTGGTTTATTGAAGAAGGAGATAACGGATTTCAGCACATGTACAAAATTTATCCCAAAATCTGTGTTGATCCTGCAGGAATTGAAGCTTTTAGAAAATTCTTTGCTCTTTTAGTCTCTAGAGATGATGGCGTTTTCTATTTCCATTGCTCGCAAGGAAAAGATCGCGCTGGCTTAGCAGCCTATTTCTTAGAAATAGCGTTAGGTGTCTCTAAAGAAGATGCTTTGGAAGATTATTTGCTCACTAATGAAGCCATGGAAAGCAAAATCAAAAACCTCAAAGAGCAAACAAAGAATCAGCCTTTTTATAATGAGAGATATGAAAAATCATTAGAAGATGTGTTTTCTGTGGACGTTAGATATTTAAATCATGCACTAGAAGTGATTGAAGAAACCTTTGGTTCCATGGATAATTATTTAGTCAATGTATTAAAAATCGACATTGAAAAGTTACGAGAATTATATTTGGAGTAGATTATGCTTTGCGTATTAAAAGAAATGTATAAAAAACAATTAGAGTTGGATTTAGAAATTGCTAATAATCATCATATTTCTTATGAAGACACTAAAGATAAAAGAATCCTTGCTTTGCTGGTGGAACTTGGTGAACTTGCAAATGCGACAAGATGTTTTAAATTCTGGTCATTTAAACCAAGTGAATCTAAAGAAAGAGTGCTAGACGAATACGCTGATGGACTTCATTTCTTATTATCAATTGGTTTAGCGTATCACTATCAAGTCGACTCCATTGAAGTTGAAGAAGAAAAAGTGGAGCCAACTGACGCAATTTTAAGAAGCTACCACTATATCAATGAATTCTATATTGATAGAAGCCTCACAAAATACTTGATGGCGTTTGAAAACTATTTAAAAATCCTAGCGTCGCTAGGATATTCATGGTCCGAAGCTGATGATGCTTACTTCAAGAAATTAGAAGAGAACCATCATCGACAAGACACTAATTATTAAGGAATTCAGCGATTTCATCTTCAGAAATCACTTTGATACCGTTTTTAGTTAATAGGGATGCGGTTATACCCATTCCTTTTATTTTTTTACCAGAGAATTTGCCATCGTGTATTTGATGTGCCCCACATGCTGGAGATCCATCTTTTAAAATCGCGACTTTGATATGCAAATACTTACAAATATTGAGTGCTAATTCTGCTCCTTTAAGGTAGTTTCTAGTGACATCTTTGCCGTCGATATTAATGACTTTGTCGTTGACAATTTCACTTGGTTTTCTAGGAACAGGTAGTCCACCTTCAACTTCACTGCAGAAAGGTACTAACTCATATTTTTCAAGCAACTCTTTCACTAATGGATTGTAGTTGCTTTTTCCATCATAACGAGTTTTATCGCCAATTAAGCATGCACTTATCAATATTTTTTCCATACCGCTCATTATTTTATATTTCTATGAAAATCTAATCAATATATAATAAGTGGCGATGAACAATTTCTTTTACAAAGTAAACGGCGTAGATTATGAAGTGGAAGTGATTTATAAACGAATCAAAAATGTCCATTATCGTTTTCGTGATAATAAATTTATCGTTTCTTGCAATCGTTTGACCAGTAAAGGATTTATTATCAAAGGCTTAGATAAGTATGCCGAAAAACTAATTAAATCTAGCGTGGTTCCACAGGCTATAAATGAGAACTACATCTACATTTTTGGTAACAAATATGATTTATCATATCCTGGAAAAATCACTATTGATGGTTATCCAACAATTATCTTTAAAAATGAAGATGAACTATATAAAAAACTTAAGCCTATTTTCTTAGATATAATCACCAAAAGAGTGAGATACTACGAATCAATTATGAAATTACCTTCCTATAAGGTAGGGGTTAGAAAAATGAAAAGCAGATATGGCAGCAATTCAAAACACACTAAAAGCTTGTCATTTAGTCTCACGCTTATTCATTATTCAATGCCAATTATAGATTCAGTAGTGGTTCATGAACTCGCTCACATTTTGGTCTATAATCACTCCAAAAAATTCTATGATGTAGTATATAAGTACTGCCCAGATTATCCTAAATATCGTAAAATGTTGATTAGAGGTATTTACCATGATTAAAGCCATCACCAGTAAAAACAACGAAAGGGTAAAATTTGCTTTCTCATTAAAAGAGACAAAAAACCGTAAAAAATACGGCATGTTTTTGGCCGAGACTAAAAAGTCTTTAGAAATGGCTTTAAAAAATAAAGCGGTGGTTGAAGTGTTTTCCACTGAATATGTTGAGTTATCCGATGACATACCTCTTAATTTAGTTAGTGAAGATGTCTTAAAAAAGCTATCCAGCAATGTCAATCCTGAAGGAGTTGTTTTCATTGCGAAAATGATGGAAATTGAGGTTAATAATCCACACAAAGTTTTATTCCTTGATGATATCTCTGATCCAGGCAATATGGGTACATTACTTAGAACTGCTTTAGCCTTCTCCTATGACTTAGTTGTAGTTAGTGAAAACTGTGTTTCTATCTATAACGAAAAAGTAATTAATTCTTCTAAAGGCGCTATATTTGAAATTCCTGTAAAAGTGGGAAAACTTAAGGAATTTAAAGGAAGTCACCAAATACTAGTGACAAACTTAAGCAAGAAAGCAGTGGATTTCAACACTCTTGAAGTTGAAAAAGACTTTGTCTTAGTTCTTGGTAATGAATCACACGGCGTCAGCAAAGAATCAATTACCCTAGCAGATAAAGAAATAATAATCCCAATTAAAAATATCGACTCGCTTAATGTCGCAGTAGCGGGTGGAATATTAATGAATAAAATTCATTAAAATTGACCACTTTAGTGGTCCAATAAGTATAAACATAAAAGAAAAGGTGAAATAGAATTTCAATCACCTTTTTTTGTGATATACTCATACACAGCGAAATGTAGGTATCTATATGAAAAATGAAACTGTAATTGAAATTCTTGAAGAGGCTAATACGGAGATTGCCTCTGCTAGTACAAGCGAACGCTTACAAGAACTAAAGATTAAATTTTTAGCAAAGAAAAGCGTGCTTATGTCTTTAATGAGTGAGTTAGGTAAACTCCCTCCAGAAGAAAGAAAATCATTTGGCCAAATGCTAAATGAAACCCGCACAAAAATCTCCGCACTTATTGAGCAAAAAGAAACTGAAATCAGAAAACAAGAACTCCAAAAGAAACTTGAAAGAGAAGAAATTGATATTACTCTTCCAGGAAGAAATGCAGATGTTGGTGGACAAAATCCATTTTATGTCGTCAAAGACGAAATCACTGATATTTTCTTAAATATGGGATTTGAAGTTGCTGATGGGCCAGAAGTGGAAACTGATTTATTTAACTTTGAATTGCTTAATATTCCAAAAGACCATCCTGCAAGAGATATGCAAGATACTTTTTACATTTCCGATAACGTTTTATTAAGAACTCATACTTCTCCAGTGCAAGCACACACTATGCAAGTTGCGGGAGGAAAACCAATTAGAATCATCTGCCCAGGAAAGACATATCGCCGAGATGACGATGATGCGACACATTCACATCAATTCGCACAAATCGAAGGCCTTGTCATAGACAAAAATATCAATATTGGCCACTTAAAAGCCACATTAGAGCTCTTTGCTAAAAAGATGTTTGGTGAAAAAAGAGAAATTAGATTAAGACCATCTTATTTCCCATTCACTGAACCAAGTGTGGAAGTTGATATTACCTGTGCTAATTGTGACGGCAAAGGTTGTTCCATGTGTAAAGGAACAGGCTATATTGAAATCCTTGGTGGTGGTATGGTCCATCCAAACGTTTTAAAGATGAATGGCTACGATCCAGAAGTCTATAGTGGATTTGCCTTTGGTATCGGTATTGAACGTGTCGCTATCTTAAGATACGGTATCGATGATATCCGTAAGTTCTATCAAAATGATGTGAGATTCTTACATCAATATCGTAAGAAAGCATAAGGGAGGACAGAACAATGTTAGTTAGTTTAAAAACAGTTAGACAATTCGTTAATTTAGACGGATTAAGTGCTGAAGATATCGCTAATGGTTTGACCTTTGCTGGTATTGAAGTCGAAGAAGTAGTAACTCTTGCTAGTGGCACTAATTTAGTGATTGGCCACATTCTTGAATGTGTTGCTCATCCTGATAGCGACCATCTCCATGTTTTAAAAGTGGATTTAGGTCCTAAATATGGCATTCAACAAATCGTTTGTGGCGCTCCAAATGCTAGAGAAGGCTTAAAAGTCATCGTTGCTAATATCGGAGCTAAACTCCCTGGCGGAGAAATTAAAGCTTCAAAAATTAGAGGTGTTGAATCCAATGGCATGTGTTGCTCTTTATTAGAATTAGGCGTTGATGCCAAAAATTTAAGAAAAGAACAAACTGAAGGCATTGAAGAATTACCTGCTGACGCTGAAGTTGGTAATGAAGATGTTTTAGGCTACCTTGGTTTAGACGATCAAGTCTTAAACCTTAAGGTTCTTGCTAATCGACCTGACTTATTATCTTTATATAATGTCGCTAGAGAAATCGGCGCTATTTTTGATCGAGAAGTGAAAATTCCAACTTACGAAGTGAAAAATACATTTACTACCGACTTGAAAGTAGGTAGTGAAACCGATAAATGTACACAATTCTCTGGTCGCGAAATCAAAAATATCAAAATCAAAGAATCACCAAAATATATGAAAGAAGCCTTGTTGGCGATGGGTGTTAGAAGTATTAACAACATCGTTGATATTGGTAACTATGTCATGCTTTTAACTGGACAACCACTCCATATGTATGACAAAGATAAATTAGAAAAAGCTGAACTTATCGCTAAAAGCGATTTCTCCTGTGACTTTGTCGCTCTTGATGAACAAACTTATAAAGTCATCCCAGGAGATATCGTTATCTCTTCAAATAATGAAGCGATGTGTTTAGGTGGGGTGATGGGTGCTAATAAATGCGCTGTTGATGAAAACACCAAAAACATTTATATCGAAGCCGCTAGCTTTGATGGAGCGTCAATCCGTCATACTTCAAATCGCTTAGGCTTATCTAGCGAATCTAGCCAAAGATTTGTTAAAGGCACTAACCATTATCAAAGCGAAGCAGTAATCAATTTTGCTTCTAATCTAATTAAAGAGTTATGTGAAGGAGAACAATTCTCCAATATCGTCGTTTATCAAAGTGAAAAGAAACCAGAATCCACATTAAAATGTCGTTTCTCTCATATCAATAATCGTTTAGGTACAGATTTCTCTAATAAAGAAATCATTGATGTCTTAAATCGTTTATATTTCAAAGCCGAACAACTAGGCGAAGATGAATTTGTGGTTAATATTCCTGAATTCAGATTAGATGTTACTTGTGAAGCTGATATTTCTGAGGAAGTGATTAGAATTTTAGGCTTCAAGCATGTTAAGAGTGAACTCCCTGCTTTGGACACTAAGGTTGGTGGATTGACATTAAGTCAATCTAGACTGAGAAAGATTAGAGATTATCTCTTGCTCAACGGTTTAGATGAATGCTTAACATATTCTTTATTGTCTAAGGAGAACGCCACTAAATTTAATCTCCTTCATGATGAAGATAAATATGAATTATTAAATCCTCTTACTGATGAAAGAGAAGTGTTTAGAACTCATATTCTCTTCTCTTTACTTGAGAGTGCTTTATATAACTATAATCGTCAAAATAAGGACTTAGCCTTATTTGAAACTTCAAATATGATGTCAAAGACATCAAGAAGTGAACACTTATCAATTGTCTTACTTGGCAACAAGCTTGAAAGAGACATGATGAAGAAAACCCCTTATGACTTCTTTGATATGAAAGGTTTAGTGGAAGGATTATTCTCCTTATTAGGAGTGGAAGCAAGCCGCTATAAATTTGAAAGATATAGCTCTGAAAAAGAAGAACTACATCCAGGAAAATCCGCCAAAATCTTATTCCAAAATCAAGTTATTGGTGTTTTTGGTGAGCTTCATCCAATTGCCTTACAAGCCTTAGGATTAAATAAGACAAACTGTGTCGTTTTAGAGATGAATATTGACCCACTTTTAAACGCCAAAGTCACATTAGCAAAGATGAATCCAATCTCTAAATTCCCATCAGTGAGTAGAGATTTAGCTATGCTAGTGGATAAGAAAATTCCTGCCAGCGATATTATCAAATTAATTAAAGTAAGCGGGAAGGGTTTAGTTAAAGATGCCAGAATCTTTGATGTTTATGAAGGTGAAGGCATTGTTAAAAACCTTAAGAGTATCGCTGTTAATATCGTGATTGCCAAAGAAGGCACTTTAACCGACAAAGAGATTACCGACTTAATGGACAAAATCAAATATGATTTAGCCAAATCCTTTAAAGTTGAACTCAGAATGTAAAAATGAAATTTAGACGTTTTAGTTTTCAAAATGATGTTTTAGATCTCGAAGATGATATTGATTTTTCTCATGCCGAGTTAGATCAAAATCACATTCGTAAAATTAATTCATGCCATGTCAAAGTGCACGCTCATGAATATGATGATTTGATGGTCCTGGAATTAAAAATTGAAGCGGAGGTAGTGGGAGTCTGTTCTTATTCATTAGAAGATGTTCCACTTAAACTCAAATTCAAAGATACATTAGAATTTTCTAATGAAATCCAAGATGATGAAGAAATTATTTATGAAGAAAAACCAATCTTTGATCTCGACCCTTATGTCCTTGAATTGATTATCGCGGAAACCCCAATGAAGTTAGTAAAGAAGGGGGCAAAGCTACCAAGTAGCGGCAAAGGATATCGGGTGTTGAGCGAGGACGAGTATCTTAAAGAGAAAGAAGAAAAGAAAGATTCTCGTTGGTCGAAATTAGACGATGTTGAATTATAAAGTGAGGTTTTACCTCACTTTTATTTTATAAAAAAGATTAATTTTTATGTTGCCATCTCTTTTATATGCATATATAATGTAGTCAAGTGGTAAAAAGTGGGAGAAAGTGGGAAATATGTACTTTGGATATTTCGAACATACTCTAGATGACAAAGGTCGTCTTTTATTACCTAAAAGAATGAAGGAAGGATTAAATGAATCTTCTTCCCTTTACGTTCTTAAAGGTTTTGAAGGTTGTTTATCTGTTTATAACGAAGCAGAATTCAATAAGCTTTGCTTAGAGTGTGAAAAAATCTCTTTCAACCACAAGAATTCACGTTCGTACTTAAGAATTGTTCTTGGTAGTGTGGTGCAGCTCAGCTTAGATAAGGTGGGGCGTATTCAACTTCCAAGCCTAATTCTAAACAAATACAACATTAAAAAAGATGTCATCATCCTTGGTGTTGGTGATCACTTCGAAATCTGGGATCAAGAAATCTATCTCGCTTATGAAAAGGCGACTAATGATAATTTCGAAGAAATAGCTGAAAAGATGGAAGAAGAAAATGGAAAATAAACATATCCCAGTTCTTCTTAATGAAGTGATTGAAGGATTAAACATCAAAGATAATGGAATCTATCTAGACTTAACGCTTGGTAGAGCTGGTCACAGTTCAGAAATCTTAAAAAGATTATCCACTAACGGCTTACTCATCGGAGTAGACCAGGATAAAGATGCAATCAAAGAATCACAAGAAAGATTAGAAAAGATTGCTCCTAACTTCAAAATTATTAAATCTAACTTCGTAAATGTTGATCAAGTGTTAGATGAGTTAGGAATCAACAAAGTTGATGGAGTCCTGATGGACTTAGGTGTTTCCTCCCCACAATTTGATGAAAGTGATAGAGGATTCTCCTATCGCTATAATGCACCTCTAGACATGAGGATGGATCAAGAACAAAAACTTACCGCTAAAGAAGTGGTGAATACCTATTCAGAAGCTGAATTAAGAAGTATCTTCTATGAATACGGAGAAGATAAATACTCCGCTTCAATAGCTAGAAACATTGTTAAATATCGTCAAAATAAAGAAATTGAGACCACATTCGAATTAGTAGATATCATCAAAAGAAGTAAACCTACTAAAGAACTAAAAAAAGTTGGTCATCCTGCTAAACAAATCTTCCAAGCACTTCGTATTGAAGTGAATAACGAACTTAATGTCCTAAAAGATGCATTGAGCAAAGTAGTGAAATACTTAAATAGCAATGGAAGATTAGCAGTCATTACCTTCCATTCGTTGGAAGATAAAATCGTCAAAAAATACTTCAAAGACTTAGCGGTCGTTGAAGGTAATAGAGATAACTTCCCGATAAAGGTGGAAGAAAAAGATTATATCTTAATCACCAGGAAAGGAATTAGACCAAGTCAAGAAGAGCTAGAAAGAAATCCTAGATCAGCTTCGGCAACACTAAGAATCATCGAAAAGAAATAAGAAAAGGAGGAAAGACGATGAACATGAAAAACAAATTATTCAAACATCATAAGAGCAAAGCGTTTTTCTATGTCCGTAATCTCTCCTTTGTTTTTGTTGGTTTATTAGGTATTGGTTTATCCATTGCAATTCCAACCTACATCTCTTCTATTAAAGAACAACAAATTGCCGCTAAAGCACAGACAGAAGAAGATGAAGTGAAGGATACAGAAACCGCTGATATTCCTGATGAACTTTTAGCGTTCTAATTATTAAATTTGCATTTATGTTGAAGATGAAGATAACCTCGCTTCATCTTTTTTTATCGCACATTGTGAAATTCAAATTAACAAATTATTGTTAATATGAAACATATAATGTAAAATATTTGGCATGAAAGATCCAATTACCGCTTTAGAAATATCACACAAATACTTAAAAATTGTCTTTGGTTATATTAAAGATAACCAGGTCATTGTTAACTATGTAAAGAAGATTCCTCTTGCTCATCCTTTAGAAAACGGAGTGATAAAAGATCACGCTTCTATAGTTAAAGAATTATCAAAAAACAATCCAGTGATTGATAATGATTATCATTTCAATCGCTTAATTGATAACGCTGTTTTAATCTTGCCTCCATACGGCTTAGAAATTTATGAAACTCAACAATTTACTTCCGTAATTTCTCCAGAAAAGATTGTGGGTGAGATTGATATCAGAAACATTTATAGCATCATTAGAAACAAGAAATTACCTGTTGATAATGAATTAATTGATATCATTCCTGATTCCTTCTGTTTAGATAACGGCAATAGATACGCGCAAGCCCCAATTGGTAAAGAAAGCAGTGCGATTACAGTGCATGTAAAAGTGCATACTCTACCAAGAAGAATCAATGATGAACACACCTCTTGCTTGGTTGATAGTAATATCAAGGTGAGAAGAAGAGTGGTGGCTCCATTTGCGGTAAGTGAACTTATCTCTACTTATAGTGATATGCCTTCTACTTATTTCTTGCTCGATATCGGAGCGGGTTCGATGACGTTATCATTGATAGATAATCATCAACTATTCGCTACTAGAAGCTTCTCATGGGGTGGAGATAACATCACCAACAGTATAGTGTCTAGCTTCAATATTTCAGAAAAAGAAGCAGAAAGCATTAAATGCTTATATGGCTTAGACAAACGTGAAATGAGATTTGATTACGTGGTCGCTAAGAGCATGTCTCCTGCTGGAGAACTCAGTTACACCATTAAGCAATTAAATGAAATTATTGAAAAGGAATTACAAACCTTTAAGAACATGCTTGATGTCGGCATTGAACAATTATCCAATGCCTATAACATTGATGAACCAAGCTCCATTCCACTTGTAATTATCGGTGGTGGATCAAAACTTAAAGGATTCAAACAATTCTTATATAACAACATTAGATCTACAAATCTACGATTCTTAAAGAATCGTTCCATAGGAGCTAGAGACAGTTCATTAACTGCTCTTCTTGGCGCTCTATTAGTGGAAAATAGATATCCAGTTAATAAAGTAGAAACCCCGGCACATGTCACGGTTTCTCGAGATGAATAAAAGGAAGGTGTCTTATGCAAAATTATGATTTAGACAATTTCGAACCTGCTGCCAAAATCGTTGTCATTGGTGTAGGAGGCGCTGGTAATAACGCTGTCAATCGAATGATTGATGAAGAGATTTCCAATGTTGAATTTTACGTTGCCAATACCGATAAGCAAGCCTTAGCAACCTCTAAAGCTTATAACCGCATTATCTTAGGCGAAGCCTTAACTGGTGGACTAGGAGCGGGCGGTGAACCGGAAATGGGTGAACAAGCTGCAGAAGCAAGTGCAGATGATATTCGAGAAATCGTTAAAGACGCTAATATGGTCTTTATTGCTGCTGGTATGGGTGGTGGCACCGGTACCGGAGCGGCTCCAGTAGTGGCAAGAATTGCTAAAGAAGCTGGTGCTTTAGTTGTGGCCATCGTCACACGTCCATTTACCTTTGAAGGTAAGAAGAGAATCGTTTATTCCATTGAAGGATTAAATAAATTAAAATCCGCAGTTGATTCCTTAATTGTCGTTTCTAACGACAAACTATTGGTCACCAACGGCAATAGTTCTATTGCTGAAGCTTTTGTTGCTTCTGATAAAGTTTTAGCTCAATCTGTGAAAACAGTTGTTAACTTAATTTTATTGCCAGCCATTATCAACCTTGACTTTGCTGATGTGAGAAACACATTAAAAGATAGTGGTGTTGGTTTAATCGGATTTGGTATGGGAAGTGGTGCTAACCGTGCTAAGGAAGCAGCCACTAATGCGATGAATTCTCCTTTGCTTGAAGGAAGTATTGCCGGGGCTAGAAGAGCAATCGTGGCTATTACCTGTGGACCACAAGTCTCCCTATTTGAAGCTCAAGAATGCGTTAACCTCATTATTGAAGCTGTCGGTGGTAGTATTGATATCAAATTTGGCATTACCATCAATGACCAATTATCAGATGAAATCATGGTCTCAGTGATCGCTAGTGACTTTGAAAACGATGTCGACTTCACTGCACAAACCGTGGTCTCACCAGTTAAACCAGTGGAATCTGAAGCTAAGATTGAAGAATTAGAAGACACTGCCGAAAGAGAAAAAGAAAGATATCTAGAAGAAGATAGCATCATTCCTAACTTCTTAAAGAACTAAGTAAATAAAGCAAACCAAAAAGAGCGATTTCGCTCTTTTTTTGTGCTTACACATGTGTATAATAATATATAGGCACGCACTATGAAAAAGAAAACGACCATTAGAATTTTATCGACATTATTCCTATCTATTTCTTTAGGAGTTGTTGCTTGTGGTGGTAATGGTGGCCAACAAGGCCATACACATACTTTTTCTAGTGAATGGAGCTATGATGAAACCTATCATTGGCATGACGCGACTTGTGGTCATGATGTAGTTAGTGATAAAGCAGAACATGATTTTAAAGAAACGACAATCAATCCTACCTATGAGGCTAAAGGATACACATTACATGAATGTAAAGTGTGCGATTATTCTTATAAAGATAATTATGTTGATGAATTAGAACATCATTATAGTCCTGATTGGTCTAGTGATGGTTATTCTCACTGGCATGCTTGCACTGATGAAGGATACGAAAATCTTAAGGGTAGTTTTTCTGATCACAATTATGGAGAATGGATCATTGATTCTGAAGCTAGCGAATCTCAAGATGGTCATCGCCACAAGATTTGTCAAACATGTGGATATAGATTTGATGAAAATTACGCATATAATCCTGTTAAAGTTGAAAGAGTGTACCTTCCAAATCCTAACGTTGATTTATTTAACGGATATACATACTCAATTAGACCAACAGTAGTTCCAAATAATGCGAATAAAAACATCAAATATGATGTTGAAAAACCGGCTTTATTAAACGTTAGTAATAATGTCGCAACCGCAAGCGGAGCAGGTAACACTTTGGTGTTTGCTTATAATGACGATGATAACGATAACGTTAGAGACAATGACGAACCATATGCTGTTATGGCGTTTGCAATCACAGAACCAGATCCATCTAAATCAGTGACAGTTGATAGTGAAATCACCATCAAAGTTGATGAATCAAAGAAACTGACTTATTCCTCTAATAATATAGATGCTTATGGCATGGAATATGGGTTTTATAGTGATGATGAATCAATTTGCACAATCTCTGCTGGCACAGTTAAAGGACATAAAGCCGGTACAACTCGTGTCTCTGTTTCTTTACAAGGCTATAGAGCGTATTGCAATGTTACTGTTGTTGATAATCAAGATGATAAAGGCATTAGAGCTAGCGCAGTTAAATCTAGCGATAATCTTTTAATGAATAAAGGCGAATCTAAAACCCTTTCTTATCAAATCTTACCTGATAACGCTGTTGATAAATTAGCAAGTGTCACATCTAATAATTCCAGCGTTGTTAAAGTTAACGCTGATAAATCAATTACAGCTGTTAAGGGCGGTACCGCCACAATTACTTTAACTACGGAAAACGGAAAATTCACTCGTGTTTTGGTTACTGTTAAAGACCAAGCGAATACACAAGGTAGTTATTATAATAACTATTATGGAAATTTAACTTGGGAAAATGGCGAGGATTTAAAAGCCAAACTTCACAATATTATTTCTAAAGATGTTAAAGCTTTAAAATACGACACCCCTAACTGGGAGACTAATCAAGTTGCTGATCAAGACTTATATGATTACGCCTATGTTAATGGTGTTTATAATGATACTCCAATTGATAAAACAGCCACTCAAACTGGATGGCAAAGAGAACATGCTTTTGCTGCTAGTTTGATGACTGGATTCTCTACCGGAAGTGCGGTCAAAGCTCTTGGTAGAGCCACTGATTTCCATAATTTGCTCGCTGCTAGTGCTGGTGCAAATAGTAGTAGAGGCAACAAAAATTTAGGCTATGTTAATCCTGATAGTGCAGAATTAACTTCGAAAGAAAACTGTTTATTTACCAGAAATGCTTTTGAACCAAATGATGTTGATAAAGGCAGATTAGCAAGAGCCATCTTCTATATGAGCGTGATGTATAACGAAGAAGTTGGTGTTGATGTGACTGAAACATGGACATATAAAGGTGATGACGCAACCACACACAGTGGTAGCACCAAATCTGTGCACGTCAATTCTAAAGAACAGGCATTAGAAATTGTTGATGGCTATGTTGATTATAATCGTATTTCCATTAATGAATTCATGTATCCAACTAAAGCTGCTAACGAGACATATGTAGAATATTTCCGTGACTTAATTAGACAAGAACAACCAAACTTAGAAACTTCTAATTATGACACTTTTAGAGAATTAGCGTATGAGAGATACTTAACAACCTCTATGCCGTATTCGATTGGATATTTCACTGATTTACTCAAGTGGAACAGCTTAGCTGTTGACCATCAAGAAGTGCAACATAATGAATCCGTTTATTCATATAACTGCACAGCAGGAAACGGCAAACAAGGCAATAGAAATCCATTTGTTGATTATCCTCAACTTGTGGATTACATCTATGGGGATTTAAAAGACGTTCCAGGTTCCTTAGCTGATTTAACTCCAACATATTTAGCTTTAGAGATGGATAAAGACGAAATTCATCATTATTCCGTTAATAGCGCTACTCTGGCGGCCTTTAAATCAGGAACTAAGCCAACAGTGGATGATTTCAAACTTAAGGCGATTAAAAATGATTTAAGTGAAGGCACATTAGATAAATCTAAGATTCATGTTGAAGATTATACATTTACCGATGATGATGTCTTAACTGGCAAAGTAATCACAATTACTACTGATAAGAACACCTTACAAGTTCCGGTGAAAGTGACAAGTGATAGTGTTCTTACATTTGATAACTGTAAGTTCTCTTACGCTCCTTCAGCAGGTAATAGAAGCGCCTATGTTGGTAGTGGTACAACCTGGGTAGCAACATTTGATGGCGTGAAGTTTGATGTTACATTTGGAACTGCTACATCACTTTTCCAAAACCTTGGTACAGGTGGAGTTACTGCAGGATCTAAGAATAACCCTATTACTTCATTTACAATTGAAACTCAGCAATCATACACAGATGTTAACGCCGCATTCGCTTTAGCTTCAGCCTCACAAGACATGACTATTAACTATGCGATTTATGTAAATGACATTCAAAAACTCAGTGGTACTATTTCAGGAAGCACCCCACAAATTATTGGTGGTACCTTTGAAGAATGTACAGGAAAAGTCAAAATCGTGTTTACTGGCGTTAACGGCATCAAGTTTGCTGGTATCGCGTTTAATTACGCTTAATAAATTTTCAATAATTTAACGACATAGAAAGGAAGTAACTATGGATTATAAAAATACGTTACTAATGAACAAAACCGATTTCGAAATGAGAGGCAATCTCAATCAAAAAGAGCCTGTTCTCGTAGAGAAATGGAAAAACGAAAATATTTATGAACAAATGAACTTAAATCGCAAAGAGGCGAAAGAATTTGTCCTTCATGATGGTCCTCCTTACGCTAACGGAGACATGCACTGTGGACATATGCTTAATCGTATCTTAAAAGATTTTGTGGTTCGTTATCAAAATATGTGTGGCTATAAAACTCCTTTTGTTTTTGGCTGGGACACTCATGGCCTTCCAATTGAAAACCAAGTCACCAAAAACGGAGTAAATAGAAAAACCACACCAATCGTCGAATTCCGTAAAAAATGTGAAGAATACGCTCTTAAACAAGTGGAAAGACAAAAAGAGCAAATTAGACGTTTAGGTTTAGTTGGTGATTTTGATCATCCCTATTTAACACTAAAAAAAGAATACGAAGCTCGTCAAATTGAAGCTTTTTCCAAGATGGCACTAGCGGGCTTAATCTATAAAGGACTTAAACCTGTTTATTGGTCTCCAAGTAGTGAATCCGCTTTAGCGGAAGCCGAGATTGAATACGCTGATGTCTTGTCTAATTCCATCTATGTTGCTTTTAAAGTAAAAGACGGCAAAGGCTTATTAGATAACGATACTTCCCTTATTATTTGGACAACAACTCCATGGACTTTACCTGCTAACTTAGCAATATCTGCGCATCCAGACTTTATATATGGCTTATATCAAACTAATAAAGGCAAATTCGTTTTCTTAAAAGAGTTTGAAGAAGCTTTAACAAAAGAACTTGAATTTGAAGATGTTAAGCTCTTAAAAGAGTTCAAAGGTAAAGATTTAGAATTTGTAGTCTGTCAACATCCTTTCTATGATCGAGATTCCTTAGTCATCGTTGGCACTCATGTCACTAACGACGCTGGCACTGGCTTAGTCCATACTGCTCCAGGACATGGTGTCGAAGACTATCAAGTGTGCTTAAATTATCCTGGAAAAGGGTTAGAACCATATTGCCCAGTTGATGAACATGGTTACATGATGAAAGGTACAGGCGAAGGTATTGAAGGCCTATTCTACGAAGACGCTAATAAGGCAGTCTTAGATATCCTTAAAGAAAAAGGTGCTTTACTTAAACATACTACATTTACCCATAGCTATCCTCATGACTGGAGAACGAAAAAACCGCTTATCTTTAGAGCGACCTCTCAGTGGTTCTGCTCAATTGAACCAATTAGAGAAGAATTACTCAAGGTAATTCATGAAACAAAATGGTACCCTGCATGGGGTGAAAATAGAATGGTCAACATGATTAAAGATCGTGGTGACTGGTGTATTTCCAGACAAAGAGCATGGGGTGTACCAATTCCTATCTTCTATTGCGAAGATGATACCCCAGTTATTGATGAAAAAGTCTTTAAACATATTGAAAATTTATTTAGAGAACATGGAAGTAACATTTGGTATGAATTAGACGCTAAAGATTTATTACCAGAAGGATACACAAATCCTCATTCTCCTAACGGCAAATTCACAAAAGAAAAAGACATCATGGATGTCTGGTTTGATAGTGGATCTTCTTGGAATGGTTGTTTAAGAGAAAGAGGCACCACCTATCCAAGTGATTTATATTTAGAAGGAAGCGACCAATATCGTGGTTGGTTTAACTCTTCTTTAATCGTTTCTGTGGCATGTAATCACGTTGCTCCTTATAAGAGTGTGGTTTCCCATGGTTGGGTTTTAGATGAACACGGTGAACAAATGCATAAATCTAAAGGTAATGGTGTAGATCCTACTAAGATCGCTAATGTGTATGGTGCGGATATCTTAAGACTTTGGACCGCTTCCATTGATTATCAACAAGACGTAAGAATCGGCGAAAACTTAATCAAACAAGTTGCCGAACAATACCGTAAGATTCGTAATACCTTAAAGTTCATTTCTTGGAACTTAAAAGACTTTGATGTAAATAAAGAAGCTAAAGAGTTCTCATTAATTGACCAATATATTTTAGCAAAGCTAAATAAGCTTATTAGAATCTGCAGAAATAGCTTTGATAAATATGACTTTAGTAGCGCAACTAGTGAAATCTTTAACTTCTGTAGTAGTGATTTATCTAGCTTCTATTTAGACATTTCTAAAGATGTCTTATATTGCGATGACGTTAACAGTAAGAGAAGAAATCAAACCCAAACTGTCTTATATAAAGTTGGCGAAGCTTTGCTAAGAATCTTAAATCCAATTCTTCCATTCACCATGGATGAATTTAATAAGAATATGCCTGGAAAAAGAGTGGATAATGTCCAATATCTTGATTATCCAACATATGAAGAAAAAGATGATGAAGAATTATTAAAACAATATGAGCTAATTCTTTCTTTAAGAAGTGACGTCTTAAAAGCACTTGAAGAAAGTAGAAATCAAAAGGTGATTGGTTCCGCTCAAGAAGCTTTAGTGAGCCTTGAAATTACTGATGAATCAGTAAAAGAAGTCGCTGATAAACTTTCTTTAGAAGAATTAGCGACCTTATTTGTGGTTTCTGAAGTAGTGTTAGAGTCTAATCCAAATCAAAAAGAATTTGAGCATTCGAAAGTAGAAATTAAACATCATGATGGCAAATTCTGTGAAAGATGTTGGAATTACTCTAAATTTGCTTTAGTGCAAGAAGATGGCACTTACTTATGCCCAAGATGTCAGAAAGTGATTCATGAATAATGAAAGCAAAAATTATTAAAGGCTTAAAGTGGTTTTTTAACTCCTACATTTGGCTTGGAGTACTTTTCCTTGTTGCTGACATTGTTTCTAAAAATATTATTGTCCAAAATCAAGACAATATTAGACCAGATGGAGTGGTGTTAATCCCTAACTTTTTAAGAATTAATTACCTCGTTAATAAGAACATTGTCTTTGGTTGGGATGTATTTAAAAACGCAGATGCGAATAGAATTGTATTCGTTGTTGTAGCTCTTTTAGTAGTGGCAGGAATCCTATTCTTCATGATTAGAAAGTGGGATAAGATTAACCGTTTCTATAAAGCCACTATGTTTATGATTATTGCTGGTGCACTAGGTAACTGTATTGACCGTCTTTTCTATAGTGCAAGCTACTTAAATTATGTTGATCCATCAACTGGAAAATATATCACTGGTGTTGTGGACTGGATTGATTTCTATGGTGTTTGGAAATTTAACTTTAATGTTGCCGATATCGCTGTAGTTGTTGCTGCTTTTATGCTTATTATCTATATGATTGTCATGGAAATCATTGACTATCGTAACAAAAAGAAAAAAGAACCTAAAAAGGTAGAGGACAACACAAAAGTAGTGTCTAAAACCGAACAAGAAAAGAACAAATATCTAAAAGAAAACGAAAACAAAGATGAATAGAATTGTTGTAAGTGAAGAATTTGCTAATCAAAGATTAGATAAGTTTTTATCTAGCCAATTGAAGGATTTTTCACGTACTCATATTGCAAAAATCATCGATGAAGAAAACTGCAAAGTAAACGGCAAGGTCGCTAAAAGCTCTTTAAAACTAAAACAAGGTGATATCGTCGAAATTGATATCCCAGAAGTGAAACCTTTAGAGATAGAAAAAGAAGATATTGAACTTGATGTTGTTTATGAAGATAGTGACATTCTTATCATTAATAAACCACAAGGAATGGTGGTTCATCCTGCAAATGGACATTATGAACATACTTTGGTGAACGCCATCTTACATCACTGCAACGACCTTAGTGGCATAAATGGAGTGATGAGACCTGGAATTGTCCATCGTATTGATAAAGATACTAGTGGGTTAATCTGCGTCGCTAAAAATGACAAAGCCCATCTCTTTCTTGCTGAGCAACTTAAAGACCACACAATGGCAAGAGAATATACCGCTTTAGTTAGAGGTGTTATTCCTGAAAATAGTGGCGAAATCAATATGCCAATAGGAAGAGATAGAAATAATCGTCAAAAAATGGCGGTTACTCGCACAAACTCTAAAGAAGCCATTACTTATTTTAAAGTTATTAAGCGCTTTTCTAATAACACTCTTATCGAATGTAAGCTAAAAACTGGTAGAACCCATCAAATCAGAGTGCACATGTCATATATTGGTTTCCCTGTTGAAGGCGACCCACTTTATTGCGGCAAGAAATATGACACGCTATATAAAAATGGCCAACTTTTAGTGGCCACTTCTTTAAAACTTATTCACCCTTCTTCTAAAGAAGAAATGGAATTTAAGATTGATTTACCGGATTATTTTAAGGAAATCATAGATCACTTAGAATAATTCTTAAAATTTTTCTTTACTAATTTATCAAATTCAACTGGTCCAACTTTATCAAGGAGGACTTTTTTAAATTCGTCAGCTTGTTTGCCTGCTCCAAATGGGAATTCTAAGCCGTATTTAGTTTTTAATTTATCTTTTTCTAATAAGAAAGAGTATCTTGCAATCACACTAGCAAGAGCGACACTAGGGAATCTAGATTCGCCTTTAGTTTTAAATGAGATACCTCTTAAAATTGGTTCATCCTTACTAGTGAGGTAGGAATAATACTTTTCTTCGTTAACGAATTGATCGACATAAATTGCAATCACATCGATATATTTCTCGTGCAAATTATTTAAAGCGCGATTATGCATTTTCGCTTTTAAGGAGTTGATATTTTCTCCCTTTTCAATCATTTCATTATATTTTTCGTTTGAAAGAGTGAGTTTAGAAAACTCAAATTCTTTAATTAATGTAGGTCCTAATTCCCTGATTTTTGCATCAGACATCTTCTTAGAATCGGTGATGCCTAGTTCTTTTAAACGTTGATATTGATGAGAATTGATATAAGCGGCAACCACAATCATTGGTAAATAAAAATCACCAACTCCAACTTCGTCGCTGCCGATTTGTTCTCCAAAATCTACAATATGTAAATTTTCTTTTTTCTTTGGTTCTTTTTGCTCGGCAATTGCAAATTCTTGCCAAATCATCACTTCTTGTTCAGCGTTAGCACCAGAAAAAACAACACTACGTCGAGATTTCTTAGAAGAATAACCTTTGATAGTGACTCCATTAACTTCAGCGGAGAAATCTAAATAATCGCCAGATTCATCTTTTAAAAAGTCCTTATAGAACTCTTTGACTTTTTCATATTGCTCGATATCAAATTTGAGTGTAATCATGCTCATATATAATAACTCTATCAATTTTGTTCTAAAATTTATAGCAAAAACATATAATAGTAGTGCAATGCAAAATGTCGAAACCACCCTTGAATTCTTTAAAATCAAGGAAGCCATCCAAGAATTCGCTAAAACTGAACTAGGAAAGGAATATGTTTCTTCCCTTTCTTTTAGCAGTGAAAAAGAACAAATAAAAAATTCTTTAGATATCTTGAAAGAGATGATGGATTTAATCTCGAGATATAATCAACTCCCATTACAAAGTAGTGTGTATATCTTAAAGTTAATTGAAATCGCCAAAAAGACAGCGTTATTAACTCCTCAAGATTTAAATTACATCGCTAACGACATTGAGCAATCCATTAAATTAGCCCAACATTTAAAGAAAGTTGAAGAAGAATTTCCGCTTATCAAATCACTAGTGGAGAACTTTTCTGATTTAACCTCTTTGCATAAAGAAATCAAAAGGATTGTCACCCCGTCTTTAACAGTTAGTGATAATGCCTCTCCTGAACTAAAAGAGATCAGGCAAAAGATTAGAACTCTTGAGGCTAATCTCAACTCCAAAGTTGCCTCAATTGCTTATAAATATGGCACCTATCTAAGTGATAGCAATGTCACTATCCGTGATGGTCACTTTGTTTTACCAGTGAAGACTGTAAATAAAAGCAAAGTATTAGGTATTATCTATGATGTTTCCGACAGTGGTAATACCACCTTTATTGAACCATTAGAAATCGTCCAAGTTAATAATGATATCGCCTCTAAAAAGATAGAGGAAGCTGAAGAGGTTAGAAAGATCTTAAAGAAGATCACTGCTTTAGTGCTACTTCAAGAAGTAGAAGTGATTAAAAACAACGAAATTATCGCAGAATTAGATTTCTTAAACGCTAAAGCAAACTATGCCTTAACTAATGAGATGTGTATCGCTAAATTAAGTGAAAGTCAAAACGTCAAATTAATCGAAGCAAGACACCCACTTATTGATAGAAGTAAAGTTGTTTCTAATGACTATTTCTTAAATGAAGACAAACGAATTGTGATTATCTCTGGACCAAATGCTGGAGGTAAAACTGTCTCTATTAAAACGGTGGGGTTACTTATTTATATGAATCAATCAGGACTAGCTATTCCCGCTAAAGAAGCAGAGCTAGGAATCTTTAATCATATCTACCTTGATATTGGTGATAATCAATCACTCAGTGATAACCTATCTACGTTTTCAGCACATATGAAAAATATCGGGGAAATTTTAGATGTGGTGAAAGGCAGAGATATTGTCCTTCTAGATGAACTTGGTACTGGAACTGATCCTATTGAAGGAGAACTAATCGCATTAGGCATTGTTAAATATTTAGAACATAAACATCCTTTAGCGATGATTTCTTCTCACTATAGCAAAATCAAAGAATACGCTTTTATATCTGAAAACATTGAAAACAGCTCTATGCTCTTTGATGAAGAGAATTTAAGACCAACATATCGATATAAATACACAGTGCCTGGTAAATCATATGGCTTAGAAGTCGCTAAACGATATGGCATCAAGGATGAAATAATCAATGAAGCTAAAAAAGAATTAGACAATCAATCTAATAACCGCTTTGAAAACCTTTTGAAAATCTTACAAAGTAATGTTGAACAAAACGAGCGTTTAAAAGACGAACTTGAAAAGGAAAGAGAAAATCTCAAGGCAGAAAGAAAAACTTTGGAATTAGCCCAAGAAAGACTAAAGAATCAAAAAGAACACCTCTTAGAAGATGTTAGAAAAGAAAAAGAACAAATTATCGAAGACACAAAAGCGGAAATCGATGAGATTATCAAAGCTTTATCAAAAGAAGATATCAAACTTCATGAAGTCGTGGAGTTAAAGAAAAAAGTGGAGAATCTCCAAGATGATATTGAATCCATCATTTATGATGAAGAGATTAATGTTGGTGATTATGCCTCTATCCCTTCAATGAATTTAGAAGGTAAAGTCATAAGAACTAAAGGCAATAAAGCTACATTAATGAGTTTAGACGGTTTAACTGTGGAAGTAGAAATAAAAAAACTTCATAAAATCGAACCTCCTAAAGCAAGTTCTACAAGAATGAAGTCATCTCACTATGAAGATAAAATCAATACTTCTTTAGGATTAGAACTCAATATTATTGGTATGCGTCGAGATGAAGCTTTGGACGCCTTAAAAAAATATATCGATGCCTGCATCGTAAAAAACATCAAACAAGTAAGAATTATCCATGGCTTTGGTAGTGGTATTCTTCGTAAGATGACCCACGAATATTTATCAACACTTAAGGGAGTAAAGTTCCGTTTAGGTGACGCTCACGAAGGAGGAGGCGGAGCCACCGTCGTTATTCTCCATGACTGAGAAAATTAAAGTATTAATTTCTAACTTAAAGCACTCTCCAGGGGTGTATTTAATGTTTGATAAAAATGACACAGTGATTTATGTTGGCAAAGCCAAAGACTTACAAAAAAGAGTGTCCCAGTATTTTCTTAGACCACAAACCGGTAAAGTTTTTAAGATGGTGCAAAATGTCGACTATTTTAAAACCATTATCGTTAAAAACGAAAAAGAAGCTTTGGTGCTTGAGATGAATTTAATTCATCAATATTTCCCGAGATATAACATTCTTTTAAAAGATGGCAGTCACTATCCGTATATCGCTTTAAAAAAGAAGGGTGATGTTACTTTAACCATCAAAAGAAATAATAAAGATAAAAGCTATGACTATTTTGGCCCGTTCCCAAATTCAGGAGCGGCCTATAAAATGGTGGACCTTATTCATAAAATCTTTCCAATTAGAAAATGTAAAAGCATCCCAACGCAAGTTTGCCTATATTATCATTTGGGACAATGCCTGGCTCCATGCATCAATAAAATTGATGATGAGACTAATAACCGCTTAAAAGAAGAAATTAAAGACTTCTTAAAAGGCAATAACCATAAGCAAATTCAAGAACTGAAAGCTAAGATGAATGAGGCTAGTGAAAAACAAGAATATGAACTAGCAGCGGAATATCATTCCTTAATCAAATCCATCGAGCATATCAATGACTCACAAAATGTAGAGATGAATGATAAAACGGACCGTGATATATTTGCTTACTCGGTAAGAAATGGATATCTCGCTTTAGTGGTTTTCATCTATCGTAAAGGCATGCTTTTAGGTAAGGAAAGTCATGTCGTGGAGCAATTTGATGAGGAAGAAGAACAAGTAGTGGATCTCATCACTCAATTCTATGAAAGATGTCCTTTACCTAGTGAAATTGTCATTAACTCAGAAACAATTGTTAATGAATTAAGTGATTATTTAGATGCTTCGATCACTTCTGTTAGTAAGGGAAGAGTGTATGAATTAGTGATTTCCGCAAAAGCAAATGCCGATAACGCGCTTGATGAATATTTCCTTTCTTCAAAACTAGATACTGATAAGATTGCTCTTCTTGAAGAATTAGGAGAATTATTAAAAATCTCGACCCCATATCACATTGAATTATTTGATAATTCACATTTACAGGGTTCTTCTCCTGTAGGAGCGATGGTGGCCTTTATTAACGGAGAACCAAATAAATCGCTTTACCGTAAATTCAAAATTGAACACGAAGAAACCCGTGATGATTTTGCAAGCATGAAAGAAGTGATTACCCGTCACTATTCTAGACTTAAAAAAGACAATAAGAAGATGCCTGATCTCATCTTAGTCGATGGTGGTCTACCACAAGTTAAAAGCGCAACCGAAGCTTTAAAAGAAATAGAAGTGGAGATTCCTATATTTGGTTTATATAAAGATGATAAGCATTCAACCTCCGGATTAATCGACATCAATAGTGAGACTTATCCGATTGAAAATAAGAAGCTCTTCTTCATGCTTACAAGAATGCAAGATGAAGTGCATCGCTTTGCGATATCTTTCCATAAAGAGAAAAGAAATAAAGCGATGACTGTCTCTATTTTTGATGAAATAAAAGGGCTAGGAAATAAAAGAAGAGAACTCTTACAACGTTTCTATCCTGATATTAATTCTTTAAAAGAAGCATCGCTAGATAATTTATGTCAGATATTACCAAAGGATGTTGCAACTGATTTATATAATAAATTAAAAAATTAAGTCTTGAAAATCATTGCATCCTTATGGATAATATATAGGCGTCGAAAGACATAGATGCCCTCGTAGCTCAGTTGGATAGAGCAACTGCCTTCTAAGCCGTAGGTCAGGCGTTCGAGTCGCCTCGAGGGTACCATAATCGTATACATACTTTGATACAAAGTGAAATATGCGAAAAACCGCAAAAATGCTCAGAAATGGGCATTTTTTCTTATTTATTAACCGCTTTTCATTTGATTTGCCTTATTTTTGGAGGTCATTTGCCGGGTGATTTCTTACCTATCGCACATACGCTTTACCTATATCACATACGATTGCGAATTGGGCATTTAGGTTGTTTTCCAGGAGTATCTGTAGTTTTCCCTTTATAAGGGATAGCGGAAAAGATATAAAAGTGATATAATCAATTTTGAAATTCGTTGAGGTGCAATAATGAATTACGCTCAAGCAATAAAATTATTAAGGAAAAGAATGCTTTTAACGCAGACTGAACTTGCCCAGAAAGTGGGTGTTGCTTTTATAAGCATCAATCGCTGGGAGAATGGTCATTGTGAACCAACGATGAAAGTTAAAAGGAAACTCGCTCCTTTATTTAAAGAATATGGAATAGAGGTGGAAGAATGATTGATTTTTCAAATTATGTTAATCAAATAAAGGCTGAATTTAAAAAAGAACAGATTAAAGCTTTTGACTTAATTGAAGCTTTTGAAACTATTCAACTTGCCTCTATGGGCCATAATGATACTGAGGGTTATCAAATTTTTACTCCCGATTTCATTGTCAAAGATATGTGTCAAGCCATAGGTCCTGATATTTTTGATTCTTCAAAAACCGTCCTCGAACCAACCTCTGGTGATGGTGCGTTTACTACATACATTCTCCAAAAGCGTCTTGAGAAGATAACTAAGAATTTTGAAATTGAATCACTCAGAGCTTTATCTACTATCTACTCTATAGAAATGGATGAAGAATTAATTGAAAAGCAAAGAAATAATATATTCACTTTAGTGAAGCACTTTATTGTTGAAAACAAAATTCAAGTCGATACTTCCTACTTCGATATTCTTAGATGCATTATTGTGAGAAACTTCATGTGGGCAATGTCAAACACTCAAAGTGATGAAGGATTGCTTTTAGGAATAGACGTGGCCTATAAGATGCCTGAGGCAGAAAAAGGGAATTTGAAGCCGCTTGATATGCCGGTATGGGAAATAAGTGAAAATGAAATAAATGTTCACGAGGAAGGAGTGGATCTATGGTAGATGAAGATAAAAAGACCAGCGAAGGCCTAAGCGCTGAGAAGAAATACAATACAGCTGTAGAAGAAGCTAGCGATTATATAGAGCACTTCGACATTCTTGAAACTATTACAAACGTCGGCAATGACGAAGTTTTCACACCTAGAAAAACTGCTGATATGATGCTTGACTCTTTGCCTGATGAAGTTTGGCATAATCCAAATTATAAGTGGCTAAATCCTGCAACAAAAAATGGTATTTTTGAACGTGAAATTGCTATTAGGCTTGACGAAGGATTAAAAGATGTTATTCCTGATAAAGAAACAAGAAGAAAACACATTTTACAAAATATGGTCTTTTCTATTGGACTAACTAAGTTCACTGCTAATGTAGCCAGAAGAACCGTTTATTATTGTTCAGAAGCGAATAGAGCATGTGACGGAATAAAAGCTCCAGACGGTCACTTTGTTAATGGATATGCCATAGGAAACGGAACATGGTTTTCAGATACCGAGGGGAACATTAAAACTCCAAATACAAGCCATGAAATAGATCCGAAAACAAAGAAATGCAAGTATTGTGGCGTGGCACACGATTCAAAATATTTAGATGCGAACCAAAGAGAACAATATGCTTATGAATTTATGCATGTTAACCATTTGGTTATAGAAAGACATTTAAGAAATAGGTTTTTTAAAGGAGATAAGAATATGAAATTCGACATTATAATAGGCAACCCACCATATCAATTGAGTACAAACGACTCAGGAATTCAGGCAACGCCTATCTATCACAAATTTGTTGAACAAGCTATCTCGTTATCTCCGAAGTATATTTCAATGATTATTCCTTCGAGATGGTTTACTGGCGGAATGGGAATGGATTTATTCAGAGAGAAGATGCTGAATGATAAGAGAATGGCTTTATTGGTTGATTTTCCAAAGAGCAGAGACTGCTTTCCAAACGTTGATATAGCTGGAGGCGTTTGCTATTTCTTGTGGGATTCTGAACATCAAGGAAAATGTCAAGTCGTCAGTAGCGTCGGTGGAAAAACAACATCAAAGAATCGACTACTCAATGATTTCGATGTATTTATACGAAGCAATATCGGAATTGGAATTATTGACAAAATAAGGGCTAAAACAAAAGTATTCCTTGACAGGCTAGTTTATCCGATATCCCCATTTGGGCTTCCAACCAATACAAGAGGTGAAGAAAAACCTTTTGATAATTCAATAAAGGTTATTGCTAGTGCTGGCGAATTCTATATTAAAAAAGATTCCCTCCCAAAAGGAGCAGATATTATCGATAAATATAAAGTTTCTATCGGTCAGTTAAACCCTGATAGAGGAGGTGTTAATAACGCTAGCGATGGTATGTCTAATGTCACAACAAAAATAAAAATTTACAAACCAGGGGAAGCGTTTACAGCTACTTATTTATTACTTGGTGCTTTTGACACGGAACAAGAGGCAAATAATTATGCATCGTATATTAAGACAAAATTTGCTAGATATTTAGTTTTATTGACCTTAAGTTCTATGCATATTACAAAAGATAATTTTAAATTTGTCCCGAATTTGACTTATGAAAAATCGTGGAGCGACAAGGAACTCTATGAAATGTATGGCCTTGACGAAACTGAGATAAAGGATATCGAATCCTTAATTAGAGAGATGATTTGATATGAGCGAAGTAGTAATCCAACGTGGCCAGAATATAAATTCTGAGGATACAGTCAGATTCAGTGGAAAGGACGTTCTTTTCCAACTGGATGACAAAAACACAACCGATCAAGACTTGATCTTGATTTATATGTACCAACTTCCTAACTTCGTTTATCATGGAGTCAAGGTAGGCATGACCAAGTGCAAAATGGGAGAGACCTTTTGGCATGCAATCAAATCTAGAATTAAGGATCAACAACATGAATTAGCTTTGACCGATGATCAATTTGCTAAAGGCTATGGTGACATCAGAGAAGTCATCTATTGGGGCATCTGCTTAGACACCAATAGCGAATCCTTCAAAGATTATCGCGTTCATGCCGAGATCAAAGCTAAGTACGCAGGAATTCAAGAAAAAGAGCAGGAGTGGTTTGTCAACATCCATCCTGATGAATTGATTTCTATTTTCAACGAGATCAGAAAAAGCGGAAGCAGCAGAGTTGTTTATACTCCTAGAGCTGAGCAGCAAAAAGCGATAGATGATTTAGTTGCATATTTTGACAAACATCCAGTAGGAGGAAGATTCCTTCTCAACTGCAAAATGAGGTTCGGAAAATGCTATACGACCTATAAGTTTGCAGAAGACAACAATATCAATAAGATTTTAATTTTGACATTCATCCCAGCAGTTGAGAAATCATGGCAGGATGACTTGCTTCATATAAATAAGGTATATAAGTACTATACCGACGACAACATCAGAAGGAATGATTTTACCTTAAAAGGTAAGACTGAGCCTTTCGTTGTGTTTTTATCGTTGCAGAACTACTTAGGCAAAGACAGCCAAAGCCAAACAACAAAAGACAAAATCAAAAAGCTTCAAGATGTTGATTGGGATTTGGTGGTTCTCGATGAATACCATTTTGGAGCCTGGAATGCTAGAACTCAGGATACTTTCGAGGACCTTGATAAGGACTATCAGAAAAACCTCAAAGACACGAAGGATGTCGTTAAGAAATTCGAAATCAAAACAAAGAAAACAATCTGTCTCTCAGGAACTCCTTTCAGAGCTTTAGCAAGAGGCGAATTTACAGATAAAACATCAAGCACATATTCATACTTTGATGAGCAAAAGAGGAAATATCCTAATAGTGAGAACGACGATTGGACCCCGAATAAAGATTATGCCCAATTCCCAGATATGAGCATCTTCGGTTATGACATGAAGTCTTTGTTCCCTGGGCTAGCCAATTCGGTGGTTTCGGATGATAAGGTATTGGGAAGAAGTTATTTTTCCTTGAACAAATTCTTTGAGACGAGGAAAGATTACGACGAAGCCTTTGGATACCAATTCCTTTATGAGGATGAGATTAAACTTTGGCTTGAAATTATAAAAGGCGCTTCAATGCACGGAAAGAATTTCCCATATTCTAATCCAAAACTTACACCTAACAGCAAACATACGATTTGGCTCATGCCAACTGTCAACTCATGCTATGCGATGGCAAAGTTGCTTCAAGAAGATGATTATTTCTCTAGATACCAGATCATCAATCTATCCGATAGGAACGTTGGTAGTGGTACAAACGCCCTTACATTTTTAAATGAAAGCATGACCGCTGGAGAAAACACCGGTAAAATCGGCAGCATTTCAATCACTGTTAATAAGCTAACTATAGGTGTCACGGTTAAGAAGTGGTTTAGTGTTTTCGTTTTGAAGGACTTAGCTAGCCCTGAATCATATTTCCAGGCGATATTTAGAATTCAGACACCATTGGTTGAAAACGGAAAGATCCTCAAAACTGATGGTTATGTATATGATTTCAACATAGATAGAGCAGCTTCGCTTCTTTTAAAATATGCCGAAGAATCATCTAAGGAAAATGCATATACGAAGATGCAAGTCGCTAGACTGATCGTTAAGTACTTACCTATTTTCATGGATGGCGACATGGAACACCCAATTGGCGAAGATACATTCTTCAAGCTTGCTGAGTTTGGTGATAGCAGAGGAAAGCCGCTTTCAAAGAAAATCAGGGACACCAAAAATACGACCTGGATCCAAGATGAAGATACAATCGCCGCTATGCTCAATGACGAGGAGGTTAGCGACATTATTAAACATGTCTTTGCACATGCAAAATTTGGAAAATCCAAGGATAGAGACGTCCCTCCTAAACCAGATGATGCAAGTTTTAAGGATAAGGTTACTTTAGAAGGAAGAGATAAAGGCTATGCCTTAGGTATGGCTGATAGTAAGCTTTACCTTGATTTAGATGATAATGAAGTCCAAGAACAATACGATGCAAACGAAGAAAAGCACATCAAAGAAAACATTCCTTCAGATTTAGATGAGCTCCATAAGAAATACTTTATTAATGGCTTCAAGAAAGGCTATGAACAAGGCGTCAACGCTCCTATTAAGAAGCTCCAATGCGGCAAAGCCGATGGTCTTAAGTTTGTCGACAAAGTAAGAGAACATTTCGGCGAAAAAATTACATATACAACTGAAACAAAGCAAAAGATAGAGAACTTTGTTGTTGCCTATCTTAATGACATAAACAACATTCCTCAGGAATATAGGGGAAAGATCTACAAGCGCTGGTACTGTGATTCATTTAGAAAAGCAGTAAAGAAAGCCTTGGTACCTGTAATCAAAAACGCCGATGACACTTCTATCCAAGATGCAGATAACGTCATGCAGCACATCTTGGCTCGTTTATTTGAATTCCTATATATTTCTGTTTATAGAGAAACGACATTTGATGAAATCTTTAAGAATGCAGATCCGGATAGGTTCTTAGAAGCTGTCGGTATCACTAAGAAGGACTTTGAGGTTCTCAACAAGTATCACATCTTCAAAGAAGATATCCTTAATGGCTTCATTAGAGAATTCTTTGAAAACGAATCAATTGGATCTACTTTAGATTTATCAAATGAAGAAGTAAGAAAGAACTATAGAAACAGCTTTGATTGGTTTGAATTTGGAATTGAAGGCGAAACACATACTGAAGCTCCAGAACAAACAAGAATTTCGAGAACGTTTGTTTCAAGCAAACCTGTTGAGGAACCTGTAAATGCTGTGGAAAAGCCTGCTGAAGAAGAACCAGAACTAGTGGTGGAAGAAAAACCACAGAAACCAATTCGCTATTATTTGGCTTATGGCAGCAATCTCAATTTGGAACAAATGTCCAGCAGATGCCCAACCGCAAGGAAAGTAGGGACATCAGTTATCCATGACTATCGCTTGATGTTTAAGGGAAGTTCCTCTGGAAACTACCTCACAATCGAGAGGGCTAACGGATATGCTGTTCCTGTTGGTGTTTTCGTCGTTAATGAAAATGACGAAGCATCGCTAGATAGATACGAAGGATACCCTGCTTTCTACTATAAAAAAGATATAAAAGTTGAACTTAAGGCTGATGATGGATCATTCAGCCAAATCGAAGCATTCGTTTACATTATGCACGAGGATAGAAAACTCGGAAGACCTTCTGATGAATATGTTGAACGAGTTTCTGAGGGATACAAAGCATTTGGTTTTGACTCTAGGCTACTAGATGAAGCTATTGAATTCAGCTCTCCAAAGGTAGTAGCTAAGCCAAAAGCGATAGTTGAAGAAGAACCTCTCTCTTTGAAAGATCAAATAGTAAAAGTTTTAAGAGAATCGGGCAAAGGAATGAAATCTGGAAAGATCGCAGACATTCTTGGTGTTTCCAAAAAAGAGATCAACAAGATCTTGTATGCCAACAGAGATGTGTTTGTTTCTGATTTCTTCTTTAATTGGAAGCTGAAATAAAGGAGGAATAGAGAATGGCGAAAGGAATTATTTATTTGATGACAACCGTTGTTAGCGGCTTAGTCAAAATAGGAAAAACCAAAACAGACAATTTCGAGGAAAGAATGAGATTCCTTGAAAGTAATGGTTATAGAAATGTCAGCGGATTAAAAAGAAACTTCGCAATAGAACTTGACAACTACGATGAAAAAGAAGTTCTGCTTCATGAAATTTTCTCCAAGAGTAGAGTAGGCGATACCGAAATGTTCTCTTTGGACGTCAATATGGTTCGTCAGCTCCTTTCTTCTCTCGACGGAAGAGTGGTGTATCCAGAAGAAGATAAGAAAGAGGTGTTTGAGCAAGCCACAGAAGCGGTAGAAAGTTCATCGCTTCCTGATGGAGAGTATTATTATCAAGTTAAATCAAAGGCAGATAGAAATACTTATTCTGGTGTTTTAGCCGTTGCTAATGGTGTTCTAACACTTAAAAAAGATTCTACTTGTGCTCCTTTATCTGAAAAAACTCCATCAATATTCTCGTGGGTCCCTTTTAGGATGTCCTTACCGCTCAAAGGATCAATCTTACAAGAAGATGTTGTGTGCTCGTCCGTTTCCCAAGCCGCGGCAATGATCTCAGGTCACAATGACAACGGCTGGAATTGCTGGAGAGATAAAGACGGAAATCCAATAAACGTCTATCGCAAGAAGGAAAAAGAGGATAACGAAGAATAATATGGCCGTCTTAACCTTCTCATCATTTTTAAAGGTAATCACTAAATTTGCTAAAAAGAAGCAAATGACTTTTTTGGTGAAAGGTTTATTGGAGGATCCTATCAAAAAGGCGGATATCAGGGATAGATCACATAAGCAATACCGTCTTACTCCGAAAATGTGCGGATCGCTTTATAAGGGTAACGAAGATGTTTATCCATTGTTGAGGGCAGGAATGACTAGATACTTCAACGGCCACGACAAAGACGGAAGCATTTCAATGTTGCTTTTGAACAGAATCGTGACAAATAGTCTGCAAAATCGATATATTTTCAAAGAATTAAACGAATTGGTGCAATCAGATGAAGAAATCGATATAGCAAAGAGGCGCTATGTCAATGGGCTTTATAATGCCAACAAAGGGAATGAAGACAAGCTTTTCTTCAGAGAGGTTTTCATGCTTGCGATTGTCGCAGACAACAAAACAAATCCTGTGGCTAAAAAAGCAAACAGATCACTAGGCGATAACAATCTCACTACGAACGATATCATTGATATTCTCAATAGCAGGGAGCACCCAGTCGCCATCGTGACACCAGATGATATTAAAGACGAAGAATTAAACTACGTCAAAGAGCTTCTAAAGGTTTACTCTGAGGCCGCACATGTTATCTTCGTGAAGAAGAGCGACCTTGTTTCAGATACCGCGTGTCTCGATGATTTTAACAAACAACGCGGCTACTATTACGCTGCCGAATCAATAAGAGTTGGCCTTAGGGACACTGAAACCTATGGCTATCATTTTTTCGATGAGCTAAAGAGCGAAATTTTCACTGGTCTAGAAGACACATGCAACAAAAGCTATGCTTCTGGAAAAGAAAAAATGAACGCAATAATGGAAAGGGTGACGTTTATTCCTCTTAATAGCGTTCTCATGCATCTCCCTGGATGGATCAAAACCCAAGAGAGAAAAGGAATCACCCACATGCTAGTTAATGATGAAAAAATCAAATGGGTGGAGGAGAAACTGGATGAATAGATTTTTCAACACGCCATTTGAAATGCAACTGAGGATATTGATGCTTCTCATCAATTGCCCTTTCGACAAGATGGATAAATACCAATTTGTCTGCTATGACTTTATCTGCTGTTATGGGAAGGACTATGGGGTTTCTGAGTCCAATCTCCATGGCGATAGTGCTTATAAGTTTGGAGAAATTGCCTCAAGAAAAGAACTTGTGGATATGGCGATTAAGGAATTGGTTACTAGAGGACTTGTCGATGTGACGCAAGATAATGGTTTCAAGTACCAAATCAATGATAATGGCATTAACTTTATAGATTCGCTCGACAATGTGTACGGCGAAAATTATATGTCGACAGCAGAAGGAGCGTTTGAGAAGTACGATCTTCAAAAAGATGAAAGCGTTCGAAAATTCATGGCCGACTTAGTGAAAAGAGGAGGATTTACCAATGTTAAGAATTAAAGAAATACAGCTTATTCAGAACAATGATGAAGTGTCTGCTGTGAGCTTTGACGATGGATTTAACGTTGTTTATGGCCCATCTAATACTGGTAAGTCCGTCATTTTGGATTGCATCGATTTCATCTTCGGCGCAAAGAAAGAAGTCAATCCGCACTTCAACGCAAAAGAGATCAAAGCGAGAGTGGAATGCGACGATGGATATGCTGTTTTGCTTAGGTCCATAGGCAAGAAGACTCTTGTGGTTGTAGAAACGAACATCCAAGGTTTGGAATGCAGAGAATATAAGCAAAAAGACGAAAATGGGATGAGCTACAGCGATGTATTGCTAAGGCTTATCGGCTTTACCGAGAGAGTGGAGATCCTTAAGAACGAGAATTGGGAAAAGAACAATCTAACTTTCAGAACGTTCTCCCATACTTTTGTAATTAAAGAAAACGATGTAAGCAAAGAAGAAAGTATCCTCGCCCCAGAGCAGAACACAAGCGCGACTTCGTTCAAATCGGCATTAATCTACCTTTTGTCCAGGGACAATCACATAGATCCTGAAGGCAATCCTATTGAAAAAGCCGCCAGAAAGAAAGCGCTCGAAAAATACCTGAAAGAGCAAGTTGATAAGCTTACTGAGAAGTTGAAATCATACGAAGGGTTCAAGATTGGCGAGCCTGAGCAATTCAAAAAGGATATCGATGAGCTTATCAGAAGGCTCAACGAAGTGAATGAAGAGCTTAACAAGAAGATCGAAGAGAGCAAAGGCCTCTCCAACCAAATCATCGGCCTGAACGATAGAATCGCTGAACTTAACAACTTCATAGAAAAATACAACACGCTCCTTAGCCAATACGAATCGGATTTAAGAAGGATGGAGCTTATTGTCGATGGAAAGGCTCATTCCTCGGATGTCGAAGAGCCTCAAAGATGTCCATTCTGCAATGGCAAGCTTGAGAAAGAAGAAGAGGAGACGTGCGAAGAAGCTGCAGAAGCAGAGCTCAAGAAGCTTGTACCTCAAATAAAGGATTTGAAAGAAGCGAAAAAAGCTATCGAAGATGAGCTTGCTTCTCTAAAAGAGAAAGTTTCCGAATTGGTCGGCAAAAAGAAAGCTATTGATGCCGAGATCAATCATGAGTTAAAGCCGTTAGTCAAGCAGCTTCAAAGTAAGATTAACAGCTATCAGACCGCGGTTGTTTCCGAAGCTGAGTACAATAATGCCGTCCAAAACCTTAATGATGCAATCGAAGAGCATAAGAAGGTCGAGAAGATAAAGGTCGAAATTACGAAATACAATCCTAGAGAATACATTGAATCACTTCTTTCTGGCTTCCTTGTGACTAAGGCGAAAGCCGGCATTGATAGATGTAATGGCAGGGAAAATGAAATCGATTTCGTCTATGGTGACTTTGATATTAAAATCAACGGCAGCGAAAAGAAATATGAAGGCGAAGGCTTCAAGGGTTTTTACAACACGATACTTGCACTGGCTCTTCAGCAGGTTTTGATAGAAAGAGGATACTATAAGCCTGGATTGCTTCTAGTCGATTCTCCTATCTTGTCACTAAGAGAAAAGAGAAATGAAGAGCTTCCGGATCAAATAAAGAAAGCCTTATTCACCTATTTGAAGGAGTGCGCTAGGGACATGCAAATCATCGCAATCGAAAACGATATTCCTGACATAGATTACGAAGGAGTTAATAGAATAGAATTCACGAAAGATCCTAACAACGGACGTTATGGTTTCGTGAAAAATTATCAAGATTAGGTTCGTGAAAATGATGCCATAAAGCCAGATTTTATCTGGCTTTTTTTAATGCAAAAAAGTGGGTACCCATTATCGGTTATTAGGGGTGCTGTTTTCCCTATTTTTAATAAAAACGATGGGCGACAATGTAGTCAGAAAAGCTCAGCGAAGTCTGGGTAAAACGGAGGAAACTCAAATGACTTAAAACCGATAAAACTAGAAAAAACACGACAAATACTATACAATAGCGGTGCTTGAATGCAAAAAATGCAATCGAGCTATGATATCGATTTGTTGGACAATCCACAATTAGTGAAGCGTTTAACAAATACAAACAAGCTACAGATAGAGACTTCTGCTCGGCAGAACAAGGACTATTTATGACAGACGTAGAATAGGCAATAGCCTAGAAGGAACGCCTAACGATGAACAGCTATTAGTTTGTATTTGTTAGGCGCTTTTTTGTTTCCCTGCCGCAAATGCAAACGGAAAGGAGGCGAAGAAGCATGAAAAAGAACGAACTTATTCAAGGCTGCAGCGATGCCCAAAAGGGTGTCGAAATCAGCATCAAGTTGTTACGCACATTAGGTGTCATTATTTCAGAAATTAAAAAGTTCTTAACCGAAGTGGATCTTGATAGTGAACAAAACCTCAAACAAATGGCTCTGTCTTAGTCGACAAATTCTTAATATTCAGAGCCGAACATAGCAATCAGTAATTAAGAGCTGAAAGCGAACTACTAGGAAACCATTCCTGTAATTCCGATTTAGCTCTTTTAGTGCTGCCTCGATGCCAGAACTGGTTTCCAAACCGAACAAAAAGGAGACCAGAACATGGCAAAGATCAAAATTAACTTAGTATGTGATGGAGTTGATTACTCCAAGAAGAGTAGCGATAGAACTTACTATCTTCCTCTTGAAATGACCGGTGGTGTCAAAATTTATGTTTCCTACGAGCTAGGAATGAAGCTTAAGGACATCATTGATAAAGAAAAACAATATCATGAAAAAATTACCAAATGCCTAATACCAGGCAAAAAAGGAAAACTTATCGTTTGCGAACATAGCTGCGAGAAGTGCCCATTTAGATATGATCCAGATGATCCAGAATTATCAAAGAATCCTAGTCCGCTTGACTATGATCAATTTCAACAAAGATTACCGCTAACATTCGGAGAACTCACTGATGAAGAGGGAAATGAATTTGAACCTGCTTCAGATGAGGACTTCGTTACCGATATTTACTATCAAGAACGCAAAGAGAAGATGTGGTCTGAAATCCATTCATTAAATGAAAAGGAACAGGCGATTTTAGACATGTGGTCACGTGGCGTACCTGTCCGCGATATAGCTAATGAATTAAAAATGTCTAAAAGCTCAGTTGATAGAGAAGTCAAACGAATCATCCAGGTTTTACAAGAAAAATGCCGAGGTTTTTAACTTTATGAATTTTTTCTGGGACAAAACACCTTTTTCCGGAAAGGGGAAAGTGAGGACAGAAGCATCCTCAAAGGAGAAAACGAAAATGATCAAATCAAAAGTAGCTCTCTCTAAGCAAGACCAACAAGTGGTGGATACCCTTGCTCTAATCTCCGTCTTAGCAGATTCAAGAGCGAAACAAATCATTAGGAACTCCGTATCAACTCAAAAGGAGGGCCGAAAAAATGGCAAAAAGTAAAGACTTCACAACCGTTAAAGAGCTCGCGATCAAGTTAGCTAAAGAATTAAACCTCTTTATCGAAGCCCTTGATAGCGAGGAAGAGCCAAAGGCAGAACAAGCCTGCGAGCTAGTCCCTATCACCTTAGAAGAAGTAAGAACTGTTCTTGCTGAACTAAGTAGAGATGGGAAAACACAAGAAGTGAAAGCAATCCTTAAACGTCATGGTGCCTCTCGCTTATCTGAAGTTAATCCAGATGAATGGGAAGCGATCCTTGATGAAGCGGCTGAAATTAGACATGGCAGCTAAAGGACACGCACTTCTATCTGCAAGTTCTAGTCACATTTGGCTAGTTTGCACACCTTCCGCCAGGTTAGCAGAATTTATCGAGGATCAAGATAGTACTGCTTCAGCGGAAGGCACCGTAGCTCATGCATTATCAGAAGAGAAGCTTATAAAAGCTTTGGAGGCCAGAAAACATGGAAGACCTTAATCCTAGAAAAAGCGAATACTTCAATGCTGAAATGGATGGTTATACCGATGACTACGTCGCATTTGTCTTAGAAAAGCTTAATGAAGCCGAGAAACATGACAAAAATGCAGTTCTATTCATCGAACAGGAGGTAGACATATCAGAATTCGTTCCTGAGAGTTTTGGTACCGCAGATGCCCTAATTCTATCTAAAGACACGATCCACGTAATTGATCTCAAATACGGAAAGAACGTTTTAGTGGAATGTGAGGGGAATCCGCAAACCAAATTGTACGCTTTAGGAGCAATATCAATGTTTGACTGCCTTTATGACTTTAAGACAGTAAAGATGAGCATCTTCCAACCAAGAATGGGTAACGTCCAAACTAGTGAAATCTCTAAAGAGGAGTTGCTCAAATGGGCCGAAGAAGTGGTAAGACCAGCCGCTGCTGATGCTTATGAAGGAAAGGGAGAATTCCACCCAGGTGAAAATTGTCGTTTTTGTAGAATTCGTAGCACATGTAGGGCTAAGTCGAATTCTCTTCTTGAACTTGAAAAGTATGAGCAAAAAGAACCGCCTTTATTAACTGATGAAGAAGTTGAAGATGTATTAGACAGAATCGACTCCCTCGTTAGCTGGGCTAATCAAATCAAAGACTATGCCCTTAATGAAGCAATCAAGGGTAAGATCTGGAAAAACCATAAGCTCGTTGCTGGTAAATCTAACAGAGTCATCAAAGATGAAGAAGCAGTGGTTGCTTCACTTCAAGCCGAAGGAATTGATCCTTACAAGAGAACCCTTCTCAGCTTAACCGATATCCAGAAAGTATTAGGAAAAGTTAAGTTCAATGAGATAGTGGCTCCCTATGTAATTAAACCAGAAGGCAAACCAACACTCGTTCCTCGCAGTGATAAAAGAGAGGAAATCAACAGTGCCGCAGCTGACTTTGCGGAAGAACTAAACAATTTAGAAGGAGAAAATTAATTATGACAAAAGTCGTAAATCCAACAAAGGTTATTACCGGAAAAGTTCGTTTCTCTTATTGCAATATTTTAGAAGCGAAGGCTACCGTTGAGGGTGGTCAAGAAAAATACTCAACATCAATCATCATCCCTAAGAGTGATACTGTCACTTTAGAGAAGATCAACAAAGCCATTGAAGCCGCCTATAACGAAGGCGAAGCAAAGCTTCGTGGCACAGGCAAAACAGTACCAGCTCTCTCAGCAATCCATATCCCATTAAGAGATGGAGATGTTGAAAAAGCAGACGATCCAGCCTATAAAGATAGCTATTTCTTAAATGCGTCTTCCATTAGTGCTGTCGGTATTGTCGATGCCGCTTTAAACCCAATTCTTGATCCTAGCGAAATCTACTCAGGAATGTACGGAAAAGTCTCAATCAGCTTCTATGCCTATAACAAAAATGGTGCAAAGGGAATCGCTGTTGGACTCAATAACGTTCTCAAGCTTGCAGATGGTGACCACTTAGGTGGTAAAGTCTCGGCTGAAAAAGACTTCGCAACTGACGACACCGAAGATTTCCTTGATTAATCATCTTTCGATAGATATCGAGACTTATTCAGACGTCAACTTAAATAAAGCCGGGGCATATAGATATTCAGAAGATCCAAGTTTTGAAATCTTATGCTTCGGCTATTCTCTTAATGAAGGAGAAGTTCAAGTTGTTAATTTACAAGAAGGAGGAGTTATTCCTTCTGAAATCTTAAGACTTATTAATGATGATTCTTGTATAAAACATGCTTACAATGCTTCCTTTGAAAGAGTCTGCTTATCTCGATATCTTGGGCTACCTAAGAACAAGTTCTTAAATCCTCGTAGTTGGCGATGCACAATGGTTGCTGCGAGCTATCTCGGACTTCCTTTATCTCTAAAAGGTGTCGGAGCTGTTCTCAAGCTAGAGAATCAGAAGTTAGAAGAAGGACGAGATCTTATCAAATTCTTCTGTAGTCCAGTCAAACCAACCAAAAGTAATGGTGGCGCAACAAAAAACTTATTTAAAAATCATCCAGAGAAACGCGATTTATTTCTTCGTTATAACAAAAGAGACGTAGAAGTGGAGCTTGCTATCCAACAACGTCTTAAAAACTATCCGCTTCCAGACTGGCTCTGGGAAGAATACGCCATCGATCAAGAAATCAATGATAGAGGCGTTTACTTAGATACTGCTTTAGCAGAGAAAGCCATCAAAATCGATGGAGTGATCCACGAAGAGCTTTCTAAGCTTATGGTAGATATCACAGAGCTAGATAATCCAAACTCAGTCGCTCAGCTTAAACAATGGCTACTTAAATATGGTGTTGAACCTGAAGATTTAGGCAAAAAGACAGTAACTTCTTTAGAAAAGCAATTCGCAGATTCAGAAATTGGACTTGCGATGGCTTTAAGAAAGATGCTCGCTAAAACATCAATTAAGAAGTATGAACGCATGAAAGAAGCTGTCTGCAGTGATGGAAGAATTAGGGGAATGTTCCAATTCTATGGAGCAAATAGAACAGGCCGCTTTTCTAGCCATATCGTTCAGCTTCATAATCTTCCACAAAACAAGCTTCCAGATTTAGCGGTAGTGAGAGAACTGGTTCTTAAAGAAGATGTAGAAGCACTCAAGATGCTCTATGAAGATGTTCCAGATATTCTATCACAACTATTAAGGACAGCTTTTATCCCAGAAGGAGATGGGCAGTTCTTGGTAAGCGATTATTCTGCTATTGAAGCACGTGTTCTTGCCTGGTATGCAGGTGAGACTTGGAGAATAGAAGCTTTCAAAAATAACGAAGATATTTATTGCTCTTCCGCAAGTAAGATGTTCGGCGTTCCTGTTGTTAAAAACGGCATTAATGGAGAACTCAGAAAGAAGGGTAAAATCGCCGAGCTTGCTCTTGGATATGGTGGAAGCACTGGAGCACTAGTTGCAATGGGTGCTTTAGATGAAGGCTCTGGCCTCACTGAAGAAGAGCTTGTTCCTCTAGTTAAATCATGGCGAAATGCTAACAAAAACATCACTAAATTTTGGTGGGAAGTTGGCGATGCTGTCCGCTATGTGATTGAAGAAGGAACAAAAACAAAATGCTCTTGTGAGAAGAAGCTCGGAAATCTTATCTTCACCTATAAAAGTTCAATGCTATTTATCACTCTTCCAAGTGGTAGAAAGCTCTCATACGTTAAGCCAAAGATCATCATTAACGAATACGGAAACGAATCCATTTCTTATGAAGGAATTGGCGAGCAAAAGAAGTCAAGGAACAGCTAGAGACATTCTCTGCTTTGCCATGAGAACTCTCAAAGATTCTCGCATAGTAATGCACGTTCATGACGAGCTTATTATTGAGGATTTCAGCGGTAAATCACCGGAATTTGTGGAGAAAAGCATGGCAAAACTGCCTGATTGGGCTTCTGGATTAATCCTTAATGCTGAAGGCTATAGCTGCAAGTTCTATTTGAAGGAGTAACCACAATATGAACCTAGTTTATAAAACAATTAATAAAGAAAAGGAGGATGGTTGTTATGAAGTGTTTTTATGCCAATGTTGTAGGCAAACAACAAAACAAGCTTTATCCAAATTTCAAAGAGATTAAAACTCGTGAAGATTTGATCGAAGTTGTTTCTCACGATTACGTTGGGGCCGAATATGAAAAGAACACCAGAAGCAATAAAAACTTCATTACTTCAGACTGCCTTATGCTTGATTGTGATAACGATCATTCTGATGATCCATCAACTTGGGTTGACCTAGAAATGGTTAAGGAATGGTTTCCTAATGTCACAATGATGATTCATTACTCAAAAAGCCACAACAAACCGAAGAACGGAAAAGCCGCAAGACCAAAATTTCACATCCTTTTTCCAATTAAAGAAATAGCAGATATTGAAACTTATAAAAACTTAAAACTGAAGGTTAATAGTTATTTCCCGTTTTTTGACTCTAATGCAGTGGATGCAGCTAGGTTCTTTTATGGGACTATAAATCCAAATGTTGAGATTATAGAAGGTACTTTCAATGTTGATGATTTCATGAAGTGGATTGATGATGAAAAAGATGCTTCATTCAAGGTTGGCGAAGGCCATAGAAATGGTTATCTTTCTAGCTTTGGTGCAAAAGTCGTTAAAAGATATGGTTACACAGATAAAGCCTACTCTCTCATTTTAGAAAGAAATGAAAAGGTATGTGAACCTCCTCTTGAAGAAGAAGAAATCAAAAACACGATTTGGAAGAGTTTAAACAGCTTTTATAATCGTTTGATTTTAACCAAAGGTTATGTCCCTCCTGAACAATATAAGAATTGGCAGGACGAATTTATCAAGAATGACAAAACTCACGCAATAGTGAATTGCACTGAAAACCTTGAATTAATTCTTAACAATGATCCTCTTCTTAAAAACATTGTTTATAACGAGCTCGCAACAGACATAGAAATAATAGGTCCTGTAGCATGGCCTGCGAAATCTAGATTCTGGAGAGATGCCGATGATGCCCAACTTGTGTGCTACATTAACAAAACTTATACCAATTTCTCTAAAGAGAATTATAACAACGCAGTAACAAAAGTCGTTGATGATAGAAGCTACCATCCAATAAGGAATTATTTTGAAAAACTTCCTAAATGGGATGGAACTCCAAGAGTTGAAACCTTCCTTGTCGACTATTTTGGTGCCGAAGATACTCCATACACTAGAGCAGTGATTAGGAAAATTCTAGTCGCTGCTTACAAAAGAGTATTTAATCCAGGCATTAAGTTTGACTATATCCTGGTTCTTAATGGCCCTCAAGGGGTGGGCAAATCAACAGCTATTGCAAAGCTAGGGATGGATTGGTATTCGGACTCTTTGAACATTTCTGATATGAACGATAAAACCGCAGCAGAAAAGCTTCAGGGTTATTGGATCTTGGAAATCGGTGAGTTGGCTGGCATGAAAAAGGCCGACATTGATAAAGTTAAAGCTTTTATCTCTAGGCAGGACGACAAATACAGAGCTTCCTTTGGAAGAAGAGTTAATTCTCACCCTAGACAATGCATCTTCTTTGCCACAACAAATGCTGAGGACGGCTTTCTTAGAGACATTACAGGAAACAGACGTTTCTGGCCTGTCAGAACTCCAGGTACCGGTAGTAAAAAAGCATGGGAGCTTACTGCCGATATAATAGATCAAATCTGGTCCGAAGTAGTGGAGATTGCCGCTAAAGGAGAAAACCTTTTCTTAGATAGCGAAGAATTATCTCAAGCTGCAGAAGAAGCTACCAATGGTGCAATGGAACACGACGAAAGAGAGGGCCTTGTTAGAGAATACCTTAATACTCTTCTTCCTGAAGACTGGTGGAAGATGGACATAGGGGCTCGAATCTCTTTCTTAGGCGATATAGGTCATGAAATGCATAAAGAAGGGACTGTTAAAAGGACCGAAGTTAGCAACATTGAAATCTGGACTGAATGCTTAGGCAAAAGAAAAGAAGATTTCACAGCCAGCGACTCCTATGCGATCTCAGCGATCATGAAGAGCATTGAAGGGTGGACAAGGACAAGCGAAAGAAAAGTTGTCCCAGGTTATGGCCGCCAAAGAGTATACAAGTTACAGAGTAAAAGTGGTTCTTAAGGACAAGTGGACAACCTGGACAAGATTTAGCTAATAATGTGAAAGCATTGTTAAGAAAAAAACTAATCATATGTTTTATAAATCTATAGGAAAAATCCGGGTTGTCCTGTCCACTTGTCCCGCCCAAAAGAAGTAATACTTTGTATTAACTTGTTATGAAAAACACTCAAAACCACAAAAAATCCGGGACAACCTCCCGAAAAGGCAGGACAAGCTATGGCAAAAGAGTCAGAACTTGAGAAAAAACTCTGCAAGGAAATCAAAGCTCTTGGTGGTCTAGCTCTTAAATTTGTATCTCCTGGTCTTGCTGGTATGCCTGACCGCCTCATCCTCATCGCTATTGGCAAAATAGGCTTCGTTGAAGTAAAAGCTCCCAAGAAAAAACCGAGAAAACTGCAAAAAATCCGACACAAACAGCTACAAGAACTGGGTTTTCAAGTCTACGTGTTAGACAAGGAAAGCCAAATAGGAGGAATAATCGATGCAATACGTAGCTCATGAATATCAAAAGTTCGCGACTAACTTCATAGAAGCAAATCCTATCTCTGCAGTTTTGCTCGATATGGGTTTAGGAAAGACAGTTATTACTCTTTCTGCATTGAATGATCTTCTCTTTGATTCTTTTGAAATAAGGAAAGTATTAATAATTGCACCCTTGCGTGTTGCTCGTGATACCTGGCCTAACGAATTAAAGAAGTGGGATCATCTTAAGATTCTCAAAGCTTCAGTAGTGGTTGGCGACTTAAAAACTAGACTTAAAGCTTTAAACAGCAAAGCTGACATCTACATTATCAATAGGGAAAACGTTTCCTGGCTCATAGAAGAAAGCGGATATAAGTTCGACTTCGACATGATCGTAATTGATGAACTTTCTAGCTTCAAAAACCATAAAGCTAAAAGGTTCAAATCCTTATTAGCGGTAAGAGCTAATTCTGATCGCATAGTTGGATTAACTGGTACTCCAGCAGGAAATGGGCTCATGGATCTCTGGGCTGAATTCAGACTTCTTGATTACGGGAAACGCTTAGGAAGATTCATCACTCATTACCGCAACATGTACTTTGTACCAGATAAGCACAATGGAGAAGTGGTGTTCTCTTATCGACCAATCTCAGGAGCTAAAGAAGCAATCTTTGACTCTATTAGCGATATCACAATTTCAATGAGAGCCATTGATCACATCAAGATGCCAAAGCTTATCTCAAATGCTTACAAGGTTTATCTCTCTGACAAGGAGATGAAAGCCTATAAAGATTTCAGAAGAGAACTAGTTCTCTCGCTTGAAGATAAGGACATCTCAGTAGCTAATGCTGCGGTTCTTACTGGAAAGCTTACTCAATATGCAAACGGAGCGGTTTATACCGAAGATGGAAAAACTGAAATCATCCATTCTAAGAAGCTTGATGCTCTGGAAGACATTATTGAAGCCCAAAATGGTCAGCCTCTCTTAGTTGCTTACTGGTATCGATCTGATTTAGAAAGAATCAAGGGAAGGCTTGATGAGCTAAAGATCAACTATATGGAACTAGATACTGCCGAAAGCTTTAGAAAGTGGAATGCTGGTGAGCTAGAGGTTGGTTTAATTCATCCGGCTTCAGCAGGGCATGGACTAAATCTTCAAGATGGTGGAAGTGCTATTTGCTGGTATGGACTTACCTGGTCTTTAGAACTTTATCAGCAAACAAATGCCAGGCTTTATCGCCAAGGTCAAAAATCCTCAACAGTAGTGGTTACTCATATAGTTGCCGCTGACACTGTTGATGAAACAATACTAAAAGTATTAGAAGGCAAAGAGACAATGCAAAATGCTCTCTTTGAAGCAGTCAAAGTCAAGTTAGGAGGAAAGGAAGATGTACGATGACGTAAAAGAATATTTATCAAGATACTATTACTTATCGCTTAAAGTGGACTCCTTAAAAGAAGAACTTCATTGTTTGGAACTTCTTGCGGATGGAACACAGGGCATCAACTATGATGAACCAAGAGTGCAAAAGTCACCTTCCTTGAAAGCTCCATTTGTACGTTACCTTGATAAGCTTGAAAAGAAGAGAAAGCAAATCGATGAAAAGATTGAAGAACTTCTCACTCTAAAAGATGAGATCCAAGAAGCGATCGCTACAGTAGATGATGCGGTGATGGAACTAGTCCTCACTTATCGCTATGTTAATTGCTGGGATTGGAATGAAGTAGCGGACAAGCTTGGATACGCTGAATCTTATGTCTTTAAGCTCCATCGAAAAGCTCTATCTCTGGTAAAAATAAAAGAAGATAGTAAAAGGCAGTAAAAGCTAGCTTTTAGAAGATTGAAAAAGCAGCATTCTTCTGATAATGTTAAAATAGGCGAAAGCTATAGAAACAAGGCCTCTCTTAGGAGAGGTTTTTTCATACACATTTTAGGAGGAAGTCTTATGGGCAAAACCAGAAAAGACCTTTTTGAAATGTGGAACGAAACCGGAAAGTGGCCAGAGGTTCGAGATTTCTTATTCGACTGCTTCTCAAAGCTAGTGACTCAAAAGGAAATCTGTGAACGCCTACAGATGGACGAAGCCACTTTCATAAAGTTAAAAAGAAAACACCCAGAGATCGAAAGGCTAAAGCAAGATGCCAGACTTGATCTCAAAAGAAATCTCATTGGAGCTATGTACAAAAAGGCTATAGGTTACGAAGTAACTGAAGAAGACCAGTACTTAGAAGAGGGTGTCTCCAATAAAGCAAACAAAAAGAAAAAAGCTCACAAGTACAAGAAGCATATTCCTGGCGACTACAAAGCCATCGTTTATCTTCTAAGTCACAACTTCGGAAGAGAGTATTCCGAGAGATCTTTTGACTACGAACTTGCTGAGAAAAAAATTGAAGCAGGCGGGGAGGTATGGCTCAATGGAAGTGAAGATTCCGAAGATAGTGATTAAGGATGTCTCAGAGCTCAAAGCTTATGAAAACAATCCAAGAAACAACGATGAAGCGGTGGAAGCAGTAGCAAACTCCATCAGAGAATTCGGTTTCAAAATCCCTATTGTTATTGATAAGGATAACGTGATCGTTTGCGGACACACCAGAATTAAAGCTTGTCACAAATTAGGCATTAGCAAAGTACCTTGTATCATTGCGGATGATTTAGATGAAGACCAAATCAAAGCCTTTAGGCTTGCTGATAATCAAGTAAGTTCTATCGCAACCTGGATCGACTCTAAACTTCAGGAAGAACTCGACAGCATCGAGATGGACATGGAGCAATTCGGTTTCGACTTAGAGTTTGAAAAAGAACCTGAACAAGATGAGATAAAAGACGAGCTTCCTGAGAACCCATATTCTCAAAAAGGCGATCTCTTTTTATTAAACGGTCATAAGCTTTTATGTGGAGACTCAACCAAAAAGGAAAACTTCGATATCCTCATTGAAGGAAAAGAAGTAGATCTCCTCTTTACGGATCCGCCATATAACGTGGACTATGAAGGAACTGCGGGAAAGATTCAAAACGACAAAATGGATAGCGAATCGTTCCTCTCTTTCTTAAAGGCAGCTTTTGTGAATGCGTTCAATGCGTGTAAGCCTGGCTGTCCTTTCTATATTTTCCATAGCGATGTTGAAGAACTTAATTTCCTTCTTGCAATCAAAGAAGCGGGATTCAAGTTTTCTCAGATTATCTGCTGGGTTAAGGATACCTTTCCTTTAGGAAGAAAAGACTATCACGCTCAAGTAGAGCCTATCGCTTACGGCTGGAAAGAGGGAGCTGCTCATTATTTCACAAACGACAGAACCCAAACCACTCGCTGGGATTTCGATAAGCCTAAGCACAATGATCTTCATCCAACTATGAAGCCTGTTGAGCTTATTTGTAAAGCCATCGAAAACTCCTCCAGAAAAGGAGAGATCGTTCTTGATCCATTTGGTGGTAGTGGTAGCACCATGATGGCAGCGGAGCAACTTAAAAGAAAAGCTTATCTCATTGAGCTTGATGAAAAGTATGTCGATGTCATTGTTAAACGCTACCTCAGATTAGTTCAAAGCTACGATAACTGCTACCTCGTGAGAGATGGCAAGAAAACACCTCTTTCTGAAATCAGCGATTACCGCGTTTTAGAAGATGGCGACTTCCTTAATTGACAAGTTTTTCCAGTTTTATTCCCTTTACGTGCATAGGTAAAAATTGTATCAAAATAGTGTCGATATATGTTGATAAACCTAAAGGTTTACGAGAGTATATACATGACCAAAAGGAGGTCAGAATATGCACTATATTGAAACCAAAAAAGGCTTAGAAACCCTTCTCAAGAGATACCTTGAAGCGGGGGTTACGGACGAAACAATGGATAAGGACAATTCTTACCAAGCCAAATGGATCAGCTGCATCAAAGGCTGCATCGCTGATGGCTTAGCAATGGATGAGGTAGATTGGGAGAATACCCCTGTTGAACTCAGACCACTCTGGAGGGGGTTAAGATAATGGAAAACAGAATTTGCTTACAATCCTGGATAGGAAGCTTCATTCTTGGAGACTTCGATTCAGAAGATGTTAAAACCCAAATTAAAGCAGGGTGGTACGACTGGTTTTGTAAAGACAGCTCTTTAGGTAGAAAAACCAAAAGAATGGGCAACATTATTTCTAAACTCAGAGAAGGTGGAAAAGTAAACTTCAAAAACTGGTACGTTTGGTTCAAAAACAATTGCCCATTGAATGGACCTTTATATGACGACTTCCGCTTTGCGGACTTAGAAACTGGAGAGGTTCAATTTACCATTCAATTAGACTGCTGCTGGAACCAAAAGAAATATACCGTTTATGGAAGAACGCCAGATGGTCAATTCCATTCAGACAATGCCTTATTTGAAACAGACTCAGTTAAAGAGCTTGTTGAATGGCTTAATAAACCTTGGGAGGCATAATCATGGGATTAGAAATAATTGTTAAGATTACCGAAAAGAAGGGCATCAAGCTTAACCGCACGGTGCTCCTCTTCAATAAACCAAGAGTAGCAGTTGGATTCTGGAATAACTCCATAGTCTTCGCTACTGACAAACCAAAAACGATGCCTGAAGCCCAGGTTCTCATCTACACCTCAGATGAACTCAAAGAAATCTATGAGGAAGGGAGCCTTCATGGGTTAGTGGACATCGAATAGGTTTATTAGATAGTCTCCCTATTAATAATAAGGGAGTCTATCAATAAGGCACCTACTTCGGTGCTTTTTTGCTTCTTTACTCATTACTTTGTAATCAGTAAAGGCATTTCACACATTTTTTAAATTAGGAGCGAGCCTCCAAAGGAGAACATCATGTTTGAGAAAGTAAATCCAAGTCACCCTGATAAATTAGCGGATAGAATAGCGGGAGCTCTCGTAGACCTAGCTTATTCTAAAGAAAGAGCACCTCGTATCGCGGTTGAAATATTAATAGGCCATGGACACGCTCACATTATCACTGAAACTTCCGCACACTTAACTAAGAAAGAAGTGGAAGCGATTGTTTACCGCATCGCTGGAAAGCTCAAGGTTGACTACAAGGAATATCCGCAAGATGTTCACTTAGCTGATAACCAAGCTGGAAAGTTCAGGTGTGGTGATAATGGCATCTTCAAAGGTTGTCCGCTTACTGAAGAACAAAAGAAGCTATCAAAGATAGTCCGTTCTCTTTATAGCCACTGGAAATACGATGGAAAGTGCGTACTTGACGAAAAAGCAAACCGCCTTGTTATCTGTCAAAGCAATGTTCCAGGCAAGTGTATAAAAGAGATCTATCCAGAAGCTGATGTCAATCCGATTGGTGATTGGAGCGGAGGCACAGAAGTTGATACTGGAGCCGCTAATAGAAAGCTTGGTTCTGACTTAGGTGACGGAATTACTGGAGGAGGCATTCACGGGAAGGATTTAAGTAAAGCTGATGTTTCAGTCAATATTTACGCCTTCTTAAAAGCTCAAGAAACCGGAAAGCCTGTCACTATTAGCTGTGCTATTGGTGATGAATTTGTTGATGGCAAGCCTTATGGAGAGATTGTTCTTATTGCTAGAAACTATGTTAACTCCATCGGAGGTTTTGAAAAGCTGGGAGAATGGGGCTTAATCTGATGCTAAATAAATGCAAAGCAATAAACCAGCTTCTGTTAATGGTCGTTGTGAAAAGTGTGGTGGAATAGGGGAAGAAGTGCATCACATCATTGAGCTAACTCCTGAAAACATAAACAACCCAGAAATTACTCTTGGAAAAAGCAACCTGATTCTCCTTTGCAAAGATTGCCATAATGCTCAGCACCAAAGGTTCAAGAAAAATGAGCCTCAATTCGATAGCGATGGAAACCTGATACCTTATTGAGTAAAATATTGTTTGAAAGCAGGTAAAAACGTTATGAAAAAGATGCTATTCTTACTTCCATTTTTAGCTTTATGTCTTGGTGGCTGTACAAATAACAGCAGCAACAATAACGAAGGCGGTAATAATACTCCAGCACCGACAACCCAAGCCATGGAAAAACATGAGGTTTCTTTAAGCACCTCAAATTATCAAACTTATTTTGATATCAGTTCTTCAACAAGCTATAACCAAACAACATACGATTTTGCTGGGTGCTTAAGCTATGCCTTCTATGAAGACGTTGTTATAACAATTAAGTATTACAACAGCACAGATACTTCTGAATCTAATAGCAAGACTGAAGATGTTAAATTAAACGCTGGTGGAAATGGCCACTTTGCCGGAGGCGGGAAATACCTCGGCACAGTTAATGCTGTTAAAGGCAAAGTTATTTATTGGATGTAAGCTATGACATTTGAACAATTTAAAATTTATCATAGCGAAACAATCATGTACTGCCAGTGCATAGAGCATGATTTAAAGTGGATTTATTCCTATATGCACAAAGGCGATCAGTACGAAAACTTTGAAAAGCTAGGAAAAACAACTCTTGGTGCTCTTGTGAAGAAGCTCAAAGAGCTAGACAACTCTGACGGGAATCCGTTCATTTCAAATGATGATTACAACTTCCTTAAGCAAATGACAGAGAAGAGAAACTACTGGTGTCACCAATGTTGCATCGACTTTGTCTATGAGAAGAATTTCCTCAGCTCAAAAGAGTACGAAAAGATTTGTAACAAACTCCAAAGAGACCATGACCGTCTTGAAAGAGTGAGTGATAGTGTAGAGAAGGTTCGCTTGAAGGCTGTTGAAGCTTACAAAAGATAACCCCTCCCCGGTCAACTTTTCTTTAGAAAAAAGCGAAGTACCGCTGGCCCCACCTCAGAAATGCGTGGCCTAAAAAATCTCAAAAATCCAGGTTTCCAAAAATGGGAGCCTTTTCTTTTAGGAGGACAAGTCG
>CADCNT010000001.1 GCA_902802905.1 uncultured Erysipelotrichaceae bacterium | reverse complement strand
CGGTTACAGTGCTCGTTTTGTCAATACCAGTGGCTATGTCGACAGCAACAATGCTCGCAATGGTTTTCAGGCGGTGGTCGCCTTTGCTATTATCTAATCTAGATAATCCAATAATCAATTCTCTTTAGAGAATTAAATAAAAAGAAAGGTAAGATATGTCAGTAGTTGAAGGTTTAAGAGATGAAGGCAAACTTGAAGTGCAAACTAAAGCATATGACTTTGCAAGTTACACTCACAAGATTTGTTCGAATCAAAAAGTATTCTTCAAAAGATATAGATGGTGTTCGACTTCCAAGATAATTGATGCAGTCGATGACATTTGTGTCTATATCGATTTGGCAAACCAAGTCAACATTCGAAAAGATTTGAAACCAGACACTTTGAAGAAAAATAAACAAACACGAAAGCAATATCAAACCAAAGCTATTGAAGTCTCCATAAGACTAGAAACCTTGATGGAGATTGCATATAGAAATAATCGAGTTAAGAGTGAGTCCAATCCTACCACGAACGAAATCTCCACTACCGATGAAGATAAAGGCGAAGTCGGTATATCACAAGACAAGTTCTACTATTGGGTTGGACTACTCCTCGAAGTCCGTTCACTAATCCGTAAATGGAGAGAATGTGAACAAGGGTGATTGTTGTAGAAATTCTTTCGTTCGCCTAACACTGACAACGGTAACAATGCTCGTAATGTCAATACCAGTGGCAATGTCAACAACAACAATGCTAACAATGGTAATCAGGCGGTGGTCGATTTGCTAGAAGTCAGTATTAAAGTAAGTCCATTGATTTGGTCGGAAATCAGCACTCTAGAAATAGCAAAGGAACAATCATCCTAACCGAAGATGGTGAAACAATAATCCACGATAATTCGTGTGAGTAAGGCGAGGAAAAACAATGTCTAATAATATTAGAACTATGATTTGTTCTTTCTCAAACTTGTATGATGCAACTCAAATATGCCGAAAAGGTGTTAAGTGGAAAGATAGTGTTGCACATTTCTCAAATCATTCGTTAGTTAGTGTCTATCGATTGAAACAACGATTGGATAATAACACCTATGATTTATCCGCTTACTCAATCTTTGAGATTAGAGAACCGAAGTTGAGAAAAATCACTTCCACTAGATTCAAAGATAGAGTGGTTCAAAGAACTATGTGTGATAACTATTTAACTAAAGAAATTACTAAAAACTTTATTTCCGACAATTATGCTTGTCAAAAGAATAAAGGAACTGATAGAGCAAGAGAATGCTTGACCAGACACCTAAAGAGTTATTGCCGGAAGTTTGGAATCGATGGTTATGTTCTAAAGGTCGATATTCACGATTACTTTGGATCAACCAACCACGATGTGGCAATTGCCGCAGTCAACAAAAGAGTCGGTGATGAATGGGTTCGCAGTGAAGTTAAAAGAATAATAGAAAGTTTTGGAGAAGGTGAAAATAAAGGAATAGGACTTGGTAGTCAAGTTTCACAATTGATTCAGTTGGCAGTTCTTGATGATATGGATCACTTTATAACTGAACAACTTGGAATCCAACTCTATGTAAGATATATGGATGATTGCATCTTGATTCATCACGATAAAAATCATCTAAAGCATTGTCTAAAGGTAATCAAAGAACATCTTGCATCAATTCATCTAGAGATTTCTCCAAAGAAAACTCAATTATTCAAAGTCAGTCAACCTATTAAATTTCTAGGTTTCACATATAAACTTCATGAATCTGGAAAAGTTACTTGGCGAATTCTTCCAGAAAATGTCAAATGCCAAAAACGAAAATTAAGAAAACTTGCCAACAAAGTTCTCGAAGGTAGAATCACAATTGCTAAATTCGATGAATGTTACCAAAGTTGGCGAGCACATGCCAAGAAAAGTGATAGTCGATACACTATTCGTAAACTAGATAAATTTCAAAAGAATCTAAAGGAGGAATTGATTCATGGGAAGAAGAAATCCAGTTAAACATGTTCCAGTCGAAGAAACTGCTATTGAAGCTAATGTCAAAGCAAGTGTAGCCGAAAATGGAATCAAAGACTTCGAAGTTAGAGGTCAAGCAATTGTTGGCAAAATTCGTGAAAGATACTCCATTCAACACGAAATGGCAATTCAAAGAAAAACAATTGCTAAAATTCTTAAGCACTTCAATCTTACTGATGCCGAATTCGATGAATACAATCAATTTGTCGAATCTTGCAAAGCTGAAGTTGATAGCGAAGAACATAATCACAATTAGTTAACTTTACCAAATTCTTTTGGTAAACTAATTATGGTAGCAACACCTCCATTATGAATAATTCGACAAATTTATAAAGGAGGGAATCATAAAATGGATGAAGAACTTATCCAACAAATCGTATCATTCTTGAGTAAGTATTATGGTTGGGAACTTATCATTATTGGTCTCACAATCGCATTAACAATGTTAGTGAAGATTCCAGTTCGAAAAGCAGCCGACAAGTATGCTCAAAAGAATAATATTGATAAGTCGGTCATCACTTGGGTTATTGGTGTATTTCCGTTCGTGTTCAGTTTCATTTTAGTTTTCTTACTCTATTTCTATCGAGCTGGTTGGAATCTTGATGCAATCTCTTGGAAGATGGTTGTGGTCGAAGCATCAACTCTCGGTGGAGCTGCAATAGGTGTTTATGAGTTCGTTAAAAAACTCATCAAAGGCATTACTGCCAAAAACAAGACACAAACAATTGCAGTAGAGGGGAACACTACCGTAGTTACCACTACTATCAAAGAAATGAATAATGATGGTTCAGTCGACAACACCACACCTTCGTATGTCCAAAATAGGCATAAGAAAAAGTGAAAATGAAAGACCGCTTGTATAAACATCCTAATCTTCGTTTGAGGATCAAGAGATGGTTTATCAAGAAGTTTTCTAAAAAGAAAAAGATATCAAAACCATAATTTTTCTTATTCGAATGAGAAAAAAGAGACAAGTTATCTTGTCTCTTTTATTATATTTATATATAATATCTATGATTCCATCTTTCGATTTTCCGATGGAGTCTCCTTTATAAGCATCTCTTCGGAGATGTTTTTTTATTTTAGTGCTAGACACAATTCTCAATTATGGTATAATCTCTAATGTTCAACTTCTCATAAATGAGATTTCGTTCGTGGTAGGATTGAATATCGTAAATTATGTGTAAGCTGAACTCAATGCAGGTGTAGTTCAGTGGTAGAACACTAGCCTTCCAAGCTAGTTATGCGGGTCCGATTCCCGTCACCTGCTCCAGATCGATTAAAAAACAGTGCTTTGCACTGTTTTATTTTAACTTGTTCCAAAATGGAACATGTTGTTTTCATTAATCATCTTCTAGATATCGTTCGGGATGTTTCTTCTGCTTTGCCCAGTCCCGATAAATTCTTTTAAGCAGTCTTTTGTCTTTCTTTCTAGGACGAAGAGTATGTAAGTCTTTACCTTCTTTAATATCTTTAACCGCGTCAAAGAACATTTGTTCTAAAGCATCAACTTGAGGAGCTAAAGAATATTTTTTAGAGTCTTCTAAGTAAAGTTTTTTCATCTCTTCTAGTTCTTGAGGATGATCCATGAACCATTCAATCTTTTTTGCTAAATCTTTAGGAGAACCATGTTTAAATAAGCAATGTTCTTTATCGATAGCAAACTCTTTAGTAGCGCACACAGGATGATTACTAATTAGAGGGACAGCTCCGCAGGTAATAGCCTCCATAGCGGCAATGCCTTCAATCTCATAGTCAGAAGTATGAACATATAAATCGATATAGTTCATAATTTCTCTAAGTTCTTCATGAGAGCAGAATTTAATTTCTACTGGATTAGCGAGTTTTCTTCTTTTTGCTAACTTCACTAAATGGTCATGATTTGGACCTTGTCCACATAAGATAACTTGAATTTTCTTATTATATTTAGATCTCGCTGCCGCTTTGATTAATAAATCTTGTCGCTTTTCATCGGCAAGTCGACCGCACATCATCACTACAAACTTATCTTTATATTGTTCTGGTTTAGAAACATTATCAAGTTTCTTAAAGAAAGGAATAACTCCGTTAGAGATAACTCTTGGCACATTATATTTAAAATGATGTTTTTTCATGATGTCCGCGGCCATTTGAGAAGGACAATGGACATATTTAATGTGGTTATATAAATATCTCTTAAAACAATATAAGACTGTTCCATTAATAAGCTTTGACCAGCCTAAATGAATCGCAGCGGTGTTATTTTGTGGAACAATATGGAAAGCAGTTGTTACTGGGATTCCTTTTTCTTGTGCGATAAGTCGACACATGTTGCTTAATTTATAAGGAAGAAAGACATGCACTAAGTCTTGTCCTTCAATTGCCTTATACAAAGTATCGTAGATTATTTTGCAAAGCAAAAAGCCATCTTTAACAATTGCTTTATCCGCTAGAGGAAAATGATATTTAGGAAGGCCGTAATATCTATGATATTTCTCTCCCACGATGCGGTCACAGCCAATAATGGTCACTTCATGACCCTTCTTCTCTAATTCTTTAGCAAATCTAATACAAGATGCGGTTGTCCCGTTAGTTGGTTGATTAGCACATTCAAGAGCGAATAATATTTTCATAAACTAAAACTCATTCTATCAAATATAGAATTTATTGCAATATTACTAAGGCAATTGTTGATATAATAGAAAGCAAGAATGAACAAAACATTTAATCCTGAATTTAATTATAAGGAATATCCAGAATATACCGACGCTCACATGATTCCTTTTGGCGATGATGATGTGTCTATTTTTGATAAGGACTACCCATATATTGATAAATCTAAAAAGTTTAAATGGAAACAAAGATTAGTAAGATTGGGTCTTTGGACCATTGTCTTTCCTTTTTCTTATATTTGTTTAGGCTTAAAGATTAAAGGTAAAGAAAATATTAGGAAAAACAAGAAACTTTTAAAGCAAGGCGCTTTATCTATCGCTAACCATATTAACATGTGGGACTATATTGCAGTGATGAACGCAATTAAGCCAATCAAGCCATATGTTCTCGTTTTTAACAAGAATGTTACTGGCAAAGATGGACCACTTGTTAGAGCAGTAGGCGGTATCCCTATTCCTGAAAGTAATAATCTACAAGCTTCTTTGCAATATGTAAAAGAAGTAAAAGATCTTCTTAATAACGGAGGTTGGTTACATATCTATCCAGAAGGAAGCTTATGGAAATATTATCGCCATATCCGTCCTTTTAAAAAAGGAGTAGCTCATTTAGCGCGTTTAGTGGATAAGCCAATTATCCCTTTAGGATTTTCGTATAGAAAACCATCATGGCTCAGGAAAAAGTTGTTTAAGCAAGAAGCATGCCACAACTTATGTATTGGTGAGCCAATCTTTATTGATAAATCACTTCCTCTTGAAGAGCAAGAAGAAGACTTGTTAATTAGGTGTCATGCAGCAGTTTGTGATTTAGTCGGTTTAAGCGTTGAAGACAATCAATACGAACCAATATTTAACAATAGCAAAAGAATTGATTTTAACTAAACAAGAAGTATTAAAAAACAGTGCAAAGCACTGTTATTTTTTTATAGAAGAGCGTTACAGCGAGATGTAACTTCTGCCAGGAAGGCGTTATATACTTCCACTCTATCAGCAGCCTTATTATCGATATCTTGGTGATTACTGTTTTCAAAATAGAAGAACGGATGTTGAATGCCTTTAGCGTCTAACGCAACTTCTAATCTCGCATATTGATTGATACCAACAACTGAGTCTCTACCAGCATAAGCACAAACGACTGGATAATTATTTAAGCCTTTATCAATCCAATAAGTGACTGAGAGCTTATCTTCACCACCATCAGCCTTAACCATAAGTTCAGCAGCGGTGCTATGTGGCATATCAATAGTTTCTTTATCAGCAGAAGAAGCTTCAATATCCGCTACAGAATTAGGTAATCCACACATACCATTAGCGATAAACATTGTGTGATATTCATCCCAGTTATAGCCCATACCAGCAACTGGTAAGGTAGATAAGTTAGAAGATTGAGCACTAATGTCGGAAGCAGTAATTCCAGCGTGTACCACTTCTTCGCTTGCGTTAGTAAAGCATTTCCAAGAATCTGGTTTGATGTCTACTGGTCCAACAGCGTCAACGATAAATTGAAGAGGAAGAGCAGCTTTATCTCCGCGGGAATAAGAATATAACATTGCAAGGTGTGCGCCTGAAGATGCTCCACCTAGCACTAATTTAGTTTTTGTAGTATCAAAGCCTAATTCATCTAAGACAGATTTAAGAGATTTGATGCAAGCATCAATTTCATCTAAATCACGGAAAATAGATAATGTTGGATCATCCATTTCTTTTCTTAATAAAGAATATTTGATGGTAGCGGCAATATAGCCTCTATCAGTGAATTCATATAAGTATTCATTAACATCAGTTTTAAATCCGCTTACCCAAGCACCACCATGGATAAAGAGAACAACAACATGGTTTTGACTCATTTTACCGGTATCTTCTTGGAAGGCATCTGGGATATATAAGTCATAGTTATTTCTACTCTTACTACCAGCGTAATCGTTTCCACCATTAACGTTAAATTCATTTTCATTTACTTTACCAGGAGCATAAGTGTTTTCAATCTTATCATCGGTAGCATAACAAATGTTTTTAAAGACAGTAGCGTGTAAATCTTTTATGACATGACCTTCATCATCTTTAACAGTGGCATCAGTGCCTTCTACTCCACCGGCAACAGGTTCTCCGTTTTCTCCAGGAACATGAGTTTCGCTTGGTGGATTGTATTCGTTATGAATAGCGATATCAGAGTCATCAAAAAGAGAGCAGGCAGTTAGACCTAAAGATAATAAAGCAATTAAGAACATCTTTCTAATTTTCATACACTCTTAAGTCCTTTTTCTTTTTCTCTGCTTTCATTTCTCTTTTAAGAGAACCTCTTAATATTGCGTAAACAATCGCTAAGATAATGCACGCTCCAAAGATAAGAGATGGGATAAGCGCGCATGTTCGAGGAGCAACGATAAAACTCTTAATTGGTAATCCTGAAACAGGAATCTTGATATTTGGTAAGATGAACTTTCCAAAAACAGTCAAACCAACACCTAAAACTAGTTGGAGACCGCCTAAAATCCAGAACCAAGGGCCAAAAAATGTCCAAGGTTTATTGGAGAATGTTCTAAATAAAGTGATAAGGAATAAGATGACCCAAATAGCGGCAAAGATGAATAAACCAACAAACATTCCTAAGCAAGAATAACCCACTATTTGATAGAAGGCATCTGGAAGCATTGTGGTCACATAAACGGTGAGCATTCTATCGGAATACTCCGCCATTGTTTCACCAGTTTGTTGCTCTAAAATAGTTGGATCACTAACTTTAGAAGTTAATTCTGTTTTTAAATAATCAGTTAAATAAATGTAGGCGATTTGGCCAATAGGTTTCACTGTGTTATCAGGATTGACAAGTTTTAATTGATTTAAAGCATTTATTAAGCTCGTTTGAATGCCAGATTTTGCGTCCTCAGAATATCCAGATGTATCGACGATACCAGACTCATCTGCAAGAGCAAGGGCTTGGTCAACCATGTCATACATTACTTGAACGATATCATCGGTGGTTTTGCCCTCAACATTCATCGTGTCATAAATGGCAGCGGTAAAGTTGGTGAAATAAGCATCATCCATACCAACTTCTGCCATCATTTCTTCTACGGTTGAGTTGACTTCAACGCCTGGATTATTTTCTTTAAATTTTTCAATAGCGTCAGCAGCGTTTTGTGTAACTTGTTCAACAAGAATCTTCTTCAAAACATCTTTAACAGTAAATTCTGTAATTAAATCAATTGGTTTATGGAGTTCATCAAGCATGTTATCGATTGGTGGACCAACAAGTTCATCGTTAATACGATTACGATCGCCACCAATTAAACGATTCGCGCTGGTGATATCAACTTCAAATTTTAGACCAACGTGGATAACATCTGTGCCTAATAAATAGCCAATATCAATTTCTCCAGTATAATCGGTTGCAGGAATGAATTTAGAAACAGCTGCAACATCAAGAGCGACATTAGAGTTAAATGACAATAAAGGCACTGTCGAATTAAATGTTGGAGAAACAAATAAGAAAGCAGTTGCCAATGCAGCAAGCGCCATGATTATGATATTGAAAAAACGAATCGTCGCTTTCATACTTTAAATCTTATTTAATTTTATAAAATTTTCACTCAATAATAAATTAGAAAATTGAAACATAGTGGCTTAATACAACCCACACCGCTAAAAGAATGAGAATGATTCCGCCAATTATTCCGGCAATTTCATAGTGGCCCCTTAGTATTTTCATTACTTGCTTTCCAAGGAATAAACCTACTAACGAAATAGAAAAAGTTAAAACCAAGATAATAGAAACATGGAGCCATACTGTTGTAGTTGTTGATAAGTCAGCGTGCATCGCCACTCCTGCTGCTAAAGCATCAATCGCCGTGGCAAAGCCATAGAATATAACTTCTTTAACTGAGAAAAACTTCGTTTTTCTTTCTTCTTTAGGCTTTTTCGTTTCGATGATGGATTCAATAAGCATCTTGCCACCAATGAATATAAGTAAGCCAAAGGCAACCCAAACCACCACTAAAGAGGCAATGTGTCCTGCTTTAGCCCCTGCTGTTGCTCCGGCAATCATTTCAATAACTTCAACAATCCAAAAGCCAATAAGTGGCATTAGGGCTTGCATAAAGCCGAAAACACCAGCGATAAAGAAAGAGCGTTTCTTGTTGATGTCGCTATAGGTTAAGCCATCAGTTAAAGCAACAGAAAATGCATCAGCGGAAAGTCCGATTCCTAAAAAAATAATTTCTAAAAGAATTACCCAGGTCATATTATCTATCTTTAAATTCAACTTTAGCTAAATAAGATAGTTGACCATCAATCTTGCCAACCACTATTTCTGGGTTATTGCCATCAGAATAAATTTTCATTAAATCTCCACTATGAACTTCTCTTTCATAGTTAAGAAGAACTCTACTAACTTGATGTTTCTTATAGAAATCCAAATCATGAATATCTAAGACATAGTCAATGTAATAAGAGTTATTAATGTGTCCATTGATATCAACTTCAGAATATCTTCCTTTACGTTCGTCAACTAAATTGATGGCCTCTCCGCTTACTTTTTCAGGAAGTGGAAGGTCATCTTTATCAACTTCGCTAGGAAGTTTTTGTTCGCCAAAAGGTCTTAAAACAATCTTTCGGGTATCATAATTAACTACCACCCAAATAGAAGCAACACTCACTAAAATATTTTTATGTTTGTCAGTAACTTTTAAATAACGAGGAAACATAAAAGATTTAGCTTCACCAGGATGAGTATAAATCAAAATCTCTTCATCAACTTTAGGCAGGCGATTAATCTTTATATCAGTTCTTACCACTACCCAGATATTATTATTCTTTTGCAAATCATCGCGACCGTAATGAATTTTGTTCGCATGGTTAGTGGCTACTTCTTGCATATAACGCATCAAAGTAGATAATTTGATCTCTAAATTGAAGTCAACATCTGTAGATAAGACCGTATATTTTTCAAAATACATGCCACCATTATAATACTATTCAAGAAAAAAGGTGATGATTTTCATCACCACCTCTAGGGAAGGAGAGGATTTACACCTGTTTAATCTTTAATTCGTTATCAACATAATCAAGTTGATATTTATATTTTGTAGAGATGTTTCCTTGAATAATCTCTTTAGCGATTAAAGTCTCAATGTTGTTTTGAATAAATCTCTTGAGTGGTCGAGCACCAAATTGTTCGGAATAAGAATTATCTAAGATATAGTGTTTGACCGCATCTGTGAATTCAAAGCTGAAATAGGATTCTTTTAATCTCTCGTTAAGATTACGAAGTAGCTTATCCACAATCTTGAGTTGAACTTCTTTTCCAAGTGGATTGAAGTAAATGATTTCATCAATACGGTTAAGGAATTCTGGTTTAAATGTTTGATGAATGAGTTGATTCACTTCTTCTTTTTGACCGTGTAGTAAATATTCACTACCAAGGTTAGAAGTCATGATAATAATTGTGTTTTTAAAGTCCACGACTCTTCCTTGTGAATCGGTTAATCTACCATCATCAAGAATTTGTAATAATAAGTTAAAGACCTCTGGATGCGCTTTTTCGATTTCATCGAATAGGACGATACTATAAGGATTTCTTCTTACTTTTTCGGTTAATTGCCCACCCTCTTCATAGCCAACATATCCTGGTGGGGCCCCAATAAGACGAGAGGTTGAATATTTCTCCATATATTCAGACATATCGATTCTCACCATATGGGTTTCACTATCAAAGAGCAATTCCGCTAGTGATCTTGCTACTTCGGTTTTACCAACACCGGTTGGACCTAAAAACATAAAGGAACCAATTGGTCTATTTTGATCTTTGATACCCGCTCTTTGACGAATAATCGCATCTGCGACGAGTTTAAGAGCGTCATCTTGACCAATAACACGTTTCTTAAGGTCTTCTTCAAGGTGCATCACTTTTTCTTTTTCACCTTGTGAGATTTTACTCACTGGAATATTTGTGAGTTTAGAAACAATCTTGGCGATATCTTCTTCTGTCACTATTTCAGAAAGAATCTTCTTGTCTTTATTTGAAGCTTCTAATTCTTTTATCTTTTTCTCTAATTCAGGGATGTCCTTATATTGGAGTTTAGAGGCTAATTCATAATTTGCGTTATAAAACGCATTGTCCAAATCAAATCTAAGTTTATCAAGTTTAGTTTTCTCTTCTTTGATTTGTTGATTAATAGCCTTTTCTTTAAGCCAGGCTTCGTTTAACTCTGCTTGTTCTTTCTTAAGTTTTTCAAGTTGACCAACAAGTTTTTCAAGTCGTTTCTTACTAGCTTCGTCGCTTTCTTTTTCAAGCGCGTACTTTTCAATCTCGAGTTGTCTAATCTTACGATTATATTCATCGAGTTCAGTTGGAGTAGATTCCAGTTCCACCCTAATTGAAGCACAAGCTTGGTCGATTAAGTCGATAGCCTTGTCTGGTAAGTATCTAGAAGTGATATATCTATTAGATAAAGACACGGCGGCAATAATCGCATTATCAGTGATTTTCACTCCGTGATGAGATTCAAACTTTTCTTTTAAGCCTCTTAAAATAGAGATGGAATCATCAACACTTGGTTCATTCACTAAGACTTGTTGGAATCGTCTTTCTAACGCTCTATCTTTTTCAATATAAAGTCGATACTCTTTTAGAGTAGTTGCACCGATACAGTCAATTTCTCCTCTAGCAAGCATTGGCTTTAACATATTAGAAGCGTCAAGAGCGCCTTCGGTTTGACCAGCACCAACAATAAGATGGATTTCATCGATAAAGAGGATGATTTGTCCATTTGAATCTTTGATTTTGTTAAGAACTGCTTTTAATCGCTCTTCAAATTCACCTCGATATTTAGCGCCCGCAACAAGAGCCCCCATATCGAGTTCATAAATCATCTTATTTTTTAGTAAAGTTGGCACATCATCTTTAGCAATTCTTAAAGCAAGACCTTCAATAATTGCGGTTTTACCAACACCAGGTTCACCAATTAAGATGACATTGTTTTTATTTTTACGGGAAAGGACTTCAATAATTTGATGAATTTCTTCATCTCTACCAATAACAGGATCAATCTTTCCTTCTTTGGCAGCTTTGGTCACATCACGACCAAATTTTTCTAAGATGTTTTCATCTTGGGAATAGTCTTCCATACCATTGTTCATGTTCATAATTAAGACCTCCTTTTAGCACTCTTCACCTTCAAGTGCTAATTCTATTATAATCTTTTTTTGGCACTCGTCAATAGAGAGTGCTAATTTTTTAAAACTTTGTCTTCTTTTAAATCCTTATATATAATATAGAATATGAATTTTGAACTCTTAGTAGCCACTAATAACGCCCATAAATTAACGGAAATTAGACAAATTCTTTCTCCTTTTCATATCACTGTCTATGGCTTAAACGATCTTAATATCAAGGTTGGAGACATTATTGAAAATGGAAATAATTATTATGAAAATGCACTTATTAAAGCTAGCGCTATTCAAAAGTTAACTAAGATGCCTATTATCGCTGATGATTCTGGGTTAGAAATAGAAGCATTAGGTAATAAACCAGGTCTACATTCTGCTAGATATGCCGAAGAATGTGGGGGTCACGCTAACGCGATGAAACAAATCATTTCCGACTTAGAAGGAAAAGATAGAACTGCTAGATTTATCTGTGACATTGTCTTAGTGAATGTAGAAGATAAACCACTACTATTTGAAGGAATTGTTCCTGGTAAAATTGCTTATAAGCCGGACGGCACTACCGGATTTGGCTATGATCCTATATTCATCTGCGATGAGTTAGGAAAGAGTTATGCTTCTCTTACGCAAGAAGAAAAAAACCGGGTATCTCACCGCGGTAAAGCTTTAAAGAAATTATTAACTTATCTAAAGATAAATGGCTACGCTCGTTAATCAAGGCGTAGCTTTCTTTTATTAAGCATGTGTCTTAACACAAAGTGATTGATAAGTGAGAGAACTGTGAAAATAAAAGTTAGTCCAGCCGCTGCTAAAAATGAATAGAAGAACCACACATCACTCTTAAGGAAGAAAGCAGAAGCCACAAATCCACCTGTAACAATTAAAAACATAATCGCAAACGCAAGAGTGCGTTTTTTAGCTCTAGCAATTTTGGTGTAGTCTTTAAAGATTTCATCACTGATATGTCTATTTTTCTTATCGTTATTGTCTAAGGTGGCTAAACGATATCTAGATAAGTGGGTTTCCATATCATGGTTGGTTTTAATAAGTTCAACTTTACCTCTATTCATACGGTCAAACTTATAGCTTGTTCCATCCGCAGTATAAACTTCTTGCTTGAGAATACGTCTTTTCTCATCAAGATTGTGTTTAAGAAGATTGATTAAAACTTCGTTTTGTTGAGAAGCAGCCTTCTTTTTGATATTTTCCGCAATTTCTAAAAGAAGTTCTTTAAGTAAGATGATGTCATTAAAATGAGAATAGTAAAGTTTTAAGCATTCTTCGTCATAATAGTAGCTTCTAAATGTTAACTTCTTTTGTAAAGAAGCATCATATTCATCTAAAGCAAAATTGATTTTCTTTAGAAAGAAAGCAAAGTCATTAATGCTACAGCCTTCATAACTAGTTGCTTCTAACAAAGTTAAAGCTTCTTTTAAATATGATTTACGAACTCGGCCCATATAAATAAGGCAAAGGATTCTACCAAGTAAAGCATGGGCTTCTTTAGCTTCAAGCTCAATGACACTGGCGTATTGCTGATACGCTAAAACTGGGTCACAAGTAACAAATAAAGATTTATCGGCAATCTTTAGTTGGCTATCAAGATACTCTTTATAGCCTTCAATTGCGAGTTTTGGTTCCATCTCGCGCATACAAGTTGGACAAAAACAAGTCGATGCTTCAGGGTTAACTGGGAAGATACGACGATCCACTCTAATTGTGCGACAGTATGGACATAATCCTTTTTTCGTTGCCATAATATAGAAAATTATACAATAATTTTGTAAAATGGAAGCATGAAATTTAAAAAAGATAACCAACTTACTGATTACGTTAATTCATTACTAGATAAACATGAACTAAATCTATCTATTTCCGATATCCTTAGTTCAATTTTTGGAAATATGGAAATTACCTCTAAAAAAGAGATTGAACTTTTGATGCAGCGTTTCCACTTCTCTTCTAGAACTGTCTTTTTAAGTAAAATTAGTAGGTATCTCGATATTGATCTCACAATTGAAGATAACGAAGAGATATTGAATGAATATGTCTTTGGCACAATTCATGAATTAGACACAGACAAATATGTGAGTAACCCATATTACCAAGCAATGAATGGTGTTAAAGCAAAAGAAGGCGACTATGAATTAAAAATAGATAAATATGTTCCTTTTGAACTATTTGCGTATCAAGACATGTCTAGCGAAGACTATATCGAAATCAATTCCCTTGGATATTTCAAAGATGAATTCCCTTTTATTGCCTTAAATCATAAAGGTGTAACTTGGATGAATATCACTCCTAATGAAATAGAAACCATGGACAAGGCAGTTAAAGAAGCAAAAGGTGATGTTTTGGTCTTTGGTTTAGGACTAGGATATTTCCCATTTATGGCGCTTCTTAAAGACGACGTTAAATCTATCACTGTGATTGAAAACGATAGAAACATCATCAATTTATTTAATAAGTATCTAAAAGATAAATTCCCACATCAAGAAAAGCTTAACATCATCTTTGATGATGCGAATAATTATTTAAACAAAGACTACAAAGCCGATTATGTCTTTGTGGATTTGTGGCATAACCCAGAAGATGGTATCGAGTTTTTCCTTAAATTCAAAGAGAATGAAAATAGACATAAAAACTCCAAATTCTTTTATTGGTTAGAATCATCATTCTATTTATTCTTAAGAAGATGCATGTTCACTTTAATTGGTGAGCAAATAAATAAAGATGATCCTGCTAACTATGTAAAAGCCGAAACAATAGAGGATAAAATCATTAACACTTATTATCAAAAAACAAAAAACCTCCTTGTTAATAACAAAGAGGATTTGGATAAATTATTGAGTGAGGATACGCTAGTAAATTTACTTCTTAATTACTGAAAGTTCATCGGTTAACTGTTGAACTTTTTTATAAATTTGATTGATGTCTTCGCCGATGAAAAATTCGTTATTGTAATATAAAACTTTGCCGTTAATCATCGTCATCTTTATGACGTCCTTGCTACCAGCGTAAACAACATTATTAATAATGTTATTTAAAGGCTGCATGCTTGGTCGTCTTAAATCAATCATAATGATATCAGCAAGTTTTCCTGGTTCTAAAGTATCACAGTCTTTTAATCCCATAGCTTTAGCCCCGTTAACTGTCGCCATCTTTAACACTTCATAAGCAGGAATGGAAACTGGGTCTTTTAAGATGAGTTTTTGTAATCCAGTCACTAAATACATTTCTCTAAACATATCTAAAGCGTTATTGCTCGCTGGACCATCAGTGCCTAAGGCAACAGTAACTTTATTTGCTAAAAGTTTTTTGATTTCAGCAACCCCACTAGCAAGTTTCATGTTGCTACTTGGATTAGAAACAACCACCACATCTCTTTTCTTGATAATTTCAATATCGTCATCGCTAAGATAAACACCATGGAATATAGCCCCACCGCGATCAAAGAAATGCATGGAATCAAAGAATTCCATCGGAGTCATACCTCTTTTAAAGATACAGTCTTCTACTTCTTTGCTTATCTCACTTAAGTGAGTGTAGAAAGGAGATTTGGTTTTATCTAATAACTGTTTAGTAGTCTCAAACATCTCTTCAGTTGGTGTGTATTCACTATGCATACCAATGACATATTTCACTAAACCATCTTCGTTTTTATTAGCTTTATAAAGTTCTAAACATTTCTTAACTGGACGAGCAGTCTTGTCATACATCAAAAGATTGACTAAGCGAAAACCAAATTTATTAGCGGTTTCTTCAAATTCTTCAGGATAGAAATACATATCAAACGCAGCGGTTGTGCCACTAGTCAAGTATTCTAGGATTGCTACTTTAGTAAGCTCTCTGACACAACCAGGTCTTAAATTTGCTTCTCTAGGAAAAATCTCTTTAAATAACCAATCTTGCAGATTAGAATCATCAGCTTTACTACGTAAAAAAGTCATTGCACTATGAGTGTGAGCGTTTTTAAATCCAGGCATTAATAAGTTGCCTTCGCATTCGATGACCTTATCATAATCAGCATAGATATTTACTGCTGGACCAACTTCGACAATGCGATTATCTTCCACGACCACATGACCAAAAAAGATGCGGTCATTCTTCATAGTTAAGATTCTGGCGTTTTTTAATAATGTTTTCATCGTCAATATTATATGTTTTTGCTTATAAAAAAGAAACAAAAAGCCTGTATCTAAATGACACAGGCTAATTCTTTTAATGTTAGATTATTGCAAAACGCGTAGAATCATTTGCTTTTCCGCTGCAGTAATTTCATGGTCTGCGGAACAAATACATGCGCCAAATACAGCAACCGCTTTTTTGGTTTCATCGTCCATTTCACTAATAATTTCCAATACATCACTGACAAATTGTCTATCGGTGCCACGATTCGTCAATTCAAAGAACTGGTCAGTAGAAAGATTTAATTTAGTGACATCATTGAATAATTCATATTCGCCCTGTTCACAAGAACGATCTACAGAAACAAATAGCCTGGTAAAAGCACAAAGAATTTTCATGATATCTTGTCTTTGTACGTTTTGGCGTTCGAAATAATCAATGATTACAGCACACGCAGTTCTTGCATTAGAAACTCGTTCTTCGTGTGAAGCATCCAATGCCATTTGGAAAAAGTCTTCCATTACACCCATAATAGTTAAATCTCCTAATTAATATCTCTACGCTTATAATAGCATTTTTCTTTAGAAAGAAATTACTTTTTACCTTCGTAAGCGTTGCTTAATATCACTTTCATATCTTCTACGAGAGGTACTCTTGGATTACATGGTGAACATTGATCTTCAAATGCTAAAACAGCAATTCTGTCTAAAACACTATAGAATTTTTCTTTTTCGATTCCAGTATCTTTGAAGCAAGTGACTAAGCCAATTTCTTTAGCTAAGTTTTCGCATGCTTTAGCAAGAGATTCCACTCCTTCCTCTGGAGTTGATGCTTTTAAGCCGAGTAATTGAGCAATTTCTTGATATTTCTTATCAGCGCAATAATGGTTATATTTTGGCCACACACTTAATTTTGTTGGCACTTGTCCATTATATCTAATGACATGAGGCAATAGAATTGAGCAAGCAAGGCCATGCACTGTATGGAATTCCGCTCCAACTTTATGAGCCATAGAGTGGGTCATTCCTAAGAAAGCATTAGCAAATGCCATACCAGCAATTGTGGCAGCGTTATGCATCTTTTCTCTTGCTTCTAAATCATGTTGTCCATCTTTAACCGCTCTTGGTAAATATTGGAAAACAAGTTGAATAGCCTTTAAGGCTAAGCCATCAGTATAATCGCTAGCCATGACCGAAACATAGGCTTCAATAGCGTGGGTAAGAACATCCATACCAGTCATTGCGGTTGGTTTTGGAGGTAAGTTAGTTGTAAACTCTGGATCCACGATTGCGATAGTTGGAGTTAAGGAGTAATCGGTTAAAGGATACTTCTTATTGTTCTTCTTATCGGAAATAACCGCAAATGGAGTAACTTCACTACCGGTTCCGGAAGTAGTTGGGATACAAATGAGTCTACTTCTATTGCCTAATTCAGGATATTTAAAGGCCCTTTTACGAATATCCATGAATTTTTGTTTTAAATCATCAAAGTTAACTTCTGGATGTTCATAGAATAACCACATACCTTTGGCAGCATCCATAACACTACCACCACCTAAAGCAATAATAGTGTCAGGTTGGAAGATACGCATCATTTCTGTACCTTTTCTCACTGTCTCAATATCTGGATCAGGTTCGACATCACAGAATAATTGCATGGTCACTTTGTTTCTTCTGGAATTGATTTGTTCAGCAATTTTCTTAAAGAAACCAAATTGCACCATTGATGTATCGGTCACAATAAAGACCTTTTCCATGTCCTTACAGGACTTTAAGTATTGTATTGAATTTCGCTCAAAGTAAATTTTGCGAGGAACTTTAAACCACTGCACAGTATTTCTCCTTTTACCAACTTTCTTAATGTTGATTAGATTAACAGCGGAGACATTGCCTCCGATAGAATTATGACCATAACTACCACAACCAAGGGTTAATGATGGTAGGAATGAGTTATAGACATTACCAATTCCACCAAAGGTGGCTGGAGAATTCCAAATAATTCTCATCGCGAGTACGCGGTCACCAAATCTATCGGCAAGTTCTTGAGAAGCACAGTGGATAGCAGCACTATGACCTAAGCCATTGAATTGCACCATTTGTTTACTTCTTTCAATTCCTTCTTCTTCACTATTGACTTTGAAGAAAGCTAGAACTGGAGAGAGTTTTTCTCTACTCATTGGTTCTTTTGGTCCAACTTGCGTACATTCCACACCAATTATTGAGGTATCTTCTGGGATATCTAATCCTGCTTGTTTAGCAATCCAATATGCTGGTTTTCCAACAATATCAGCGTTTAATTTAGCTTGTTCGACTCCTTCATCGCCTTCGACATAGCCAAACATATAGCGAGATAATTTAGCTTTTTCTTCTTTATTTACAAAGTAAACTTTAAATCTCTTAAATAAGGATTTAGCTTCTTCATATATTTCTTTATCAATAATAGCGGCTTGCTCAGAAGCACAAATCATACCATTATCGAATGATTTTGATAAAACAATATCGTTGACTGCTTGTTCGACGTTACATGATTTATGCATATAAGCAGGAACATTACCAGCGCCTACACCCATAGCTGGTTTTCCACAGCTATAAGCTGCTTTAACCATTGCGTTACCGCCAGTAGCAAGAATGGTAGCTACGCCAGGATGATTCATAAGTAATGTAGTTGCTTCCATACTTGGATGTTCAATCCATTGAATACAGTCTTTAGGAGCGCCTGCTGCTTCTGCTGCTTCTTTCATCACAATCGCTGCTTGTTTAGAGGATTGTTGTGCGCTTGGATGGAATGCAAAGATAATTGGATTACGTGTTTTAATACAAATTAAAGATTTAAATATGACTGTACTTGTTGGATTAGTAACAGGAGTAATACCACAAATAACGCCAATTGGTTCGGCAATTTCCGTAATACCTGTTACAGGATCATCTGAGATAATGCCAACAGTCTTTAAATGACGCATGTTATTGACAACATATTCGCAAGCGAATAAGTTCTTAGTAGCCTTATCTTCAAAAACGCCTCTTTTAGTTTCATCAATGGCGGCTTTAGCGAGTGTTCCATGATGGTCAAGACCAGCAACAGACATTTTTGCCACAATATAATCGATTTGTTCTTGAGTAAAAGAAGAGAAATCATTTAATGCAACTTGAGCATTGCTAACTAACTCATTAACTTCATCAGCAGGATTAATAGTTTCTTCTTTTCCTTTAACATTATTTGAAGGTTTTTTTGCATCACTAGGAATATTCCAAGTTTTGCCAGTAAGAAAAGCACCTTCCACTTTTCCTTCCGCACAATAATTACGGACACTTCTTTCAGAAAGTTTCCATTTTTTGGCGGTTTCACTAACGGACATATATTTCATATCAGTCAACCTCACGAGATTATTATTAAACAAATAACGGCAAAGTGCAATAGATATGCAATAAACATTGCCGATAACGGAAAGATTGTTTACTTTTTTTGAAAAACAAAAATATGTATTAAATAAAATATTTACTTGTGATATTATATGTTGCGTTCACTAAAAGACTGGAGTAGTACCCAAGTTGGTGAAGGGGCTTCCCTGCTAAGGAAGTAGATCGGGTAACTGGTGCGAGAGTTCGAGTCTCTCCTACTCCGCCAAAACAAATAAAAAATTCCCATTCAAACGAGTGGGAATTTTGTTTTTATTCAAAGTGAAATTTATTTATTTCAACTTTTCTAGTATCTATCACTATAAGTGTGTCTAACAATAAATCATCAAGATCAAGTAAATACTTAGCTGCTTGATTTGCAGTTAGATTAGCCACTAACGCAACAGCTGGAGGAAACACTCCTTTATCTTCATCAATATATTTCTGTTCAATATTTATTGGAAGCGTATCAAATAGTGATTTAAACGAGTATTTACTGTCTTTGGTAACAAGAATTAATTGGCCTTTATAATCACTTACACCAGCGCATATAAAGGAAATTTCTAATTCTTTACATGCATCTTCAATAATAAATTTGCTTTTAAAGTTATCAGTCGCATCGATAACTAAATCAAAGTCTTTAAATAATTCTCTAGAATTATTCTCGTCCACCATTAAACATAGTTTATTTATTTTCACATCAGGATTTTTTTCTTTGATTTTTACTTCTGCAACATCAACTTTATATTTACCAATGTCTTTTTCATCGTAAAGAATCTGACGTGGAAGATTATCTAATTTCACAATGTCTTCATCAGCGATAGTAATATGACCGACTCCCATAGATGCAAGAGTAAGTAAAATGTGATTGCCTAATCCTCCAACCCCAACAATAAAAACTCTGCTTTTAAGCAGTTTAACTTGTCCTTCTTCTCCTATTTCTTTTAGAAAAGTTGAACAATCATATCTTTCTTTTTGGAAGAGATTTAGTTCTTTCATCATCCACCACCACGAATATATACCAAATCAACTTTATCCCCGTTCTGTAGGTATTTTGTGTCAAATTGTTTGGTTTTATAGAAAACACCATTAACTCCCACTACTAGCCATGGGACAGGTTCGACATCCATGTATCTTAAAAGATCACCGATGGTGAATTTGTCTGGATATTCATTAGAAGTAATTGCGTCTACTGTAAGTTTCATACAACATCAATTTTACCACAAATATAATAGTTCTTGTGGCTTACTAATATGCTTTGCTTTTATTTTTAAGAAGTCTTCGCTTCTATGGAAGCCATAATCCACTAGTATCAAATCAACTCCAGCATTAGCAGCACTTTCCACATCTACTTCTGAATCTCCAATATAAACGGTTTCTTCTTTACTAACATGAAAAGAAGCAACTATATGGTTAATGATTGCAGGATCTGGTTTTTTAGGAAATAAAGGTGAATCACCAACTATCATATCAAAGATATCAGGAAACATTGTGCTAAGCATTTCTTTTGCTATTTCATCTAACTTATTAGTGGCAACAGCGAGTTTATATCCTCTGGTTTTTAATGCCCTAAGAGTTCTTAACATACCTGTATAAGGAACAGTTTCCACCATATAATGCATTTTGTAGAATTCTCTAAAGTCACGGAAACATTTTTGAATAGTTTCTTCGCTAGTGTCATTTGGAACTAGCCTTCTAATAGTGATTAAAATACCGTTTCCAATCGCTTTAGAGGTTTGATTAACATTAACTTCTGGTAATGCATTTTTTCTAAATGCAAGATTCAAACTATAAGTCAAGCCACCTACGGTATTCACTAAAGTTCCATCTAAATCAAAGATAAATAACTTTTTATTCATAGTTCTTAAGTTTTTACTATGTAAATTGTACAATATTGATAATGAATGAGACAAGGAAACAATATATCGCAATTGACCTCAAGTCTTTTTATGCATCTGTGGAATGTGCAGAAAGAGGACTAGATCCATTAAAGACCAATTTAGTAGTTGCAGATCCAACGAGAACTGAAAAGACTATCTGCTTAGCGGTCTCCCCATCTTTAAAACAATACGGCATACCTGGAAGAGCAAGGCTTTTTGAAGTGCTTGAAGCAGTAAGAAAAATCAATAATGAAAGATTAAAGAAATGCCCTGGTCACAAATTCAAAGGAAAATCATTTGATGACGACCAATTAAAAAGAAACCCTTATCTAGAATTAGATTTTGTAATTGCTCCACCACAGATGTCTCATTACATCGCTAAAAGTGTTGAGATATATAAAATATATCTTAAATACATAGATTCTAATGATATTCATGTCTATTCCATCGATGAGATGTTTGCGGATGTCACTAAATATTTAAAAACCTATAAAAAAGACGCGATGGGTATCGCATCAATGCTAATTAAGGATGTCTACAATCAAACAGGCATTACCGCTACTGCCGGTGTCGGAGATAATCTTTATCTAGCTAAAGTTGCTATGGATATCATGGCAAAACACACCAAAGAAAATGAAGATGGAGTGAGAATTGCTTATCTAGATGAGAAGACTTATAGAGAGAAATTATGGGACCATCTTCCTTTAACTGATTTTTGGCGAGTAGGAAGAGGAATTGCAAAAAGGTTATTTAAACATGGTCTTTTGACCATGGGCGATATCGCCAGACAATCATTAGTGAACGAGGATGTCTTATATGAAGAATTTGGTATCAACGCCGAATTACTTATAGATCACGCTTGGGGATATGAACCAGTAGGAATGGAAGAAGTGAAAAACTATGTTCCAGAGAATAATTCGTTATCAATTGGGCAAGTCCTTCCAAGAGCCTATAGCTACGATGAAGCGCTTTTAATCATCAAAGAAATGGCAGAAGCCCTCTCGTTAGATTTGGTAAATAAAGGTTTACTTACAGACCAAATAGCGATATCAATTGGCTATGATGTGACTGATTTATCTAAGGATAATATCGTTATAGATAAAGATTGGTACGGTAGAGATGTTCCTAAAGGAAATCACTCCTCTATCAATTTAGAACTATTCACCAGTTCCACTTCTTTGATTAGTGAAGCATCTGTAAAGCTTTTTAATCGATTTATAAATAAGAAGCTACACGTTAGAAGAATGTATATTGTCGCTACAAGAGTCATAAAAGTAGAAGAAGTAAAAAAACATAAACAGGACTATGAACAGCTCAATCTTTTTGTTGACTATGATGAATTGGAAAAATCCAAAAAAGAAAAGATTAAAGATTTAGAAGAAGAGAACTCTTTACAGCTCACAATCTTAGAAATCAAAAAGAAATATGGCAAAAACATGATTTTAAAAGCACATGACTTGCAAGAAGGAGGGACCACCATTGAAAGAAACAAACAAATCGGTGGCCATAAAGCGTAATGGGTAAGTACGACGACATTATCTTTTTAGAGGCTCCAACTAGTAAAAATCATCCACGAATGAGTATGAATAATCGTGCTGCTCAGTTCGCTCCTTTTGCTGCGCTTGTGGGTTATGCTGAAGCGATTAATGATTCTAGAGAATCGTTGGATGAAAGAAAGATTATCAGCGAAGATAAGAAACAAGAAATAGAGGATTTGCTACACAAAATAAGTGCTGATTTATCGTTAAATCGAAATATTGAGATAACTTACTATTATACAGATGATAAAAATAAAAAAGGAAAGTACTTAACATATAAAGGTAAGGTTAAAAAGATTGATGAGCAAAATCACGCAATCATCTTTATTGATAAAAAGATTATTCCTATTAAAGCCGTATACAATTTAAAGGTATTAGAGGAGCATGACTGATAGATTAAATTGCATGAAAAAATGGAAGCATAGCTTCCATTCTTTTTTAATATGCTTTTGCAAATAAGACAACTTTACTAGCTTTCTTACCACACACTGGGCAAGTCTCACCGTTAGGAATTTGATTGAATGGCAAGCATCTTGCAGTGGCGTTTGTGAGCTCTTTAATCTTGTCTTCACAGTCTTGATTACCACACCACATCATCTTGCTGTAGCCACCCTTTTCTAAAGCAGCGTTAAGCTCTTCCATGGTGTGCACATCGGTGGTGTGATCAAGGAGATATTTATAAGCCTTTTCATACATTTCTTGATGAATAGTTTTCATTAATTGATGTACTTTATCGGCAAGTTCTTCTATTGGGCAGAAAATCTTGCTGCCATCATTACGCTTAGCAATGACAACTTGACCTTTTTCGATATCTCTTGGTCCAATTTCCACTCTTAGTGGAACGCCTTTCATTTCGTATTCTGAGAATTTCCAACCAGGTGTCTTATCACTATCATCGACTTTACATCTATAGCCGGCATCAACAAGTTTTTGTGCCACTTCTCTTGCTGCTGGAATAACACCAGGTTTATTTGCCGCTACAGGAATAACAATGATTTGAATTGGAGCAACTTCTGGAGGCAAGACTAATCCATTATCATCGCCGTGCACCATGATGGTTGCACCAATTAATCTAGTGGAAACGCCCCAAGATGTTTGATATGGGTTTTCGAGTTTTCCTTCTTTGGATTGGAATTGAATTCCAAAGGCTTTAGCAAATCCATTACCAAAGTAATGGGTGGTACCACATTGTAAGGCTTTTCCATCTGGCATTAAAGCTTCAATAGAATAAGTTTCTAAGGCACCAGAGAATTTCTCTTTATCTGTCTTTCTTCCTTTTGAGAAAGGAATAGCTAAAACATCTCTTCCTAAATCGTCATAGACTTCTAACATTTTTAATGTTTCAGTCCTCGCTTCTTCTTCACTAGCGTGCATGGTATGACCTTCTTGCCATAAGAATTCAGCGCCTCTTAAGAATGGTCTTGTAGTCTTTTCCCATCTAACAACAGAGCACCATTGATTGTAGAGTTTTGGTAAATCACGATACGAATTAATGATCTTTGCGTAGTGATCACAGAATAAGACTTCACTTGTTGGTCTAACAATAAGATGGTCATCTAATTCTTCTTTTCCACCTTTGGTGGCGATTAAGCATTCTGGCGCAAATCCTTCAACATGTTCTTTCTCTTTTTGGAATAAACTGGCAGGAATAACCATAGGCATATAGACATTTTCATGTCCGCTTTCTTTAAATCTCTTATCGAGATATTTTTGAATTTGTTCCCAAATCGCATAGCCATAAGGACGATAAATGATAAAGCCTTTAACGGATGAATAATCCATTAATTCGGCTTTTTTACACACATCAGTGTACCACTGAGCAAAATCGTCTTCTTGTCTAGTGATGGAGTTGTTTTTGATTTGGTTGTTTTCCATTTTATATAATTCTCCTAATCTAAAGATTATTAGCGATATTTTTCCGCCATAGCGGTAAGTTTTTCAAGCTTCTTCTTTTCTATTGGAAGGAGCATGTCATTACTTGGTGAAACAGCATCTGAAGAGATATAGGTAATACCACTCTTAATGATAAGTTCCACTGCTTGCCAACCTTCAAGGTCAGTAGCGATGATAGGTCGATTATATTTTAAAAGTGATTCAATTAAGGCATATAAGGATAATCTAATACGGTTATTCTCTTTCACTTCTTCCATCATTGCACTACCAACGACAAAGTAATGGAATAAGAAATATACTTGGTCATTAAGTAATAAGTTCTTATCTTTTAAAGATAATGCAATTTCAAATCCGGCATCTTTAAGTTTTTGCAAGGTAGCAATAAGAAGCTCCACATTGTTGGAGTTTTCATTCACCTCTTGTTCATCTAAAACAAGAGTAATGTTTGCCTTCTTATAATTTGAAATATGGGTAATAATTTCAATGACATCATTGATATCCACCATCGAAATTTGTAAAAACAAACTAGAATGCTCATCTCTTCTTTCCATGATGAATTTAGGAATAACATTTTTACAAACGATAGCGAATAATTCTAAGTTTTTATTAATTCTCGCCGCATATTTTGACATTTCCGAGAAATTAGAAAACGGGGAGTCATATGCTTTCACATATTCAAAATAACCAGTAATTTGACCGGTTCTGGCGTTGATAATTGGGCGATATAAGAATCTTAAGACATCATCCTTAAGGATGTGTTCAATTTGTTCATTATATTTAACGAGTTCATTACTAGCGTCAATATTACGTTGATAGACAGTGATTTCTTTGCCACTCGTTTGACCTGCAATACAAGCTTCTCTAGCCTTTTCTTCAATTTGATCATAGTTTTGATAGAAAATGCCATTTTCCACAATACCAATAGAGAAATTGATATAACCAGCAAAACCGTTAACTTCTGTTTCTCTTTTGATGGATCTAGCAATTGAAGTAGCAAGTTGGATTGCAGTCTCTTTGTTGCTGATTCTTAAATCAAATAAGAAGATTTCATTATCCCCATTATCCATGATTTGTCTTGGCAGTTTAGGATTAGAAGCAAATGGGTAGATTGAATTTTTCAAATTCATAACCATATATCTTTCAATCTTGTCATTAGAGATTACTTTTTGTTTGGTGTAGAAAAATCTAATACAGAATGTGTAGCCCGCTAAAGCTTTATTACGATTAATCAAGCCACTAATTTGACTACGTTTAACAATACCAGTAAGACCACTTCTGTTATTGCTCTTCTTTTTAGGAGCGTTAAGTGGGGTGATATATTTCAAAAGATGGCTTTCTAAATGGATTAAGCCAACTTCTTGTTTGTATTCTAATAATCTAAGTAAAGAGAAACACACTCTATGAGTGTTGTTAATAATAACATCGGCTTCTAAATATTCACTGGTTTCTCTTGGATGAACACAGATATCAAAGATCCAACTCTTTACTCGCTCAATATCATTTGGGTGAAAAGAGGAATAGAAATTGAATAAATCAGCGCTATGTTTGGAAGAGATATCAGATTTATTAAAGACGACATATTTGTTTTTCTTTACATCGATAATAAAAATTCTGGTTGTTGTACTTTCATAAGATATCTGCTTTTGGAATTTATTTTCACCGTTAACGTAAACGATGAAAAAGACAATCACCACTATTAAGGCTGCTAAAAGGGTCAGCATAAGTGCGAAGAAGATTACAAAGTTAATATCAGTAAAGTCGCCAAATCTCATACTTTGACTATTATAGAAGAATGTTATGAATTTTTCTATTCATAAATGAATGATATAGCATTTTATCTTCAATATCGTTATAATTATTCACGCTGGAGAAGTACCCAAGCGGTTGAAGGGGGCAGTTTCGAAAACTGCTAGAGGATGCAAGTCCTGCAAGGGTTCGAATCCCTTCTTCTCCGCCAACAAGTATCCCAAGAATGGGATTTTTTTATTTAAATAAAACCCTCGAAATTACGAGGGTAATACTTCTATAATCCGATATCTAAATCATCAAATCTATCAAGTAGTTGAATTAGACGTGAGCGGCATCCTTCAAATCTCACATTATTGTTTGGCTCGTTAACTCGATTCCACCACACCATATGTAGATAGCAGACAAGTCTAATTTTATCTTTAATAACTGGATCATCTTTGCCAAAGTATAAATCTAGTAAAGAGTTATAGAGTTTAGCTGCTTCCTCTGCTTTGATGCCAAAGAATTTTTCACTATTGCCTGGATCATCTTCGTTAAAAGCACAATAAGGAGCGTAGATTGCGGCTAATTCAAAGATTGGATGTCCTACTGAAAGAGTGTCCATATCAATTAAGATTAATTCACCATTTTGCACCATAATGTTTTTGAAGTGACAATCTCCATGTACAAATGTCTTCCTATCAGGAATAGATTCAAGTAATTTCTTAGCCTTAAGATAATATTTCTCTTCTATATAAGGTTTAATAAATTCCAATTTTTCGAAATATTGTTTCTTAATATCAGGAATAATTGGATTAAAGCATTCAGTGGTATTGATTTTCTTTAGTAAAGTAGCGTATTTAACAACATATTCACGTATTTTTTCAGGATGAGTTTGCACTGCGGTTTTAAGCGACATACAATCAAGCATTTCAAAAACAACACCTAGCTTATCTCCAGCTTTAACAATATCATAGGATATTGCTGTTGGAACTCCTAGCACGAATGCTTCTTTTGCTAAACGTAATTCTCTTTCAATTTGTCCGGCATCACTTGTACGGTTAAATACCTTAACAATCGTGTCTTTATCCAAACGATAAACAGTAGAAAAGAAGCCATCTCCAATTACTTCTGCATAAGAAATGTCGACTTTTCTTAATGCTTTTTTAACATCCATTACATTGGTAAATCCCGTCATTTGGAAGATGTCATAAACTTGAAGTGAAGCATTAATGACAGAAACATTATCAAATCTTTGTTTAAGTCTAAGAACCACTCTTAAACCAGCACTGGAAATGTAGCTTAGTCGTTCTAAATCTAAAACTAATTTTTCAAATTGTTTGTCTTCAATAACTTGGTCGATTTCTTTCCCCATAGGTTCAGCACTATAGGAATTAAGTTCACCTTCTAAGTAAATTGTTAATACGCCTTTTTCTAATGTCGATCTCATAAATATCCTCTTTTCTACGCAATTGTTTCTAATTTTATTAAATTAGTAGCAGAGGCTTTAGCGCCTACACTGCCACCAGTTAAAACCACATGATTTCCTGGTTTGAGATTAAATGTAACTTTTGCTAAATTAAGGGCGTTGTTAAACATTGGGGTAGTATGCTCAAATCTTCCGGTAATAGCAGGAGTTACACCCCAAGAAAGAGCAAGTTTATACCAAACTTTTTCACTTGTGGTAACGCCTAAAATATCTACAGGCGCTCTAAATCTAGCAACCATGCGTACGGTTTTTCCAGAAATAGAAGAAACCACAATTGCTTTAGCATCAACATCAATTGCCATCTCGCAGGTTGCGTGAGAAACGGCGTCAGTTGCATTCCTAATTTCAAAGTTTGTTTCTCTAAATAATCTAGCATAGTTAATTGTCTTTTCAGTAAATTCGGCAATATCCGCCATATTCTTAGTAGCTTCAACTGGATATTTACCAGATGCCGATTCTCCAGAAAGCATGATGGCACTGCTACCATCATAAACTGCATTAGCAACATCAGAGATTTCGGCTCTTGTTGGTCTAGGGTTTTGAATCATTGATTCAAGCATTTCAGTAGCGGTTATAACTACCTTGCCCATTAATCTACACTTTTTGATTAAGTGCTTTTGAATGCTAGGAACTTCAATAAATGGAACTTCAACGCCTAAGTCACCACGGGCAACCATAATGCCATCAGCAATCTCACAAATCTCTTCAATATTATCAACACCAAAACGGTTTTCGATCTTAGCGATAATTTCGATATCTTTTCCACCATTTTCATCTAAAAAACGACGCATATCGAGCATATCTTGTTTGCATGAGACGAATGAAGCCGCGACAAAGTCGACATCGTTTTCAATGCCGAATAATAAATCACTTTTATCAGCTTCGGATAAGAAGGCCTGTTGTAAATGCTTACCAGGGAATGACATCGATTTACAGTTGCTAAGTTTACCACTATTAATAACAATGGTATAAATGTTGTCTTTTTCAATTTTTGTGACTTTAAAAACCACTAATCCATTATTAACTAAAATAAGATTTCCTACTTCTAATTCTTCAGGCAAATTTTTATAAGAGACTGAGACCATTTTTTCATTGCCCATGATATCTTTTGTAGTAAAAACAAATTCGTCACCATTATTTAAGTTGATTTCATCATGTTCGAATAAACCGATACGATATTCAGGTCCTTTAGTGTCTAACATGATAGCGATTGGAAGATTTAACTCTTCTCTAACTTTTTTAATCATGTCAAAACGGGCTTTGTGTTGTTCGTGATTACCATGAGAAAAGTTGGCTCTAGCAACATTCATTCCAGCCTTTGCCATCGCGATAAGCGTTTCTTCTTTATCACTAGCTGGACCAATCGTACAAATAATCTTGGTCTTACGCATAAAATATTCCCTCTTAGATTATTCTAATCTTAATATATTTTGCACGTTTTTTCCAAATCAATTTATTTGAATAATAAATAATATTCATTATAATAATGAATGCATGGAGGTTTTATATGTCAGAATTTAAAACAGTACCTATTACCTTGATTACAGGATATTTAGGGAGTGGTAAAACCACTTTAATCAACCACATTTTAAAAAATGCGAAAAGCCATAAGATGGCAGTTATTGTTAATGACTTAGGCGAAGTTAATATCGACGCCGAGCTCATTGAAAAGGGTGGGGTTGTTTCTTCTAAAGGAGATAACCTAGTCTCTCTTCAAAATGGATGTATCTGCTGTACATTAAAGAAAGATTTAATTGAACAATTAGCGGATTTAGTGCAGTCACAAAAATTCGACCATATCTTAATTGAAGCCAGTGGTATTTGTGAACCAGTGCCAATTGCCCAAACCATCTCCTTTATGGAAGAGGAATTCAATAAAAAGAAATTACCAAAGTTCTATACGCTTGACGCAATTATCTCTGTTACTGACGCTTTTAGATTAAGAGATGAATTCGGTTGTGGAGAAGCTCTTGAAAGTGCAGAAAGAGGAGAAGAAGATTTAGAGAATCTTGTGATTCAACAAATCGAATTCTGTGACATTATTCTTTTGAATAAAGTAAGTGAAATCTCTAAATCAGAACTAGAAAGAGTTGAAAAGACCATTAGAGCCATTCAGCCAAAAGCAAAAATCATTAGAACTGATTTCTGTGATGTTGATATCGACGAATTGGTGGACACAAAATTATTCAAATTTGAAGAAGCTTCCACTTCCGCTGCGTGGATTAGAGAATTTGAAGACTGGGACAACGAAGTTGACGCAGATGAGGATCATCATCACCATCACGATGATGATGACGATGATGATGACGACGAAGATGAACATGAACATCATCATGAACATGAAGAACATGAGCACCACCATCATCACCATCACCACCACGAACATGGCATGGATGAAAACGATGATGAGGGTACCGCTGATGAATATGATGTAAATACATTTGTCTATTTCCGTAGAAGACCATTTAAAAAAGAATTGTTCATCAAATGGGCAAATGAAAACAAACATCATCTCATTAGATCAAAAGGTATCCTATACTTTGAAGAAGAACCAAAATTCGCTTATGTTTATGAACAAGCCGGAAGACAACAATCACTTAATCAATCCGGCAAGTGGTATAGCGTCACCTTATCAAAACAACAACTTCAAATGTTGGTTAAAAATGATAAAAACTTCGCTCATGACTGGGACGAAACATATGGCGACAAATTAATCAAATTAGTCTTCATTGGTCAAAACTTGAAGAAAGAAAAAATCAAAGAAGAACTCGATCAGATTTAACAAAAATACTGGCAAGAAATCGCCAGTATTTTTTTATACTACTTAATTCAAAATTTATTCAATTGGTTTAATAAAGAAATTGCCGTATGCTTGTACTAAAGAAGTAACGGTAATAAATGCATGCTGATCAACTTTCTTGACCAGAGGAACTACACGTTTAACTTCATTAGATGAGACCACCATATAAACGATGGTTTTTTCAGCGTGGGAGTATCCACCTTTACCTTCGACAGTTGTAGTAGAATGCGGGAAATTCGCTATCAAAACTGCTGATATATCTTTAAAACTCGTAATAATTTGAATTTGTACTTTCTTATTTCTGATGTTGACGAAATCCACCACCAACATGACGGTAAATAAGTACAAGAACGAGAAGAGCATATTCACAAATGCAAGGGCAATATTTTCACCTTTGTTGTACGCAATTGTAAGTAAAGAATATGTGATAATAATTACACTATTTAATGCAGTAGCGTATTTACCTACACTGGTTGATTTTCTTAAAGCAAAATAATAGGAAATAACATCGATTCCGCCACAAGACACTTCGCTTCTAAAAGCAATAGATGAAGCAAGACCAATTGCTACGCCTGCAAATAAGACACGTGCTACATGTTGGTCCTGGAGCAAGCATGCAATTTCGCTCATGAGTGTGAACCCGTATTCAGGTTTAAATAGCTGAATGAAAAGGGAAGATAAACCAACATTAATTAAAGTGATGATTGCGAATTTCTTTCCAATCTTGAAGAAAGCAAAAATGAGAATTGGAATATTGAGAGCGAAGTAGAAAATAGATTGCAAGGTGAATAAGTCAATTGTGATTCCACACAGATTAAATATCATCCAAATGACTTGAGAAATACCACCAACACCACCAGTGGTAATGGCGGAGCCAGGTAATGTTAAGTGATCCACTTGAAATGGGGCAACAAAGCAATAGAAGCCAAAGGCATATAAAAACGCAGTTAAAGCAGCGATAAAAAGACCTTTAGTAAAGCGCACGCTTTCCGCAAGATGGATGTGATCAAACATGAAATTATTTAACTTACGTTTAAAACGCTCAATTTTCTTCATAATTCGCTGAATGTATTTTATACATACTCTTTTCAAATAGCAACAAGTATACAAAAACAAGGTTAGAAAAATATTTTAATTTCTATGAAATTAAGTTGAACTAAAATTTCTATATTATTTTATTGAAAATAAATATGATAAGTGATAAGATTTATTCGCTATATGTAAATATAGGAGGCAATTTATTATGAAAATTTTAAGAGCTATTGGTGGATTCTTTGCGAAAATCGGTCGTTGGATCGCTTCTACCGCATGGGTTCAACCATTATTAATCGTTGGTGGCATCTTTGCTGTCATCTTCTCTATTCCTTACATCAAAAAAGGTATCGAAGGATTACAAACTGACACAACCGATTATAAGTATAAATACTATAAAGATAGAGCTCTTGACCTTAAGGATGGAGGTAAAGCCGATAAATTACTTGGTTATCTTGAAGATTATGAAGATAACAAAGAAAACATTAAAAAGGAATTCGGCAGCCAATTCTTACTCTCCTTTGTTAAACAAAATTGCCAAAACTGTAAAGATGCAGTCGAAGGTTACAAATACGCCGCCAATAATTACAATAGCAAATTCACAAACAAATTTAAGATGTACACTATCTTAGTCGACAAAACCGATGATGATGGCGAATACTTAGCAAAACCAATCGTTGAAAAACACAACGACTTATTCGATGTTATTGCTGGTTTATTCGAAGATGACGCTGTTAAAGAAGATTATCCAATCTTCAAGAATAAGTCATCAGTTGCTGATGGTGTTATCTCCAAATTAAAAGAATTATCTGGTATCACTACCGAAGGTATGGAAACTCCAACCACCTTCATGATTGATATCGATGAATATGAAAACGGAAGATTCGGCATCAATGGTATTACTCAATTCTTCTTCAATTATATTGATTATGTTGAAGGCGACACCATTAACTCCGCAAGTAAAGGTGCCACCGTTAGAGATTTATGGACATATTCAAATCTCTTTGATCCAGAATACAAAATCGACTAATTAACGTAGTTAAAATAAAAGACCCGACGGGTCTTTTTTCTTACTTATTTTAATCTTTTGGTTACACTAATAGGAACTAAGCTAGAAACATCTACACCTGATTTATGCATCTCTAGAATCGCGCTACTGGAGATAAATGTTTTATCACCACGAGACATAAAGAAGACCATATCAATTGAAGGATCAATATATTCGTTCGCACTGGCAAGTTGGAATTCATATTCGAAATCTGATACCGCTCTTAAGCCTCTAATTAAATGGGTTGCGTGATGTTTTTTAGCAAATTCAACAGTTAATCCACTATCGCTATACACTTCAACTTGAGGATTATCTTGTGTTGCCTCTTTAATCATTTCCACTCTTTCTTCAGCAGAGAAGTTAGATTTCTTATTGTTGTTATGAGCAACAAGGACGATTACTTTATCAAAAACTTTACATGCACGATTTAAAATATCTAAATGCCCGTTAGTAATTGGATCAAAGCTTCCTGGATAAATTGCAATTTTCATAATTAGCTCCTAATCACGGTAAGGGTGATTTCACCATAATGATACTCTTTAATTGTTTTATCTAAAAGTTGATTAGTATCAATCTTACGATTACTTTCAGTAGCGATAATCGCTTTAGAGTTCACTAAATCATTATTATATATATAAGAAATCAATTCTTCGTATTTACCTAATTCATATGGTGGGTCGATAAAGATAACATCAAATTTAAGACCTTTATCTTCGAAAGATTCTAGTGCTTGGAAATCATCTAAAAGTAAGACTTCATATTCTTCTTCCACATTTAAAGAAGTAAGGTTCTTTTTTACATAATTTATTGCCTCTTTATCGTGGTCAACAAAGTAAGTTTTTTTAGCGCCTCTAGAAATAGATTCAACACCAATTGAGCCGCTTCCTGCATATAAATCTAAGAAAACTTTATTGTCTAAAGGACCAAGTATAGAAAAAAGCGCTTCTCTAATTCTGTCCTTCGTTGGTCTAATACTAGTATTAGAATCTGGATACGCTAAAGGACGATGACGATATTTACCAGCAATAACTCTCATTCCCATTAGCAGCTACCTCTTTTAAAATCACCAAATAATATATTATCTATTTCCATATAGAGATTTCTCACTCTTGAATATACTTCTAGATATTTCTTAACTATAGGATGGTTATTAAGATTTTCTTTAGCGGTCTTTAATGCTTTTAACGCTTCGATTACTTCTGGATGATCATCACCATATGCATCTTTAAGTCTAGTATAGGTTTCTAAACATTCATCTTTTTTATTACTTAAAGAATAGACTTCATAAGAATCATTCAGTTCTTTTTCTAACTTATTAAGCAAAATAACATCAGGCTCATTATTCAGTGATTCTGATAAAGAAGAAGCAAGATTATAGATTTTCTCATCCATACGTTAGTATTATACTTGTTTGCTTTGCAAAAAGATATAGAGTAAACTATTCCATAGTATGAAATTTAAAATTGTCAAAGACAGCAACCCAATCATGAGAAAAAGATCACTTCCTGTTGATCTCCCTTTATCCAAAGAAGATAAAGAAACTTTAGATTGGATGCTTGATTATCTTAAAAAATCCCAAGATGATGAATACGCTAAAAAGCACAACATTAAAGCTGGTGTTGGTTTAGCCGCTATCCAAATTGGTTTATTAAAGAGAATGTTTGTCATCTACTATCCAACCAAGGATTCAGTTGTGCAATATCAACTAGTGAATCCTGTTATAACAGAGACATCAGTGAGAAAATGTGCGCTTGAAGCTGGAGAAGGTTGCTTAAGTGTTGATACAGTTCATGAAGGATTGGTCCACCGCTACTACAAAATCAAATTAAAAGCTTATGACGCTTTGAGTGATAAAGAAATCACTATTACTGCGACTGGATTTGACGCTATAGTCTTACAACACGAATATGACCACTTAAACGGCATGTTCTTCTATGACCATATTGATAAAATCAATCCAAACCAAGAACTAAACAACGAAATTATATTATAAACAATAAATTTTATTGTTTCACATTTTAAGAATTGTGGTACAATGAAAGTACCTTTTTTCACATAGCATAATGATGTAAATGGAGGAATCTTATGGATAAGAATATTTCCAAGCCGATTTCGATTTATGCCCTCGGAGGTTTAGGAGAGGTCGGTAAAAACATGTATTGTTTCGAAAACGAAACACAAATTGTAATTATTGACTGTGGTGTTAAATTTCCAGGAGTGGAATTCCCAGGAATTGACTACATCGTTCCAGACTTCACACACTTAAAAAACAACAAAAACAAAATTAGAGCTTTAATTATCACACACGGCCATGAAGACCATATTGGTGGTATTCCTTTCCTTATCCAAAATGTTAATATCCCTGTCATTTACGCCCCAAGACTTGCTAGTGCTTTAATTAAAAACAGATTAGAAGAATATCGTATGCTCGATCGCGTCAAAATCGTGGAATATGATAGTTCCACTAAAGTAAATATTGGCGAATTTGATATCTCTTTCTTTAGAGTAACCCACTCCATTCCAGATTCTTTTGGTGTGGTTATCGATTCTCCTGAAGGAAGAATCGTCTCTACTGGCGACTTCAAAGTTGACCTTACTCCAATCGGACCAGATATCGAACTTCAAAGAATTGCCGAACTCGGTAGAGAAGGCGTTGATCTTCTTTTAAGCGACTCCACTAATGCAGAAAATGAAGGATACACTCCTAGCGAGAAAAATGTTAACGATTCAATTAATGAGATATTTAATGACGCTCAAGGAAGAATTATTGCTTCTACATTCTCTAGCAACATTTCCCGTATTCAGCAAATCTGTGAATCCGCTGTGAGACACAAAAGATATATCGCTATTGTCGGAAAGAGTATGGAAAAAGCCGTCGATATTTCTCGTAACTTCGGTTATATCCATATTACAGATAGCGCCATTATAGCCACAGAAGATATCAAAAGATATAAAGCTAGTGAGATATTAATCCTTTGTACTGGTAGCCAAGGTGAACCAAATGCTGCTTTAAGTAGAATTGCCAGTGGCGAACATAAAGATATTAGAGTTATGCCAGGAGACACTGTTGTTTTCTCTAGTAGCGCTATTCCAGGAAATGGCATTATGATTGCCCATATCGTAAACTTATTAACAAGATGCGGCGCTGAATGCATCACCAATTCTATTCTTGCTGATATCCACTCTTCAGGACACCCTTCTAGACAAGAATTAAGACTCGTCTTAAAGTTGTTTAATCCTAAGTATTTTATGCCTATGCACGGTGAATATCGTATGTTAAGACTACATGCTGAACTCGCCACCTCTTTAGGCATTCCAGCTGAGAACTGCTTTGTTTTAGATAACGGCGATACACTTACTCTTGCTAAACATAAAGTAAAACTAGGTTATCAAGTGGAACACGGCGTTTCTTATATCGATGGCAAAGATATAAACGGCTTAGCAGAATCTGTGATGAGTGATCGTCGTATCTTAAATGATGATGGCATGCTTATTATCGCTGTCGCAATTGATACTAGAAATAATAATTTGATTATCGAACCAGCTATATACAATAGAGGCATTGTCCAAAAGCATAATGAAAAAGCTTTAGAAGAGCTAAAAACCGTTATTACTTCTGCCATTAGAGAAAAGTTAACATCTAAGCCAAACTTTGCAGAACTAAAAACTGAGGTTAAAGATGTAGCAAGCAAATTTATTTATGCTAGAACAAAACGTTATCCAATGATTATTCCGGTAATCATGTCGAAAAATTAATGAAATACATTTTAGCGTCTAAATCCCCAAGAAGAAAACAATTGATGAAATTTATCTCATCAGATTTTGAGATTGCCACCGAAGACATCGATGAATCATCTTCTTATGCTTTATCACCAATCGAAGCGGTAAAAGATATTGCTCGAAGAAAAGGTGAAGCTGTTGACCCATTTTATCCTAACGACTTAATTATTTCCGCTGACACAATTGTGGTTCTTAATAACGAAATCATTGGAAAGCCAAAAGACATAGAAGATGCTAAAAATATGTTAAGGAAATTATCAGGCAGAACACACTACGTCTATACTGGGTTTAGGATTAAATATTTAGATAAAGAGATTGTTGATTATGTCGAATCACAAGTTCAGTTCAATAATTATGATGACACTGTTATTGACTCTTATATATCCACTCATACTGTTTTAGATAAAGCTGGAGCGTATGGAATCCAAGATAATGGAGGGTTTCCACTAGTGTTTAAAGTCACGGGAAGCATTGATAATGTCATTGGCTTCCCAGTTAAAGAAATCAAAGAAGCGATAAAAAAAGTAATCAATTGATTACTTCTTTTTTTTATGATTGAAGACGAGCAGGAATATTATACCAGCCACAATTAGTATCGCTAAAGCAAGAGCGATATAAAATGCACCAGATTTTAAAAATGCATTAACTTCATCTTTGAATGTAACTAATATCATTATTTTTTACCAATGAACTTACTATTTAATAACTTAATGTATGAATAATCACTCTTAAAAAGCAAAGATACTTTTTTGTCAGACAAGGAGAATTCCACACTGCAAGCAGGGTGAGAATCACTCACTAATTGGTCATAACCAATAAGGATGTTATCTGTCTTGGTTTTTAAAGTGATCTTAGAATTCTTGTCTAAGACAAGAGATGAGTGAAGCGAACTATAAATCACATTATTAATTGGAGCGATTTCTGATAATTGTAAAGTTTCCACAGTTGGGCTAACCACTGCTCCAGAAAGAGATTTATTATAGGCGGTACTGCCGATAGAGGAGCAAACAACTAATCCGTTTCCTCTAAAGGTTTCCAAATATTCATCATTTACATAAACTTCGCTAATTAATGAATGGAATGGAGATTCAATTCTAATTTCATTAACGGCGTAGAATTCTTGCTTGCCAACTTGTGCTTTTAAAAGATGAAGATCAACAGCTTTGTAGTTTTGCTTTTCTAAATCTTGTAAGAGTAATTCAATATCATTTTGAGCGTAATCAAAGAAAAATCCTAAGTGTCCAGTACATAAACCGATAAATTTGACGTTATTAAGATTATCAACAAATTGATGAACAGCCTTTAAAAAAGTGCCATCACCACCAATAAAAATAACCACTTCCGGATTAGCGTCCACTATTTGATGACCGCGAGAAACAATTTGCTCTTTAATGTTAGAGACAAATTTTTCATCAACTTTTTCGCTTTTGAATACTAAGGCAATTTTCATAAATTGATTCAACTCGTTTTTGTATTATAGCATAATTATTATATGGGTGTAATCGACAATGTAAATCTTGAATATGAAGCTCGAGCAATGCTAACCGAGCAAGAATATTTATTGATTAAAGATGAATATCTGAAGAAACATAATAACGCAGTGTTTTTAGTAAATGAGAATGCTTATTTTGATACACCAGATTTTTATATTACTGATCACCACATGGTGCTTCGAGTTAGAAAAATTAACGAAGATAAAAAAGAATTAACACTAAAAATTCAACGCTCAGATGTATGCATTGAAATTAACCATAATTTAACCCCTGAGCAGGAAAAAGATTTATACGAAAATGGAAGAATTCCCAATCAACCAATTAGAGGCATGTTGCTAGATAGTGCGGTTAGATTAAGAGATATTAAATACATCACCACTTTAAAAACTGAACGTATTGAAATTCCATTTAAAAACTATCTATTTGTGCTTGATAAAAACTATTATCGAAATAAAGTGGATTATAACATTGAGGTGGAATCCAGTAGTGAAAACGAAGCAAAACGCATATTAAAAGAAATACTCGACTCATTTGGAATCGAGTATCGAACTAACTATATCAATAAAGCAAAACGCGCTATTAAAAATCTTTAACTATTGCTTTCTTCGCAAGAATTATAGGTTGGACATTCCGTCTTCTTACAAGACCATTGAGCCATCCTTTTTTCATGTGGAATGAAAACTCTAATCTCTTCAGGATTATAACCTACTTGAATCTTTCTATCATCCACCATTATTGGTCGTTTTAAAACTGTAGGATTGTTTCTAATAAATTCAATGAGTTGACTGATGGTCATGTTTTCAAGATCAACATTTTGTTCTTTGATAATCTTACTTCTAGTAGAGATGATATCATCAGTGCCATTTTCACTTTTCTCTAAGATGTCTCTAAGCTCTTCTTCGCTTAAATCCGTGACCAAAATATTTTTTTCTTGAAAAGGAATTTCTTCATTCTTGAAAAATTCTTTAGCCTTACGGCATGAGCTACAACTTGGAGAGGTATAAATCTTAATCATTGTTTTTACCTGCAAATATCATACTACAAATATTCTATTTTTTAATATGGAAAATATAGTTCAATTTGATTAAACTATATCGAGAGGATTAGTTATGGCAGAAAGAATATTAACAGGAATTAAGCCTACTGGACAATTAACACTAGGCAACTATATCGGAGTTTTAAAAAACCTCCACAAAGAGACAAGTCGCGGAGAGTGTTTCTATTTTATCGCTGACTTACATGCTTTAACTTTACCAATCGATCCTGATTATTTAAGAGGAAACTCAATCGATTTAGCCTGTTTTTATCTCGCTGCAGGATTAGACCCTAACAAAGTTACACTTTTCTTACAAAGCGCTGTATCCGCTCATGCAGAGATGAACGCCATCATGCAAAACTATTTATACATGGGCGAGCTAAGCAGAATGACACAGTTTAAAGATAAATCTGCCAAAATGAATGAATCTGCTATCGGATTAGGTTTATTTGCCTATCCTGTATTAATGGCAAGTGACATCATTTTATATGATGCTTCTATCGTTCCAGTTGGTGATGACCAAAAGCAACACGTCGAATTAACAAGAGATTTAGTTAATAGATTCAACCACCGCTATGGAGACATCTTAACAATGCCACGACCAGAAATGAGAAAAGTTGGTGCGAGAATTATGTCACTTAGTGACCCTACTAAAAAGATGTCAAAAAGTGATCCAAAAGGTGATATCTTCTTAAAAGATGACCTAGCAACAATCCGTAAGAAAATCATGTCTGCAGTTACCGATTCTGGAAGCGAAGTTAAATATGACGTAGAAAATAAGCCAGGTATCTCTAACTTATTAACCATCTATGCCTGCTTAAAAGAAATCAGCATTGAAGAAGCAGAAAAAGAATTTGAAGGCAAAAGATACGGCGATTTCAAAAAAGCCGTTGCTGATGTTGTCTGTGCGGAAATGGAAATGTTCCAAAAGAAATATCAAGAAATTAAAGACTCAAAGATTTATGAGCAAGTACTTCGCGATGGTGCTAAACGCGCAAGTGAAGTTGCTAACAATACATTAAATAGAGTGAAAAAAGCCGTTGGCTTATTAGCTTTATAAAATAAGAGACCACTATAGTGGTCTTTTAATTTACTTTTCCGTTTCAGATTGCGGTTTTCTACCGAATAAGGTTGGCAGAACATCTCCAGGTCTAAGATGACCATGAATAATATTATATGCAGCGTCGATAATAGGTAATTCGACATTATATTTAACTTCTAATTGTTTAGCGGCCTCTAAAGCATTAACACCTTCCACTACCATGCCGATTTCTTCTAAGGTTTCTTCTAAAGATTTTCCTTGGCCTAACAAGACACCAGCATTATGGTTACGAGAATGCAAACTGGTCGCGGTAACGACGATATCACCAATTCCTGCTAAACCTGAGAATGTTCTTTCATCACACCCCATAGCCAAGCCAAGTCTAGTGATTTCTACTAAACCACGGGTAATAATTGCAGCTTTGGCGTTATCACCATATCCTAAACCTTCCGACATACCTGCTGCTAGAGCAACAATATTCTTTAAAGCGCCACAAAGTTCTACACCTCTAATATCATCGTTGGTGTACACTCTTAAAGTTTCATTAGAGAATTCTTTTTGCACAATTTCTGCCGCTTCTTTATCTATAGAAGCAGAAACGATTAAAGTTGGAAGACAAACCGCAACCTCTTCCGCGTGAGTTGGTCCTGATAAAGCAACAATGCGATAACCTTTTCCCATCACATCTTCGATGATTTCACTCATAAAGAATAAGGTGCCTGGCTCAATACCTTTAGCGACTGTCACTAAAATCGTGTCTTTACTTAAATATGGTTTAGCCTTTTCTACTGAGGCTCTAATATACGGAGAAGGGGAAGCAAAAATTACAATATCTTTATCTTTACATGCCTCATCTACATAGTCGGTAAAGTGAATCTTATGTGATAATTCACATTCTAAATGTGGATGTCTATATGTTTTTAAATAAGACGCTGTTTCTTTTGAAAATGTAGAATATAAGGTAACTTGATGGTCATGAATTGCTAACATATTAGCAATCGCGGTACCCCAAGTACCTGATCCTAAAATGCCAACTCTTTTCATAAACCTAAGATTTCCATTAATTTGTCGTAGATGACTTTTGGTTTGCTTTCTGCGTCCTTCAAGGAGCTACCAACTACACCAATATAGAATTTAACTTTGGCTTCTGTACCACTTGGTCTCACACCAATTGTGGTGCCATCTTCATAATACATCTTAATAACATTGCTCTTTGGTAAATCAATCTTCTCTTCTTTACCGTTTTCTTTAGAAACTGAGAGTTGATAATCATCAAATTTAAATGGTTTTTTGCCGTCAAGTTCCACGAATGGATTATTTCTTAATCCGCTCATGAGCTTATTCATGGTTTCGGCGCCAGCAGAGCCTTCAAAAGCAATAGAGAAGCATCTATCTTCGTGATAGCCAAAGCGTCTTCCAAGATCTTCCCAAACATCACCTAAGTTTTTGCCTTGTAAATAATAATATAACGCCATTTCAGAATACATTAAGATAGCTTGAATGCCGTCTTTGTCTCTAGCAAATGGAGCAATTAAGCAGCCATAACTTTCTTCATAGCCAAATTCAAATGGTTTATCGATACCAAGTTTTTCATAGTGGTCAATACGATTACCAATAAATTTAAATCCAGTTAGGAATTGCTCAGTGGTAATGCCATAGCTAGTAGCGACTTCTTTGCCTAGTGAAGAGGTCACGATGGTGTTATACATCACACCATTACTGTGTAATAATCCTCTATCTTTTCTCACTTTGAAGATATAGTCCATCAACATAGCAGCGCTTTGATTACCGGTTAAGGTATGATATTCCCCGTCTCTATCTCGATACGCTAAACCACATCTATCTCCATCAGGATCTGTCATCACCACTAATTGAGCGTCTAATTCTTTAGCGTACTTTATTGGTTCAATATAACTTCTTTGATCTTCTGGGTTAGGAGATAAAGTGCCTGAGAAATCTGGGTCAGGAGTGCATTGTTTTAAAAGTGGATATACTTCATAACCTAAATCTTTATACACTCTCATTGCATTAACATAAGAGGTACCGTGATTTGGAGTAAAAACAATTTTAAATCCTTTTTTATTTAAATCATTATTTAAGGTAATGCCTTCGCATAACTTAACATAAGTGTCATCGACATCTTTACCTAAGGTAATGACTTCTGCTGGTTTTTCTACTGGAGTATAATCAGCGTCTAATTCATTTGGTAAAGAAGCAATGATTTCTACTAAACGTTCAATCTTTTCAGGAACGAGTTGACATCCGGTTTCATCGTAAACTTTATAGCCATTATGTTCTTTTGGATTATGGCTAGCAGTAATCATGATACCGCCAGAAGCTTTCATATATCTTACAGCGTAAGAAAGTTCAGGAGTTGGTCTTAAAGAGTCAAAGATATAAGCTTTAATACCGTGTTCAGATAGCACTTTAGCACTTAACAAAGTGAATTCACGAGACATGTGACGATTATCATGAGAAATCACCACTCCATCTTTTTTCACGTTTGGATATTTTTCTAATAAATATCTAGCAAAACCGATCGTGGCTTTTTTCACTGTGAATTCATTTAATCTATTAGTGCCAGGACCTAAAATCCCTCTCATACCAGCAGTGCCAAATTCTACATCCTTAAAGAACGCATCATCAATTTCTGCTTGTGACATCTTTTTTAAGATTTCTTTGTCTTTAGAAGATACTTTAGGAGAGTTTAACCATCTTTGATAATTCTTTAAAGTTTTCATCTTTAATCCTTCTTTCCTAACTTCAATTTTAGTTCATTCATTTCTAATGGTAAATCTATCTTAAAAGATTTATTGCTTAATTCTTCTAGTGGTTTTTCTAGTTTTCCAAATTTAAGCGAATACGCCACTAAGAATTGATTCTTAAATCCGTATTCATCTTCTATTTGTTTATTTAAAGCAAAGTCACCATATTTAGAGTCGCCAATTACAGGATGGCCAATACTTGCAAGATGCACTCTAATTTGATGAGTTCTACCAGTTAAAAGTTCCACTTCCAATAAAGTATAGTCACCCACATATTCTTTAACACAATACTTCGTTAAAGCTTCTTTACCTTTTTCTGAGATAAAGACCATACCAGTTTTCGTATTTTTTAAAAGCGGAGAATCCACTATTCCATCTTTTTCGACATGACCTTTAACTAGTGTTAAATATTTCTTTTCCACTATTTTTTTATCTTGAATGACATTAGCGAGATATCTAAGAGTTTTGATATTCTTACCAAAGATAATAAGTCCTGCCGTATTCCTGTCTAATCTATGTACTGGTGCAGGAGTATAACCTATATTCTCATCTATATCATATTCGCCGTTTTTAGTTAGATAAAGTATCACCATCGCATCTAAAGCATTATCATCGGAATTACCTTTTTGTACGAGTACACCTCTAGGTTTATTGATAATTAAAACGTTATCATCTTCATAAACAATCCAAGAAGAGACATCTTCATAGGATTTATTCATTACTTTTCTTTTAAATTCTAAAAGCGCACTTTCTTCTGCATAAATCGTAATCTTGTCACCATCAGAAATAATGTACTTAGTGTTTTGCCAATGTCCGTTAACTTTTACATCTTTTTTTCTAAATAATTTATAAATAAAAGACAGAGGCGCTAAAGGGAAGGCCTTCTTTACATATTTTTCTAATGTTTGACCAGATTCTTCTTTTTTAACAATAAGGGTAATCATTTACTTCAATAATATTTTACTAAAAATTATTGATAAATAAAGTTTACAGTTAAGAATTATTTAGTTTATAATACATATCGCACAGCCAAGATTCGGAGGAATACCCAAGAGGCTGAAGGGGCGGGCTTGGAAAGCTCGTAGACTGGTAACTCGGTGCCAGGGTTCAAATCCCTGTTCCTCCGCCACGATTGAAAAAATCCCTGATTCATTAAGTTGAAACAGGGTTTTTATTTTTTTAAGATGCTTGGCTTTCTGTTTTTTCTTCTTCTTGCTCTTTTATCTCATCCTAGGATGGGTCGCCTTTTTCTAATTCCGCAATTTGTTTACTTTTTTTATAAATTTCATAATAAATAACGCTCCTAAAACATCATGAACGAAGAGAATTGTTTTATAAAACAAATAGATTTTTCTAGCCTATCAAATTATAATGTTAACTAATAAAACGAAGGTAAATTATATGCCAGAAGTTTGGAGTGAATTTTTTAGCGATGGATTTTTCGGATATGGTAAAAAGGGAGATTTCCAATATTTTTCTTTTTGGCATTTCCTTCCAATATTGATCTTAATTACTGGAATTATATTGACCTATATCTTTAGAGAAAAAATCGCGAATTCTAAGCATGAAAAAACATTTAGATTTATTCTTGGATGCACAATGCTTCTTGCGGAGTTCGGTTTTTTCTGGAGACTCCTATATGTTGGACCAGGAACAAATGATCTCCACACGATGATGACTAAACTTCCGATTCAAGTTTGCGAATGGACATGCATCTTTGCGGTTTTAATGGTTTTAACAGAAAGTAGACACCTTTTCGACATTGATGTAACTATCTGTCTCACCCTTGGAATTGCTCCACTATTCTTACCTGCTGTTATTTTAGATTCAGGTCCAAGGTATTTCCGTTATTATCAGTTCTGGCTTGAGCATATCATTCCTATTTATTCAGTATTTTATATGATGTTTGTTAAGGGTTTCCGTTATGACGTCAAAAAAATATATAAGCCAATAATCTTCTTATTGATCCTTGCTGGATTATCAATGCTAGCGAATTACTATATCCCAGAAGCGAATTACATGTATTTGCAAGGCGACACTTTAGGCGAAGCTATTACAAGAATTATTCCTAGTAACCAATTTGCTAGATTTGGTGTGTTCGCGGCAATTACCTTCTTATTATTTGGAATCGAATTCCTTGTCTTCTATTTGATTAGACGTTATAGAAAAAAGAAAGAAGATAAATCAGATAAACTAGTAGAAAATAATCAATGATTATGGAAAATAATTTTTACGTTGAAATTAAAAATGTCACTAAAGTTTATGGTGAAGGTGAAGGACTCGCCTATGCTTTAAATGACATTTCTTTAAATATTAAAAAGGGCGAGTTTGTCACTATCGTTGGAGAATCCGGCTCTGGAAAAACAACGCTTTTAAATATCTTAGGGGCGATAGATTACCCAACTAAAGGCGAAGTGATTGTTAACGGAAAAGATATCACTAAATTCAAAGAAAAAGAGTTAACTAATTATCGTAAAAATGATGTTGGCTTTGTTTATCAGTTCTTTAATTTAATTAACGATATCACCGCTTTACAAAACGTAATGATTGTAACCCGTTATAAAAATAAAGAAAGAGCGCAAGAATTATTAGACAAAGTAAATCTACTAGATAAACAAGATAAGTTTCCACGACAATTAAGTGGAGGGCAGCAGCAAAGAATCGCTATCGCTAGAGCTTTAAATAAAGAAGGGGAACTTCTCTTATTCGACGAACCTACTGGTGCTTTAGATGAAGCATCTGGAATTAGTATTTTAGAATTAATTAAAGAACTTCATAAAGAAGGTAAAACTATTGTTTTAGTGACTCACACTAAAGAAATCGGGCTTATTTCTGATCGAATCATCACAATGAAAGATGGAAAGATTATTTCTGATAAGGATAATAATCCAATACCTGTTAAAGAGGTCCACTGGTAATGATTAGATTATTACTACGTTCCTATATCAAACGCTTCATATCCGTTTTTCTTGCTTTGATCATTATAGGTGGGGTGTCCGCCGGAATATTTAATGCCTTTTTATCCGCTAAAGAGCATTTAGTTCACGACCCAAGTCGTTTTTTTAATGAATATGGCTATATTAACGAACAAGTCTCTCTCACTATAGATGAGCGAGAAGAATATATGAATCTATATGATGTTGAAGGTGTTGCGTCCATTGATATGCGTTTGTCTTTTGATGTACATCTAGAGAAAGATGATGGCAGAACAATAAATAGTAGAATCGTGACTTATAGTAATCACAAAGATGAAATAATGAAACGTTATGTTGTTAGTGAACTACCACGAAAAGAGAACGAATATAATGTTGCCGTTTCTAATAAATACGCCCAAAATAACGGCTTTAAAGTCGGCGATAAAATAAAGTTAACTTTATATAGTTTTTCATATAGTTTTTATATCAATTCAATTGTTGATACAGTTGAAGGAGTCTATCCAGTTTTTAATCAATACGTTTGGAGCGATGATTATGATTTTGGCTACATCTATTTATTAGAAAGTGATTTAAACGCTATCTTTAAAGAATACGCACCAAAATTATCGGCTTTAATAAATATTAATCCATCTTTAAAAGAATCCTTCGATAACCTTATTGCGTCCACTAATCTATCACCAATTGATTTAGATAATTTCGATGATAATTTTGCAAGCAAAATTGTTAATGAATTAATCATCAAAAACGCTCCCGGATATAGCGAAGATGTTATAAAAGAAAGAATAGACGAATATTTCAAAGATAAGGGAATAGAACCACTAAACATTATTAAAGGCGAAGATACAGCCCCAAGGAAGTATATGACAAGCGTCAATCGTCAATTGGGAGTGCCTTTTATATTTCTACCCGTTTTCTTTTATGCTGTTACTATGATTTTAGTCGCCCTATTTATCGGGCAAATCATCCGACAGACCACAAGAAATATCGGTATTATGCTCTCTAATGGTGTTTCAAGAAAAGAAATCATATCTGTACTATTAGCGTTTTCTTTATTAATAGCTATTATAGCGATTCTTATATCTATCCCGATTGGCTATGGCGTTTCTTCTTTAGTCACTTATTCGATGATAAAAACATATTACATCCCTATAATTAGTAGTTCCTTAAGTCTTCCTGTCGTTTTGATTAGTAGTTTTTCTTTATTAACGCTTGTTGCTTTAGCCACTTTGCTTGCATCTATTTCTATTTTTAAAATCACTCCTAAAGACGCATCCATTAATAATGAATCAAATCGAAAATCACTACCGCTTAAAATAGAAAAAAGAATACAAAGAATGCCGTTTATTGCTCAAAACGCTACTAATTCGATGTTACAAAATAAAAGGCGATTCTTCATATCCACATTCTCTATATGTACTTCTTTGACCATGATTTTGATCTGTGGATTCTTCCAAATATCTAAAACCGAACTAATAAATCAAGGATGTAACAGAAGGATGAATTATGATTGCCAAGTCTATCTGAATAATAACAACGATGAAGAGTTGATTAATTATATTAAGAACGAAGAATGCGTTAATAAATACCTAGATTGTTATTATTCATATTTAGAAGTCAAAACGAAAAATGGTCAATCTCAGTTTTTAGAATGTTTAGCGTTCAATCCAAGCGAAAATGATGGAATGATAAATATACCCGATATAAGCGGCAATAATTATCTATCTTTACCAGAAGAAGGAATCATCATTCCTAAAAACTACGCTAAAGAGATGAATATCAATCAAGGAGACTATATCTACATTAATAATGTAGAAGTTAAAGTTAGCGGAATATCAAACCAATATTTTCACGCAATTACATATTTATCAAAAACGCAGTTTGACGCTTTATCAGTAGACTATGTTTCTTCTTTACTTATAAACACAAATGATGAAGTCAAGTTGTCTCAAGTATTAAGTAGCAAAACTAAACAATCACTATTAGTGTTTACTTCCTCATTAAGAAAAGAACTACATCGCATCTTTGATACATTAGATGTTTTCTTAATAATCATGATCGTGTTCTCTTTATCAATCACTTTAGTGATTTTGTTTGTGATGAACAAAAACGCACTTATTGAGCAAATATATCAATTATCTCTATATCGTGCTATTGGATTTAAGATTAGTACTATCTCAAAGATATTTATTTTCCAACACCTCGTTCAATTTGTAATTGCAACAATCATAGCTATTCCTTTAAGTGTTTTAAGTAGCAATATCCTTTTTAATCTCGCATCAAGCTTAAGACAGACTTACCCGTTTATATTTTCTTTCCCAATAGTCTTGCTCGCCTTGCTTTTCATTATTCTTGTTATCGCTCTATGTCATATATTTGCAATGTATAAAGTCAAAAGAATAGATATCGCTAATAATTTAAGATCTTCAGAATAACTGTTTCTAACTTTTTATTTATATGGAATATTGAAGTAATCTAAATATGTCTTAACAGTGTCTTGGCCATCTAAACAAGTATCGATAAGCCAGCCACGTTCTAGGTTCCAGTTTTTAAGACCCCTGTAATAGAATTCTTTTTTACTATCTAAAATGATAAATGGAACAATATCGTTTTTAAGGCATTCTTTAAATGCAATAAGTCGCCCAACTCTTCCATTGCCATCTTGAAAAGGATGGATTTGTTCAAACTTGACATGGAACTCCACTATTTCCTCAAATGAATGCTTTTCTTTTTGATTATAGTTATCAAGCAGTTTTTTCATTTCTGTCTTTACTTGTTTTGGATCAGTTGTTGTTCTGTCGCCAACTTCATTCGCTAATAACTTATAATCACCAACTTTAAACCACGATTCTCTTGAATCGCTCGTTCCGGTTTTCAAAACTAAATGTAATTGTTTAATAAACGATTCAGACAATTTCCTTTTTGCCGATTCGATAGATAAATCCACGCATCTAAAATGGTTAACTGTTTCGATAATGTCATCGACCTTAACACTTTTGTTCTCTAAACCAATTGTTTTGGTTTCATAAATAGATCTGGTTTCATCATGAGTTAGTTTACTACCCTCAATATGATTTGAATTATAAGTCAATTCAATTTGGAGTTTGTGATATATTCCGCCTTTCACTGAATGTTCTTTTTCTCTATAGAGAACATCTAATAATGACGGCATTTTGTTTGTATGTCTAATCTGCCTTTTTGGTTTTGCTGCATTTTCAGGAATCATCCATGTTTTCCCTTTTAAATATGCGCCAATGACTCTTCCGGAAGCACAATAGTTTCGCACACTTCTTTCAGAAACTCCCCATATCATACTTATCTCTGTACTTGTTAAATACTTCATGGCATTATTATATCATCTATCGGCAATTTATAAAGCAAAACTTGATAAGAAAAAGTAAATTTTATTTTGCCGATATGCGTATCATGACAATTGGCGTTTCAAATCCTTGTGTGTACGGACAATTAAAGACACAATCGATTGAGTAGAAACGTACGAAAAAGTGCGTGTTTTTTATTCATCTAAAAGGCATTAGCTATGAGCGTAAAACCTGGACGTATTATTTTGTTAATCTTTACTATAGAATATTAACAATGAAGAAAGAATTGTCTTTTAAAATATATTATTCAACCTTTGTTCTAGCAATACTGGTAATTGGTCTCCACTCCTCTTTCGTGGGTTTTTTAGACCCTAATCTTGGTGGTTATTCTTTTTCATTATCTTTTCAAAGAGTTTTTCTCACCATTGGAGACGCTGCGGTTCCAACCTTCTTCGTTATTTCTGGTTACCTTCTTTTTTCTAAATTTACCTTAGCAAAGTATCCTAAGATGCTACTAAAGAAGGTTTTCTCGCTTGTAATTCCCTATTTTATATGGAGCGTTTTAGGTTTTTTATTTACAAGAATTTTCATCCCTTTATTGAACCATGAATCCATAGAATTAACTTTTCAATCTGTGTCTTTAGATATATTGCTATCAAAATGTAGTCTACATTTATGGTTTGTTAGAACCTTGATGGTCTTCTTTATCGCTTCACCTATTTTATATTTTGTATTTAAGTTTTTAAAAAAATGGTCCATTTTTATTCCCGTCATAGTTTTTGTTGTCTATATATTTTTTAGACCAGATTATTCTGGAATATTATTTTGGATACCAGCTTTCTTTGTTGGATCGTATTTATCTTACTTTGATATTCCGGTATTAAATAAATATAAACCACGAATAGTGTCAATCATTTCAATGGTGGCACTCTTTAGTGTTGCTATTTTGCTATCAATCTTTGATGTCAAAGAAGCAGGAACTTTATATTTTTGTTATCGTCATTTATCAATTGTTCTCATCTGGCTTTCGCTTGACATCTTCTATTCTTTCTTCTATAAAGAAGAAATAAAAGGAATATTTAAGATATCCGCATTTTTATTCTTTTCTCACATTTTTATCGCTTGGTTCTTCGGTTTCTTGTTGCAGAAAATAACACCTTTAGATTCAAATTATAAATGCGTATTATTCTTTTTCGCCGATTGGACTATTTCTTCTTTAGTATGTGTTGGATTAAGCTACATCTTAAAAAGATTTGCTAATCCGGTCTATAAATTTTTAGGAGGCAGAAATTAATTAAAAAAACACGTAAAATCTTGTACGTGTTTTTTCATATTGCAGCCATGTTATTATTTCTGCTTGTTAACTCCGTGAGGAATTTTTCTCCACTTCACTTCGCGAATAAATAACGAAACGATATCTAAAGGAATCTGAAGTAGCACGAATAAAGGAAACATAATAAACCCTTTAATCATTGGTAATTTAGCTTGACCCTTATATTTTCCTCTTGAGGCAATTAAAACCATAAAAACGGTCAAATATGAGGCTAGGAAGAACCAAATAAGTGTTTTAGCCATTCCAAATAAGGCACCAGTGTTAAAAGACATAAATAGATTTTGGAACCAATTCTGCTCATAATTCCAATATAGGAATGCTTCTTGCAAAGAAACACCGGCGAAAGGAGAGAAAAGCAAGATGATGTTTTGAAGAACAAAAAGAAAGAAATATAGTAAAGGAATAAAAGAATTAAATGTCATCGCAGTGTAAATTGTAAATTTATTTTTCTTGTTTTTGTCAAAAAGAGCTTTGAAGAGTTTACCTAAGTATTTCCTACTAGTGATATTTTGTCCTTTAGACCATCTTAAACGTTGAAACCACATCGTTTTAAAATTACAAGGTTGTTCATCGTAAAATACCGCATCATCACAATAACGGATTTTTTCTCCATTTAATATTTTGTCCGCACTGAATTCGATATCTTCAGTAATGGTTGTATAATTCCATCCATTTTCTAATAAACGAACTGGAATAACAAACCCACAACCAGTGACTCTGGCGGAGACATTAAAACATTCTCTTCCGATATAACATAGTAGACAGCTAGTCGCAAAATAATAACTATATATAGCTGGCATAGTGCCATCTTTGATATTTAATGCATGACGGAAAGTTGTCACCACACTATCTTTCTTATGATAGACAAAAGCATCATTGAGTTTTTCAAAATAATCTTTGCTCACTACGTTATCAGCGTTAAAAATGATGAATCCATCATAGTCTTTAACATTTATGTGATTAAAAGCGTACTTATACGCTGCTCCTACAGTACGCGCATTTTCATCGTTATAAACAATGACATTCACACCCATAGATTTAGCGACATCCGCTGTTTTGTCTTTGCAGTTATGAGCAATAAGATAAATATCTAATTTATCCTTTGGATAATCAGCATCTCTAATGCTATTAATCAATCGAGAAATCACATTCTCTTCATCTTTAGCGGAAACTATGATACCATATCGACATTTTTCTAGTGCTTTTGGAAATCTTCTTTTATGAACAACACCCACGATCATAAAGAAAAAGAAATGAAAAAGGTAAACAGTAACTAAAATACTGATGATGAAGAAAGTAAGATTAACAATTTCAACGTAATTCATATTGCGTTATTAATAATACACTTATTTCTGCCACATAAGTGCCACAAATATGAATATTTATTAGCTAATAGCGGGCTGTGGTATAATGAGTGAAATGCAAAAAGAGAAAACTACAAAGATTACTAATGCTAGAACGATTAATAAGATGAGATGTATTGTCGCTCTAATTATTTGTTCGATTGTTATCATTCTTACAGTCGTCTCTTTAATTCTAAACATTATTAATTTTTATCAAGAAGATTCTCCAGAAGCCGGAATTGGCACTTTGAGAATGTACACCACTTTAAGTAATATTCTTGCTGCTCTTGCGGCTTCTATTTGTGTTCCTTTCCAAATCGAAGGATTAAGAAAAAATAGATTCAAACTTCCAGTATGGGTTGTTGAAGTGATGTATGTCGGCACATGTGGAGTGTTCTTAACGCTTGTAATTGCTTTAGCAACGATTGCTCCGAATGCCGGATTTGTTTATGCGATGTTCGAGCGTTCCAATCTATTTATGCACACTCTTAATCCAATATTTATTATTCTTTTATTCACAGTTGCTATTTCTGACGCAAAAATAAAATTTAATCGCATTTTTTATTCGATTATTCCAACTGTCATTTATGGACTTCTCTACTTTATTTTAGCGTTCGTAGCGAATGTTTGGAGAGATCACTATCACATCCAAGATATCATGCCCTGGCCAGTCGCATTTATCGCCATTTTAGCGGCTGCTTTTGGTCTTTCTTTCCTTCTTAGATTTCTCCATAACTTAACAAATGTACACGTGAAAAAAGGTATTGAAAGATACTATAAAGAATCACCTGATTACAAATTTGAAAAGATAACAAATGCGATTGCTAAACTAGCTAAAGAAGAATCTAAATACTATTCCCAAGGGGATGAAATATATATTCCTGTCGATATCATTAAACTATTATCTGAAAGATATAATACAGATACTCTTCCATTAGATATTCAATATGATATTTATCTCGAAAATTATTTATTGAACATCCATGTTAAAGAACCAAAAACTAAAGAAAAATAGAGCAATTCGAGAATTAAAAATGATTAAAGGAAACGAGATAATATATCAAATATTCGTAAGAAACTATTCTAACGAAGGTACTTTTAAAATGGTCGAAAAAGACCTACTAAGATTAAAAGAACTGGGTGTAGATATTATCTATTTAATGCCTATTCATGAAATTGGGATTAAGAATCGTAAAGGTTCTTGGGGTTCTCCTTATGCGATAAAAGATTATTATTCTATTAGCAAAGATTTAGGGACTAAAGAAGACTTTTTATCTTTGATAAACGCCACACATAAAATGGGTATGAGAATTATCATGGATATGGTGTTTAATCACACCTCACCTGATTCGGTTCTCCTAGAAAAACATCCAGAATTCTATTTTTATAAGGAAGGCAAACTAGGTAATCGAGTGGGAGATTGGTCAGACATCATTGATTTAGATACCCAAAGAGAAGATACACAAGCATATTTAATGGATGTGCTTAAATATTGGCTATCACTTGGTGTGGATGGTTTCCGCTTTGATGTCGCAAGCATGATTAGCTTTGACTTCTTTAAAAAAGCCAGAAAAGAGCTTGGAAAAGATGTTATCTTTTTTGCAGAATCAATTGATTATGACTTTGTGAATTATCTTAAATCAATGGGATATAGTTCCACTGCTGATATAGATATGTATCCAACTTTTGATCTTTTATATAACTATTCCTGGTTTAGGCATTTTGAAAAATACCTTAGAAACGAAATATCTTATGACACGCTATATTCCGTTATTGAAGAAGATTACAAATACATAGGTAACAAAGGATTAAGAATTGTTTGTTTTGAAAACCATGACACCGAAAGAGTGGCGTCTTATCTAGATGAAAACAAATTAGAAAAAATAGTTCTTGAACTTTCGAAATTGAAAGGTCCTTTATTCCTTTATATGGGGCAAGAATATGGGGCTAAACATAGGCCTAACTTATTTGAGAAGGATCCAGTTGATTGGACGTCTAACCTGAGAGTGTTGGAAATTTATAAAAAAGCGATAAAAATAAAGAAAAACCTAATGCAGTGATAGTATTTTTATCTTAATTAGCAAAGCAAAAAAATCTTAAACCCCAGCTAAATATGAGGTCAGAGATTAGATAGATAAGTTAGCGAATCAGCCAAATAAAATAAACCTTAATATATTTTTTATTAGTTTGAGCCACTATAGAATTCGACTGGCAATTTATATGATTCGATTAAAATTGAACTTTGATTAAGTTCTACAATCATCTTATCGCAGGCTTGATGAACTATTTCTAACGTCACTCCAGAAACAAAAACGACTAATGTGTATTCGTGAGTAATTGTTTCATCCTCGTTTTTCCACGCACCAGTGGCTTCATATAAAGTAAATCCATCATTAAAATATTCTAAACAGATATTATCAACTTTGCCTCTGGCAACATCTTTGTCCATTGGTAAATTTGTGTCCTTATCATTCGTGCCAACATACATCCTAAATTGCGAATAATCTTTGACATCTTTCTTATTTAAATTAGTGAAAAAGAGAATAGATAACACTACTACAAGCACTAATGTTATAGAAGAAATAATAAGAGAAATAATTCCGCTATTTTCTTTAATTTTTTTCATACAATTAATTACCTCAGTTTAATCTTTGTATTTATTTTATCAAATATTAGTTCTTATAAACAAAAATTATGAAAATCGGCAATGATCTCCATAAAATATCTATCGTTATATTTAACAACGTTAATGAATCAACAAGCCAATAGTAACTAGCAGCATAAAAACCTCACGAAAAATCTGGACGGACGCGAGGTTTAAAAGCAAAAGATATTCACTAAATTAGTTTTTTACTATTTTAAAATAGTACTTAGTGCTAATATATGGCTATGATTTCATTTTTCATTGCTTTAGCAGTACTAATTGGTGGTTATTTAATTTATAGTCGAGTCAGCGAAAAAGTGTTTGCTATCGATGATAGAAAAACACCAGCAATCGCTAATCCTGATGGGGTCGATATTACTCCACTACCTAAATGGAAAGCTTTTTTAATTGAACTATTAAATATTGCCGGCACAGGGCCAATATTTGGTGCAATTAGCGGCGCTTTATTTGGTCCAATAGTCTTTGTTTGGATTGTTTTAGGTTGCATATTAGGTGGAGCAGTACATGACTATTTCTCTGGTATGATTTCTTCAAGAAACAATGGAGAATCGATCGTTAGACTAGCAGGTAAATACTCTGGCAAAGTAATTGAAATAATTATGAGAATTTTCTCTATTGTTTTATTAATACTTGTTACAGCGGTATTTGTTGTTTCTCCTTCCACTCTTCTAGAATCATTAACTAGTGGCAACATCAAAGCATGGATTTGGATGATTATTATTCTTGTTTATTATTTTGTTTCAACTATTGTTCCTATCGATAAAATCATCGGTAAAATCTATCCTGTGTTCGGTGTCATTTTAATCGGTATGGCTGTCGCCATTATTGTTGGTGTTATGGTCAAATCCGATTCTTATCCAATGCTGGAACTAATTGGTAATTTAAAAGACTTCTCTAAAGCGAATGGCTCTTTACCATGGTGGCCATTTATGATGACAACAGTCGCTTGTGGGGCGGTAAGCGGCTTCCATGCGACACAATCACCAATGATTGCTAAATGTATTAAAAGTGAAAAAGAAGGTAGACAAATATTCTATGGTGCAATGGTGGCAGAAGGGGTTATTGCTTTAATCTGGGCCGCTGCGGCAATGGCATATTTTAGAGTCAATACTGTTGATGGCTGGGGCATATTAGCGGAATTAGGAGGAAGTTCCACTTCTGTTAATCAAATTGCAAAAGGAGTATTAGGGCCAGTCGGAACGGTTTTAGCAATTGTAGGTGTTATTATTTGCCCGATTACCAGTGGAGATACCGCTTTAAGGAGCTGTCGATTGATCGTTGGAGAATGGCTACATATCGATCCTAAAAATAAGAAGAAAAGAATCTTGTTAACCATTCCTTTATTTGCCGCGGTTATCGGCATCAGTTTATGGAATTTCCTAAATCCGCATAATTTTAATATCTTATGGCGGTGGTTTGCGTGGTCTAATCAAACGTTAGCGGCAATTAGTTTGTGGGTCGCTACAGGATTTTTGTTTAAAACTAAAAAGAATAAATATCTTTCATTATTTACCGCTTTACCTGCGATATTTATGACTATGGTTGTCTCCACATATTTATTTGCAGAACCAGAATTAGCGTTGGGCCGTTTTATTCCTTATAATATCGCTATCATTATTGGATCCATCATTACACTATTACTATCTGGTTTTTATATCTTCAAATTATTGACAAAGAAAAAAGAGAATCAGTTAGAGCCTTCACAAAATTAATACAATTGTTTTTCTTTTCAATAGCGGAGGCTAAGGAATAGGTGGCAATATCAAGTAGTAATGTCATAGCGATTGCACTATACTAGTGAAGTAAAAACTATCACCATATTCTTATCAGTGACATAACCCATCTAAATTATAAAGCAACAACAATTTCAATATATGAATGTCCGTCTTTATAGTGATATTTATGTGATTTAGATAAATCTTTAACAATTGATAAGCCAAAACCACCAAGTTCGATTTCCGAATGGAATGTCTCAAGGAATTTTTCTTTATGGTTTTTAAAAGGATCGTAATCATTGCCGTTACAGGAAAAGACAATTTCTAAATCGTTATCAACAAGTTTAAAGTTGACTTCAATAACCAAATCTTCTCTTTCTTCATAAGATACATAGTTATTAACTATTTCATCGATAATAATGCCGATAGAGGCTTTTTTATCGTCGGCAATAAAGGAGAAGTATTCATTAAACTTATCGGTTGCATCACTAATGATAGAGTAATCTTTTTGCTCATAGCGTAAATGCAATTCGTTCTTTTTGCATTTGACTGCAAGCATAGTAATATCATCGAACTGTTCTCTACAACCAGTAAATGAATCAAGATTATTGATTAATTTATTAATCACATCATCTAAATGGCTATCACCAGTGTCTTTTAGTGATTCTTCAATTCTTTGATAGCCAAATTCTTCTTCACTATCATTAATGGATTCATTTAAGCCGTCCGTAAATAAGAAGAGATAATCACCTTCATTAAATTTATGTGACTCTTGTTTGAATTGATAGTTGGCTTCAACTCCTAACATTATGTTAGATTCGCCATCCAATTTTATCACCTTGTCTTTAGAGACAATATAAGGTTTTTCATGTCCAGCATTAACATATTTAATTTCACCTTTTTCAAAGTCAATAATTGCAACAAAGGAGGTAATGAATAATAATTCTTCATTATTCTTAACAAGCATATTATTGACTCCGTTAACGGCTTCCACTAGCGACTTATATGATTGCACTGCGGATTTAATAAGTTCCTTGCCTTTCATCATGAATAATGAGGCAGGAATGCCTTTACCGGAAACATCAGAAATGAGCACAGCTAAACGGTGGTCATCAAGATAGAAGTAATCATAGAAATCGCCACCCACTTCTTTAGCGGTTTTAATAAACGCTCTTAAGGAGGCGTTTTTATCTTCTAGTTTCTCTGGAGGTAGAGAATCTAACTGAATCTTACTTGCCACCATAAGTTCAGCATTATTTCTTTCTTTTTCTTGGGCTTCTTTATGAATAATATCAACATAGTTGATAATTGCTTTTTCCATCTCAATCAATGAATCTTTTAATACACTCATCTCATCGTTAGATTTAATAGGGATATCCACGATTTCATTCATGTTTTTATCAACTAATCTTTGTCTAATTTCACTAGATGATTTTGAAAGCTTATTAATATTTTTCACAAATAGCAAATATGAAAACGCGGTATAAATAGCAATAAGGGCCAATGCCGATAAACCGATAATCAATAACTCTTTATAAAGAACATCAAGTGACTGTTTATGAACTTTTGATAAATCGTATTGAATGTATAAATTAGCGATCAATCTTTGTGGTTCATCAGGAGTGGATGCTGGTTCACGAATTTCAATGAATCTAGTTAAATATCCATCTAGCCTGCAGCCCATATGCTTATTATGAGATGAATCCACAAAATAATCCGAACTCTTTATATGGTAATAATATCCAGGAACATGGAAATAATCATTTGCTTTTCGATCGCTATTATCCATGCGGGAATCTGCTAAAAAGACTAAGGTTTTATCTACGTCCTCATAAGATAAAAACGCAGATACAGAACCAGATGAAATTTGGAAATTATCTAATAAATTAAGAATTGTATAATACGCTAATTTGAATTCAGCTTCACCAGGTTCTAATAATCCAAATCTTGGATCGTGAGGATATATCCAACGATATTTTGTTTGGTAATAGGCGGCAAATTCATCAAATGTATTAAAATCATCAATTGTCTTTTTATCAGTATCATTAATAAAAATGTTTTGAACATAATTTCTAATGTCGTTTAAATATTCGACATAAAGCAATGTATTTTGTCCATCCAAGTCCGAAAATACATCATTGGCAGCTTCCAAAGTATTATCAATAGAATCAATTAAATTTTGTTCCCCTCTATTTACTTGGTTGAAATACGAAACTGTGACAGCGGTGCCCGAAGTTAAAATAGACACACCGATGCCTAACAGAATTACCTTTAATAAAATTGGGAAACGACGTTTCATAAATTTAATTATTTGACAGTAAGAATGTTCCCCATTCCTGTCACTCTAAATACTTCTTTACAAATATCGTTCAAATTATGAACTTCGAGTTCTTTGTTTTTGCTCGCTAACTCTTTTTTCATTGCTAAAAGAGCTCTTAAGCCGGCAGAAGAGATGTATTCAAGATCTTTCATGTCGACAATTAAAAGTTCTTCTTCCACTTTTTCTTTAGCAAATGCTTGAAGAAGTTGTTGAGAAGTAATTGTGTCTAATCTTCCGCTGAGCGCAAAAATTAACGCTCCATCATGTTTAATACTAATTTCCATCAATTATTTCCTCCTAAACTGATTTCAAAAACTGTATTATTTAAACTCAAAACACGCATATATGACATCTTAGTAACCATTTTACTAATTAACTCAATGCCGTTAGTTGAGTATTCTTCATTTTCTTCCTTTTGAGATTTAGTAGGATCAAAAGGCACTCCGTCATCTCTTACCCTTAATAATAACAAATCATTATTGATTTTAAGAGAAACATCGATATAATTACGTTTTTCTTTCTTATAACCAAATTCGACAATGTTGTCCACCATCTCTTCACAAGCAAGACCCACAATCTGACTTTCACGGTTAGGAACACCATTTTCTAAAGCAAACTTTGATAATTGTTCTGAAATGATTGAAGCATTATCTAATTCATTAGTTATAGAAACATCAAAAGTTTTATAGTCTTCTTTTTCAAACATGAAAATGCCATGACAATTCTTTTTCTTCACCTTTTCATAAATCAAAATAAACGCATAAGTAATAATGACTGTGGTAATTTCTGTAATAGCACAGGCTAATACATATCCTTCAAGTCCCATAGTGAATAATAATCCTAATGTCACAGGTAAAACAATAATTAACTCACGTAATAACACAGTGACCAAAGAAGGCAAATTCTTTTCGATTGAAGGATAATATTCCATGGAGAATTTGCTTATTTCATAAGGAATAAACGAAATCAAATATAGTCTAAGAATTCTAAAAGTATAATCTGGATTAGTTGGATTTGGATAGCCAAAAATCAAAGAGTAGAAATTTGGGAATACAGCAATAATAGCAGTCAAAACTGCGGTTACTCCAACATTAATAAAGAAGATTTTTCTTGTAAGCTTTTTTAAAGAATAAAAGTCTTTTTCGCCGTAAAATATACCGCAAATCGTTGGAATAATATTTATAATTCCTCCACACGCTAAATCAAATAGGAACACCATATTGGCAACAAGACCAAAGGTAATTAACTCTATAGGTTCGGTAATTAATCGACCAATAAAAATATTAACGATAATGCTTTGAATAGCGGTAAGCGCCATGTTTAATGCTGTTGTGCTGCTAGATCTAACGATCCCTTTAAAACCACTACCTTTTATATTAAATGAAAAGGTTAAATTTCGTTTACTACTTCTAACATAAAGAATGACAGTTAATAAGCCAACTAAATAACCAACCCCAGTACTAATAGCAGCACCAAAAGTTGCCCAAGATTTAAAGGTGTAAATGAATAATACTTCTAGCCCGACTTTTGCGATATTAGAAACTATAAATAGCGCTGAAGATAATCTAGGATTATTATCGACAGCCATAAATGAACCAAGCATTAATGCTAAAGCAATAAATGGATCGGTCAATAAATAGCCAAGAATGTATTGATACGAATAATCAAGCAAATCAATTGAGAATAAGCTTGCTAAAGGTTTTGATACTGGAAAAGCGATTATTGTAAATAATAGTGAGATGCCTGTTCCGATAATTAAAGAAATAGAAAATGCTTTTTTAGCGCTTACTAAATCTCTTTTTCCTAGAAAATTAGCTATCACAATTGATCCACCAATGCCTAAAGCAAATCCTGGTAATTGAATAACATAGAGTATTGGCACAACCAAGGCTGTCGCACTAAGAGCGTCATTACCAATCATGTTTCCAACTAAAATACCATCAATAAGAGAACCAAATTGCATAGCAAAAATCATCAAAATTGAAGGAATCAAATATTGAATGAACTTTTTATTAATCAACTTAGAATTTCTCTCTAATGTCATACATCAGTCCTGTTAAAGAAGTCGAGTGTTGCAAGGGAATCAATTGCGTTCTTTAGATAATTATAGTCAGTAATTGGCCATTTGTATCCTAAATGATACAGACTCTTATTAGAGAACTCATTATCAGAAAGAATAAATGAGTGAGTATGCATATCACTAGATGAATAAGAAATAAGTGAAGATACAAGCATGCTCTTAGAGTCATCCATCATCATTTCTTTCATTGATTTAAGGAAGTCGTCATCGCTTACTACTTCAATATCAAATCCGAGTTCATTTAACACATAAACGATATCTCCCATCTGCACCATGTGAGAGTTAGCAGAATGGAAAACAGTGAACTTGCGTGGAGTTTTTGCAAGTAAAAGTATGGTTTTTGCAACTTCATCGATTGGTGAGAAATCAACCTCCACATCCATTGAATTCACTGGGAATTTATGTAAAGTAACATAGCCTTTTAAGTCACGCATAAAGCCATTGGTGATGGAGTTGGCTTGGAATTCTCCATCGCTTTGTCTACTCATCAAGTTGCCAACACGGATGACTTTGCCGTCCAATCCATCATTCTTTACCGCTTCTAATAATGCTTTTTCAGCATCAAATTTAGAATGGACATACTTATTAGATACATCTTGACCAAAGTCTAACATATCTTCTTTCATCCTAAAGGATGCAGGGAACCTATTATCAATGTTTTCTCCAGCAACAGACAGGGTCGAGATTTGAATTAATCGAGACGATTTCTTCTTGGCGATTTCAATTAAATTCTTCAAGCCACCAACATTAACTGTTTCAATAATGTCGTCGTTAGCGAAATGCTTAACAATCGCTGCCGAGTTAATGATTAAATTGAAATCATGATCTTTTAACTTGTCATATAGTGTCTCATCAGTGACATCACCGTCCACGATGGTGACATATTTATCCACTTCATCGATAAGAGGTGAATCAAAGTAATAAGTTAATAAGCCTAATAATCTTTGTTTTGGATCAAGTTTGCCACCTCTAATAAGAGCAATCACTTCAACTTTTTGGTCTAATAATTCTTTAAGAATGTGAATTCCTAAGAATCCAGTAGAACCAGTTAAAAGCACTCTCTTAGTTTCAAAGTCAATTTTTACATCATTAACTTCTTCCACTACGTTATGAGCAAGGCTAGTAATTTCTGCTTGTTGTTTCTTTTCTTCAACAACCGGTGAATTATCTTTATTCAATGAATTAATATGAGCTTCTAATTCTAAAACAGTGGAATATTCAAAGACATCGCCATAAGCGATAGGTAAGCCCATGTTAAGTGCTAACATTGCCACTTTAGAAACACTTAAGGATGTTCCGCCTAATTCAAAGAAGTCGTCATCCACTCCGACGTTTTCTTTTCCAAGAGCTTTCTTAAATAAGCCAAGGAGTTTTTCTTCTAGTTCGTTAGAAGCGGCTTTGATTTCTTTTTGTTCCACTTTCACTTCGATTTCAGGAAGTGATTTTTTATCAATCTTACCGTTTGGTGTAAGTGGGAACTTATCTAATTGCATCACCACTTTTGGCACCATGTATGGGGTGAGATATTTTGCCATATGTGCTAATAAATCATCCTTGTCAACATTAGTGCTAGCGGTAAAGTAAGCAGCTAAATAGTCGCCCTCCGTCGCGTTTGTCTTCACTAAGATAATACTTCTTGTGACACTTGGATAAGAATTTAAGACTCTTTCAATTTCATCGAGTTCAACTCTTAAACCTCTAAGTTTTACTTGGTTATCAAGTCGACCAAAGAATTCAATCTTGCCTTCAGAGTTAATTCTTGCCATATCACCACTGCGATATGCTTTTTCACCTTTTACTTCAATAAAGGCTTCTTTAGTTTTATCTGGCATACCAAGATAGCCTAAACCAACGGATTCACCAGCAAGAGTTAAATCACCAATCGTATTAATTGGTAAGATGTGTCCTGCTTTATCGAGGATGTATGCTTTGGTGTTTGCTACTGGAGTACCGATAGTCATGTATTTATCTTTTACTAAACAATAGGTAGCAGTAATTGTTGTTTCAGTTGGACCATAGCCATTTAAGATATTAGCGTTTACGCCTAAACTTCTTAAGCGATTACAAAGTTCCATTGGTACTGCTTCAGCACCCATGTCTAAATATTTAAATCCCTTAAGAGCGTCCACGAAGACATCAATATCTAACAAGTTAGATACAAATGATGGAGTCATGAACATGTATTTAACATTGTTTTCTTTTAAGGTCTTAGCTAGAAGTAATGGATTTTCAATCTCTTCTTCGCTAGCAATCACTGCGGTGTAACCATGTGTTAAAGGAACAAACTCTTCTTGTAAAGAAGCATCAAATGATAATGACGCAAATGAACAGCTAACGCAATCAACTCCAATATCACGATAAGCTGAGGTCGCTAAATTAGTGTCATCAACCACATAGTTAAGTAAGTTTCTATGGGCAATCATCACGCCTTTTGGTCTTCCGGTAGAGCCAGAAGTATAAATCACATAGGCCATGGATGATTGAGGAATCTTCACATTAGGATTATTCACTTTGTTAGATTCTAAAATATCTTCAATCGCAAATGCTTTAACTTTAGTTGATTTAATCAAATCCGCTTTTTGAGCAATGATTTCTTTAGTGGAAATCAAATATTTGCTGCCAGAATCAGTGATAATATAGCTCACACGGTCATCAGGATATTTAGGATCAACAGGAACAAAAGCTGCTCCAGATTTTACAATACCTTGTCTAACTACATATGCTTCTTTTATTCTAGGCATAAGCATGACCACACATTCAGCGAGTTTTACTCCACTATCAAGGAGTTTATGAGCCACCTTGTTTGCGGATTCATTTAACTCTTTATAAGTAAGTTTGCCGTTTTTAGCGATGACCGCTACTTTATTTGCTTTAGACTCTGCATGAGCTTCTAAAAGTTGATTAACTGTAACGTTTGGAATTTCAACTTTAGTGTTGTTAAATTTCACATATAAATCTTCATCAGTCCTTGGCAAGCAATTAATATCTTTGATATTTTGTTTGCTTAAAAGTTCATTTAAGACAAGTTCAAACAAACGATTGAATGAAGCGATTGTCTCATCATTATAAATAGCTTCATCCCATTCATAATGGGCTCTATAGACACCGTTTTCTAAGAAGATATCTAAACCAAAATCACTCTTAGGAGTCTCACTTTCCATAAGGATCGGAGTGACAGGATATCCACCAATCTCATCAAAGTTAAAGTTGTCACCTTGATAAGCAAAGATGATATTGGCTTTTAAGTTATAGTCGTTAGCGATGTCTCCGAAAGAATACAAGTCATATTCTTCAGAGCTAGAGAGCAACTCTTGCATCTCTTTAACTTTGTTAAGAACTAAATCTTCTTCTGCATATTTGATATAGATTGGTAAAGTCTTTACTAACATTGAAACAGTGTTCATCACTTTGGATGATTTTCTGCCGTTATAGATAGTTTCATAAAGGCTATCACTCTTGTAGATAAACTTAGATAAAGTAAACGCAAACGCAAAGTTAAATAAAGCGTTATTTGTAAGTTTATTATTTGAAACATAATCACTTACTAACTTATTATCTAATTTCAATTCATAGTCGATGGATTTAAGTTTAGATTCGTCTTTAACTTTCAAATCTTTCTTTAAAGTGTATTCTCCATCTACATCTTTAAGCACGTTTTGATAGAACTCTTTTGCTTTGCTTAGTTTATCGCTTGCTAAATCATCTTTCTCTTTGAGTGCTACTTCGTAGCCACTATAAGTTTCAGGAGTTAATTCTTCTCCTAAGTATGCTTTATTGATGTCATTTAAGATAATCGCTTCAGAAGAGCCATCACAAAGGATATGATGGAAATCCAAGAAGAGATAGTTATCCTTGCCTTTATAGATTTCTACTCGATAAAGAGTTGAATCTAAAATCGCAAAAGGTCTTACTAAAGACTTGATATCGATTTCTTTTTCTATCATTTCCACTTTAGCAGGCTCATTATTACGTCTAGCAAGAATATCGCCATCATCATTCATATGTAAAATTGATTTGAGATATGGATGATTATCAATTGCCTTCACTACAGCACTATTTAACTTCTCTAAATCCATTTTCTTATCTAATTTGAATAAGTATGGAATGTTATAGTTTGTGGAATTAGCTTTAGATACGCATTCAACAAAGATGCCTTCTTGAGTCTTGGTTAATGGATATTCATCTAGCACTTCATAAGTCTTATCTTCTTCTTTAGAAGCAAGGAAATCTGCTAAAGAGGCGATGGTTGGATGTTCTTTTAAGTCTCCATTATCAACGGATTTATTGTATTTTTTAGACAAAAGAATAGTAAATCTAATTGAAGAAACAGAAGTTAAACCAACCTCAAACATGTCATTAGTGACACCGAATTGGTCGTGCCCTAATATACCTTTTAAGATATCGAAGATATCTTGCTCATCTTGATTTCTTGGAGCCACCTTCTCTTCCACTTTAAGTTCTGGAACAGGAAGCGCTCTTTTATTAACCTTTTGATTTTGATTGAGTGGAATCTTATCAATCTGCATGGTGTAAGCCGGAACCATATATGGTGGCTTTCTTTCTAAAATGAAAGCGTTGAGTTTTTCGACATCGACTTTAGAGTCGCTAACAACATAAGCAACAATATATTTCACGCCGCTTGGGTCAGTGAAATCTTTAACAGTCGCGTCTTTGATTCCTGGATAGTCACGAATCACTTTTTCTACTTCAGAAAGTTCCACTCTAAAGCCGCGGATCTTCACTTGTCCGTCTTTTCTACCAATAAAATCAATCGTGCCATCTTCTAATAAACGCACAATGTCACCAGTTTTATATAATCTTGTAAATTTTTCTTCTTTTGTAAACCAGTTGGTAAGGAAGGCTTCTTTATTTTCTTTTTCTCTATTTAAGTAACCTCTTGCCACTTGTGGACCAGAAATATAGAGTTCTCCACTCATAAGAGTTGGAAGTCTCTTTTTGTTTTTGTCTAATACATAGACTTTATAGTCTGATAAGCACTTACCAATTGGAATACGGTGATAATATTTATCAACGATTTGGGCGGTGCAGAAGACTGTACCTTCGGTAGGGCCGTATAAATTATAGAAGTCATAGCCTTTTGGTGAATCCATAGGGACAAGCTTTTCTCCACCAACCATAAAATATTTAAGTGATTTTACTTCAATTTCACTGGCGAATTGACGACCAACTTGGGTAGTCATAAATGCATGGGTAATCTTATTGTCGTTATAGTATTGACCAAGTTCAACAAGATTGAGTCTCATTTCATCAGGAATGATATATACAGTTGCTCCACTAGTGAGAGTTGGATATAAATCCATCATATCTGCATCAAAGCCATATGAAGCATAGGCAGCATTTCTACAACCAGCACCAAATTTGAATTTATCTCGATAGTATCTACAGAAGGCAAAGATGTTACCGTGTTCAAGCATGACGCCTTTAGGAACACCGGTTGAGCCAGACGTATAAAGCATGATAAACAAATCTTTTGGTTCTGGACGGGTTTTGATTTCACTATTATCTTTTAAAGATAACAAGTCTTCGGTAAATAAGACATGTCCTTTAAAATCATCCACTAAATCATCTAATTCCTTGTCTCTAATTAAGATGATGGCGCTGGAATCTTTTACCATGAAGGTCAATCTATCTTTTGGATATGATGGATCTAATGGTTGATAAGCTGCTCCAGATTTAATAACACCTAAACTAGCTAAAACAATATATTCAGATTTCTTAGCTAAAACAGAAACCACCTTTTCTCTTTTTGCTCCTAGCTTAATAAGTTCGTTAGCGATTCTAGTACTTATCTCATCAACTTGTTTATAGGTGTACTTTTTATCTTTATAGACCACCGCTATTTCATCAGGATACTTTTTTACCACTTCTAAGAAGTCATCTAAAATAGTCTTTCCTTCTTCAATATATGGGAAGTTAGTTTCATTAAATGAATCTAATAGTCTAGTTTCTTCTTTATCGAGTAAGTCAATATCGATTAGTTTTTCTTTCTTCAAGAATTCGGAAAGAATGACATCATATTCTTTAATCAAATGCTTAATTGTGGATTCAAGATATAAATCACTACGATACTCCACCCAAATCATGAAATTGTTTTGAATACGATGTAATTCGATACTTAGCTTTTCTTTACCGTCTTTTCTAAGCAAAGGAGTAACTTCAACAAATTTTCCTTTGTAGGTTCCAGAATAGAAATAGTCACCTTGATAAGCGAATAAGACATCAGCGCTGGTACCTAAATCTTTATTCATGTCTGAGAAAGGATAAATATCGTGATTTACACTTTCGATCACTTGTTCATTTGTTTTTAACAAATAATCGCTAATTTTATCTTCGTCTGTAAAATTCAAATATATAGGATAAGTTTTAACATAAGAGCCAAAACTATGTTTAACTGATTCATCTCTTCCGTTATGCACAGTAAGGAAAAGAGATTCATTTTCCATGTTAATTTTGCTTAATAAATAAGAGAAAGCACTAAGGAAGAAGGTAGAGGTTTTAACACCAACTCTCTTAGTTATTTTCTTTACTTCATCGTTAGTGACTTTTAATGGAACACGAATGTTGCCATAACTAACGTCTTGATCTGCTTTATCTTCTACTGGGGTAGAGTCAGTTTCCACTCCTCCCACTAATTTTTCAAAATAATCTTTTGCTTCTTGATATTTTTTCGATTTTAAATCTGCTTTTTCTTTATTAGAAAATTCGTTAGCGTCACTAGCTTCTTTAGTTAATTCTTTACCTTCGAGCGCTAAGAAGAAATCACTAATAAAGATAGCAATAGAGCTACCATCCATAATGATGTGATGGAAATCAAAATAGAAAACATATTCATCTTTTACTTTGTAAAGTTCAAAGCGATATAAATGCTTATTGAGTAATTCATATGGTTTAGAATCAATCTTAACTTCTTTAACTTCTTTGAGTTTAAGTTTGAATTCTTCTTTTTCAATGTGCTTTAGGATATTGCCGTCTTCATCAATAGAAAGGACCGTGAAAAGATATGGGTGAGCTTCAAATATCGCATTAAGTGCTTTATTAACTTGCTCGAGAGTTACATCTTTACCAAGATTAACAACGTTAGCAAGATTATAGGCATCTCCAGAATTTAAAGAAGAGATGTATAGTCCTTGCTCACTACTAGATAATGGATAATACTTGTTCATAACTTTTCCTCCACGATTTTTACTACAAATGGTTCATCGCTTTCTCTTGTGATAGATATAATTGCGTCACTATAATTTATTGTAAAACAATAAAATACTCTATTTTTATATTCTTTTTTTCCATTAATTGGTAAAGCAGGTATTTCTTTAATCTTGTCTTTAATACCTGTTCCAATGCACTTACTCAAAGATTCTTTATTGGTCCAAACTTCATAGAAGTTCGACTCGCTCTTAATATATTTATTTTCCTCTATAGAGGAGATATAGTCAATTAAGTCATTACTAACTGGTCTAACTTTTTCAATATCAATTCCAACAGGAACTTCATCCTTAATAAAAACCACTAAGCCTTTTGAATGACTGACATTAAAATAGCAGACATCACTAACAGGTTTATCAAACTTGTTAACGTGATAATCTCTTACATATTTATTCTTTAAAATAAATGAACAGGCCTTTTCCTTTTTGGTCTCGTCCATTTTAAATCTAGATAATTCCTCTAAATTAGCATCACTTAGAAATGTCGAACCTAAAAGATGATTTAAATCAATCTTATTAGTGTCGAAGAATATCACTTCTAATGATTTCATTTATTAATTAGCCTTTTTAATTTTACACTTTTTTAATATGTTTTGTTTCTAAAACATATCTTTCTATGACTTGTTTAGCGATTACACTCCAAGGAATTGGGATGGTCTCCGCAGCCTTTTTACCCACTTCTTTCATGTTTTTGGCTTCATAGGCTGCTTTAATTCTGGCGCACATTGAATCAACATCATTGTCCGCTAAATAGCCGTTTTCCCCGTCGATAACAATTTCAGCAGCGTTGCTACCTTTAACTAATAAAGAAGGTAATTCTGCTAATGCAGCCTCTCTAACTACAAGTGGCGCGTTATCATATAAAGATGGGAAGAAGAAAATGTCTGAAGCTTTATATAAACCAAATAAGGTTTTACGACTTCTGATCTTGCCCACAAATGTCACTTTGTCGCTTATACCTATTTCAGAAGCATACTTTTTAATCGCCTCTTCATCATAACCAGTGCCAACAATTACTGCATGGTATTTATCATCTTCTTCGTTTATCTTTTTAGTGGTATCTAAAACAAGTTTTAGATTTTTATGCCATATTTGTTGGCCAACAAACAAGAACAAGTGTTTATCAGTTGGAATATTATAATGCTCAACCGCTTCTTTTTTATATTCTTCAATGTTACCTTTTGGTAGATCTTCCACACCATTTTCCATAACACCGATATGGCCGTTATAACCATAAGACCTAAGCGTTTCTCCGGTAGAAGCACTACATGCCCATACATTATCGACACGATGGTAGAAATAAAGAATTATTTTCACCATTAAAGTAGCTAATAATTTGCTATGAGTAACATTAATCGTGTCATCATAATATTTGGAGTGAAATGTGGTAAATACTGGAATCTTATGTTTTCTTCCAAATCTAGACATCATCATTCCTAAAAACATTGGTGAATGACAGTGAATAACATCAAACTTACATTCCTTAAAATACTTTGCAGCTTTTCTATTCATAAAAGGCTTAACTGTATCAAAAGGAATACTTCTTAGTTTCAATAGAGGCATACGATACACTTCGTAAGGAAGCTTAGAATCATCGTTTCCTTCTAAATCAGGAACCACCACAACCACTTTATGCCCCAACTTTGTCATTTCTCGAGCGTATTGATCTACAGTGCGTACCACTCCATCAATAATTGGGAAATAAGTGTCACACACTAAACAGATGTTTAAAGGTCTATCATTAGGCACTTCTTTTTTATGCATGTAACTATTTCTCACTGTGGTTTTAAGCACAACGATTAAGCCAATAATTATCCATGAATAATAAACAAGAGCGCGCCAATAAATCATGGCCCAGAATAAAGCACCAGCAGGAAGAGTAGAGAAAACTAAGAAGAAGGATGTTTCTGCTACTCCAGCATTGCCAGGAGTAGGAATAATTGTAATTGCTAGATAAATATTTACAGTAATAACGAATGTGGTCCACCAATCAACAGATCCGCCAAAAGCCATAATGGCAAAATATGGAATAGTTAAAATAGCGAATTGATAGACAAAAGACCAAAACATGGTCGGAATCATATAAGTTGGCTTTTTAATTGCTTGTTTAATTAAAACCACGTATTCGTTCATGCCATTAACTGCTCTAGCGTGAGCGGCTTCATAGTTTTTAACTATGTGCATCTTATAACCAAGCTTTAATATGCCAAGAAGCATCGCGTTAACTGGTTTTGGAAATATAGCAAAAAAGATAATTAATAATGGGAAGAATGAGTAAAACGCTAAGCCGATATAGGCCATGATTTTAAGCGCTAAAACTTCTTCAGGAATCGTCGTGGTAAAAGGAGCAACAATTAAAACCACCACAGAGATGATAATAAATGAGATTTGTTGAGATAAAAATCCGTTTAAAGTAACGCTAGTTGAAGCTCCGCCTGGATATCCTCTTTTATGTAGGAAATGTATTTGGAACGGCTGACCACCAGCGCCTAAAGGGGTGATATTATCTGCATATTTACCATATACAGCAACTTGGAAAGCACCACGTTTATCTAATCTGCCACAGCTAGAAAGAATCATTCTGCGGTATTTCATAAACTCAGCAAATAAAGCAACTCCAAATAAAGCTATACCAAAAAAGAGGAACCAAAGATTAAGATTTGTAACATCTAATCTGGATGTACCACCTTTGTTGCTAGTTAGTTCTCTAACCACAATAAAAGCAACAATGCCTAAGTTAACAAGAATCACTAAAGCAATGGTGATAATTCTAGTTAATTTCTTCTTTTTAGAATGAATGTTTTCTACAGGTTTATCTTTTTCCATAGATACCATCAATAAAAATATTAATACATTATCGCAGAAAAAAGAAATATTCTTTTTACAATGTTAATATCTATCTATTTGAAATCAACTGCTCAGTCGACATTTGATAAGTGCGCTCTGATATATTGATTGAAAAAGATAATTTATATTATAAAATATATTTGTTAAAGGAGATTTACTATGGCCTGTTTCTTAGTATCCGCTGCAGCTGGTGTTGGTGTTGCTGCTGCAAAATATATCGTTAAACATCATGAAAAGAAAAACTCATTAAAAGTTTCAGAAGAACCAAAAGAATATAAGTTTGGTTCCGAAGTTAAATGGAGTAAAAAACTTGCTTATTTAGAATTAGTGTTATTCACTGGCTCCTTTATTTTAGCAGGTGAACATATGATTCATGGGGAAGTTGTTCCTTTCCCACCATTCCTTACTGCAATGTCAAGTCCCGCTGACGCCACAGAAATGCTTCATGAAATGGGGACCACAGGCGTACTTATGCTTGGCTTATTAGTCGCAGCATGGGCTGTTGGAGTCTTATTAGTTGACTTTATCAAATATCGTAAACATAAAAAGGTTGAAGCCAAAAAGCTTGAGGAGGCCAAATAATGTACTTCCTTATCGCATTAGGCTTAGCAATTCTCGCAGCAGTCTTATGGTTCTTCTTTAGAGATCGTAAGGCACTTCACTTAGATATCTTAGCCATCATCTTTGGCGCCGCTGCCCTTATGTGGTTCGGTGACTGCATTATGAGTGCTGCTGGCGGTGAACCATTCATTAGCTTTGATGAAGTTAGAGAATTTGATGGATGGATCTCATTATGGACCTTTGGAGGAGGCATCTTCCTCTGGGTAGTCCTCAGCTTCATTCTTAACAATCGTCAAAAAGCTAAAGAAGTTAAATAATCAAGCATCAAAAAAACCTAAGCTACGCTTAGGCTTTTTTATTGCTATAATTTTCTATTCGTTTCCGATTACTTCTGAGATTTCATTTCTTAAATCATCAACGAATGATAGAGCATAGCCTCTAATGGACATTTGTTGATTTTTAATTAGTGGCATTAAGTCAATTCCATATCCCACCATTTTATAGGTATCAACAGAATGAGATTGATAATATGTAGCGTTCGCATATCTTCTGCCAATACTGGCTTTTGTGTATTCCTTGCCTCCGGCAATTTGGCTCTTGAAGACATTTAATATTCTCTTTTGTAATTTTTCATTTCTAGAAACATCAAAACCGATTTTTCTTTCGTCGCTAATCCAATCCAGTCCTCTCCAGACTTCACAGCCTAAGAATAATTTCGGTCTATATTCTTTGTCTAACAATCTTAATGCTTCAATAACTTTAAGAACCACTCCAATATGAGTAGGATGTTTGTCCAAAATTGAATGAGTGTAAATCACTTGTGGTTTTAATTCTTTAATGATTTGAATATAGTCATTTACTATAGATTCATTTTTTCTATCTTTTACTTCTTTAGAAGAATAGTTAAGCATGTAAAGTGAGTTGTATCTTCCAATTTCACTAGCTTCCTGTTGCTCTTTGATTCTTACTATTTTCATGTCTTCATCAGAATAGTTAGCAAATTCACCAGTTCTTGCCGAACCGCCACCATCAGTGGTTTCTACTAATGCAAAGGAATATTTTTTTGAATAATAGCCTTTAAGGATGCCATCAATCGCCATTATTTCGCAGTCATCTTGATGAGCGCAAATACAGAGCCATTTAACCGCTCCTTCTTTTCTTGATTTTGGATAATAGATAAAGCCTTTATTGAGTTTCATAGTACTTACCTCGCCTATATTATACTCTATTTACGTAAGATTAATCATTTTTTTACAAAATTAAATAATTCATCTAATTAAGCAAATAAAGTGTTTAATTTTTTTGACAATATAATATAATAAGGTTAGAAAGTTTTTTCACAAAATTAAAAAAATATGCAAAACGAAATCATCAAATTATTTAAAGAAGCCAAAAAAGCTGTTAAAGAAAGAAATCCAAATAGCTCCCTTGTTTCTAATTGTTTTTATCTAAAAGATAATAAGATTTTAGCGTTAAGAAATCCTTATGGTGATTCCCGTTATCCGTATTCAGTTGATGGCTTAACTTTATGGGCATATGCATCTGGAAATATTGTGATCAATCAATCTAACTTCTTTATTTCTCCTTTAACCATTGAAGGAAAAGAACCATATATCAATTTCTATGCAGGAATTAAAAATAGCAAAGATAAATATGATTATTTTTCTATTAGCGGCAACGCGGATACAGAATTTGGCATGCAAAGTGAAACGTACACTATTTTCACTAAATCATATTGCTACTATATCCGCTATATAAAAGGCTTATATTTTGCAGTTAAGATTTCGATATCAAATAAAAAGAGCATTTTAATTAACACCACTGTTATAAATAAAAATCGTAAACCAACAGACGCATTTGTCTCTTTCTACTTTAATCCACTTCTCACACATAGTGGGTCAGAAGACGAAGAAACCAAATGGTTTAGAACTGTTAAACAAGAAAAAGATGGAGCTAGTTTTACTTCGGTAGAGGATATTTCGCGCGAAATCCATCTATATAACTATTTAGTTTTAAAGAACGCAAATAATGGAAGCGAAAAAGAAGTTGCTTCTAGAAGAATGGATTATGTAGGAGATAAGAATCGTTCTATTTCCTTATCCACATCTTTAAAAGAAGGAAGATTCATTCAAAAGTTAGAAACCGCTTCTTTTGTTGATATGGCGGTATATGGTGATCTAGTCAAAAAAACATTAAATAAAGATGAAGAATTATTGAGTAATTATAAGATTGATATTGCGTTTGATAAGGTTAAATTCAATGAGCTTAAATCTAAACCATTTTCTCTAGAAGATAATGTGTTTCCAAAAGAAAATAAACACACCGATAATTTAAAAATTGAATTTGGCGCATTTAAACAAGAATATCCATTAAATGCTCAGTTATTTAATGCTTTTATTAAGAGCGTTATGGAACAAGTTACCTATAGTTCCAAGACCAAAAATTCTTCTTTAATGTTGCTGGGAATTAGAGATGTTTATCAGATGCTTGAAGCATCACTTTTGTGGGATAAAGATCAAGCAAGAGAAAAAATCTTAGAAACCCTATCTTATATTGATATATCAGGAAGAGCTCCAAGACAATATTCAAAAGAAACAGAAGGAAGTAATCCTTTATTTGATAATCGTGAATTTATTGATCAAGGGCAATGGATTATTTCTACTATTTACAAATATTTAGCGTTCACTAATGACTATTCACTATTAAAAGAAAAATGTTCATACTGCAAATTAGAAGGTAGAAAAGGCGGGGTTAAACTTGTTATTCAAGAAACTGTATTTGAGCATTTAGTAAGAATTATTAACTTCCTTATTTCTAATATTGATAGCGACACCAATTGTTTAAAAGCCAATTATGGTGATTGGAATGACGCTGTTGATGGGCTTGGTGCCACTTCTAGAGAAGATCAGCAATTTGGTAATGGTGTCTCTATCATGGCTAGCTGCCACTTATATAAAAACTTATTCGAAATGTTTGAAATAACTAAAACATTCAAAAAAGAAGATAAAAAGGAATACTTAGACATCGCTTCTAAACTAGAAGAAGGAATCCTTAAACATGGAATTGAAGATAATCGAATCGTTCACGGTTGGGGAGAAGATCGTTCCTTCTATGTTGGCAGTAAAAATGACGTTGACCACAAAGATAGACATAGCTCCACTTCTAATTCATTCTTTGTAATTTCCGGTTTGTTTGAAAAACATCCTGAATATAAATCCTCAATTATAGAAGCATACAATGCTTTAGATAGCAAATATGGTCTAAAAACTTTTGACCAATATTTTGATAAAGCTGATGCCTATAAAGTTGGAAGAATTGTTAATCTTCCTAAAGGAACCGCGGAAAACGCAGCGACATATATTCACGCTGGAATGTTCTTCGTAAGAGCGTTATTCCAAATGAACGAAGGTAAGAAAGCATTTGATCAAATCTATAAGCTTATTCCAATTACACATAGTAAAATCTCCACTTCTCCATTCGTAATGCCTAATTCGTATGGAGAGAATATAGAATTAGGAATTGACGGGGAATCAATGTCTGACTGGTATACAGGTAGTTCTAATACATTATTGAAGGCTATTATCTTTGATATGTTTGGAGTTAATCCAGGATTAGATAATAATTTAAACATCAATCCTAGCAACTATTTCCCATGTGAAGAAGCTAGTTTAACTGTTAATGTTAAAGGCAAAAAAGTGACCATAAAATATAAAGACCTCCACAAGGGAAGTCGTTATATCTTAGTTAATTCTAATAAGATTGATAACAATCAAATTGATTTAAGTAAATATTCAAACAAGATTTTAATTGAAGTGTTTAATTAACACTCTGCAATTTTATTTTGTACTTGTTCAATGTAGTCCTTGAGTTCTTTTACAAGGACTTTTCCTTGTTCTTCGTCTTCGAACTCAGAGAACACTCTAAAGGCTGGCTCGGTGCCAGATAATCTTAAAAGTAACCATTGTCTTTCCTCAAAGAGGAATTTGATGTTTCTTCCGAAGATCTTTACATCTTCATATTTTAATGACAACTCTGGAAGATTATTTCTCATATAATCCAAGACTTTTTGAGCGTCTACATCTAAGACAATGTAATCTTCAGAGAAGTGATAATCATAATAAACACTCTTTTTAAGATCTCTAATGATTCTAGAGACAGGCTTATTTAGTTTAATAACCATTTCTAAGAATAAAGCGCCAGAGAATGTTGCATCTTTTCCATAGATATATCCTCTCATGGTAAGACCGCCGCTACTTTCTCCGCCTAATAAGGCATCATATTCTTTCATGCCAGCGGTGATATTTTTAAAGCCAACATCGACTTCATGACATTTATAACCAAGAGATTCTGCTACTAAATCCACTAAAACAGAAGTTGCACAGTTTTTAACGATATCTCCTTTATAGCCTCTTACAGTAATAAGATAATGATAAATTGCCGCTAAAATTTCATTTGCGGAGACATATTGTCCTCTTTCGTCGATGATACCTAAACGGTCACCATCACTATCAGTGGCCATACCTAAATCATAATTTTGATTAAATACTGTTTCTGAGAATTCACCTATTAAAGCTTCTTTGGTTGGATTTGGTAAAGTAAAGCCAAAGAAAGCGTCATGTTCTTCATTAATAATGGTGAATCGATGAATATGTAATCTTTCGCTTAATGGTTTAAGACCAATAACACCAACGCCATTCATATTGTTGTATAACACTTGTAAGTTGTTTTTAGTGACGCTAGGGTCGATAAATGACTTAATATGGGATAAATAGCTGCCAAGGTTATCATAATCCTCTAACAAGTCTTTTTTCCTGGCTAAACGCTCATTTAAAGTTTTAACTTCTTTAACTTCCGCCACTTTCTTTTCAAGTAGAGTAGTAAAGTGCACATCAGCGTCATATCCGTCTTTTGTAAAGACTTTAATGCCGTTGAAATAATATGGATTATGAGAGGCTGTCATCATTACTCCATAATAGTTTTGCATATCTTTGGTGGTAGACATTACAGCAGGGGTAGGAACAACATGGGTATATAAGTAAGTTCTAATGCCGTTTCCGTTAAGAACTTCGACAAACCACTTCGCAGCAAAATCAGACATGAATCTGTTATCGTAACCAACAATGATTGGTCGAGTTTGTTGATCGTTTTCAATAATAATGTCCGCTAAAGCTTGGGCGATAAGTTGAATATTTTCTTTGTTGAAATCATCACCAATTACACCTCTAAATCCACCAGTGCCGAATTGAATCTTTTTCTCCATAGACAACTAGCCTCTTTTCTTACTTTTATTTTATAATATAATTATTCAATAAACAACATTTTTTTACAAAGTTAAAAAACTATTTTTAGAGTATAGGAAAAGACCTACTTACGCTAGGCAAGTAGGCCATAATAATTTGAATCAAGCTTATGCTACTACACTTGTGATTTCAAGACCGTCAACAAGATAGTAAACACTGTTATCGCTCTGTACACATCCACTTGGAATTGCAAACCAAATTGTACCAACTCCAGATGTAATCATTGAGGTATCAAATTCATATTCAAATAGCGTCCAACCATTACCTGCATCTGTTGCAGTAAATGCTGGGGTTTTTGTTGTACTAGCATATGCTTTTGCACTCTTTTCAGTTGTGGAGCTAGGCTTTGCTCCCTTACCTTCTGCGTTTTCTTCTAATTGTTTGAGCAATTGAATGTAAATACCATTATCTTTTTCACCTGCTGGTAAATTCTTTGCAAAGAATTTTACTTTTGTTTTTGCAACATTTTCAGCAAGAGGGGTAGGTAATTTTAAGAAGAAGCTTGCATCAGCGGCTTTAAGATTAGAAACTTTTAAAGAATTGGTAGAATTGCCATAAGTCATTTCGGTTTCATTCTTTACAACAGCAGAGTCCATAGATGATTGATTGCGTTGTCTACAGGAAACTTTTGCTAAATCATTTTCCTCTGCAACAATCGGTAGAGTTTCCTCGTCTTTAGGATTAACTCCACCTGTAATAGTAATCTTATATGTAACTGATTTTGCTATTCCATAATATGTGAAAGTGACTGTAACATCTTTTGTACCATTAGTGGTCATATCAGGAGCTTTAACAGATAGTCTTTCATCGCTTTCATCGATTGTTTCGATAGTATAATCGGTAAACATTGCTTTAACTTGTCCACCGAAAACAAATTCTTCGCCAGCTTGGAATTCAGTCTTGGTAACACTGCCTTCCACTAATTCTAAGCGATCGATAGTGTTTTCAATTGGGAATCTATTTACTTGTTCGACTCTGAAATCATCAACATGGACAAAACCACCAGTTAATTTTCTATTAATCCAGAAATTGATTTCTGTGACATCGACAATATCGTCACCCAATAAGTCACCAAGATAGAACTCTGCAGTAGCCCAGTCTTCTTGAACAGAGAATTTATTAATTTTGTAGTTAACACCTACTCTTTTGCCATCGCGACGAGGGAGACCTGCATAGAAGCTCATATCAGTTTTTGGCTCTAATTGGGTTTCTTCATCATTATATCCTTCAAATGTTACACCAGAATCGAGTTTAAATTTAAATGAGAATAAAACATATCTAGTGTGAAAATGAGTAACTTCAAAGCCAAGATGAATGCGGGAACTAATTTGAATATTATTGATTTTAATTGCGTTTGTAGAAAGATTGCTATCAAATAAGTTCTCCTTATCACTGTAGAATGCACCATCTTCATTAGGTGTCATGTCATTAATTAAGTCAGATCGTTCAGCTCTTTTGACGAGTTCTTCTGGAACATCGCCAACTTCATATTTGAATGATACTTTTTCAACAATAACAATGGATTCTTCGCCAGCCGATGCACAAACTAATCGGAAATAGAAATGTCTACTAACTCTATAAGACGTTTGTTTCGCTCTGGTTAAGGTATCTAATAATGTAAAGTTCTCACCATCGAATGAACCGTAAATATAAACGTATCTATTAATACCTTTAAATTCAACTGTAATACCTTCGGTGATACTAACAGCGGTGGCAATTTCAATATAGTTATCATCAGCAGCTGGTTTACTAGCAGCGACTCTAGTTAATTTAGCAACTGCGTCTTCTGCAGCTTCAGCGCCTTTATAATTGATAGTGATACCTTCAATTTCTTGGGTGTCGTTATCCAAACTAACATTATCTTTGTCTAAGACAAATTCTTTTATAACCGGTTCAATAATCTTAAAGTTAACACTTTGTTCACCTGGTTTATAAGCTTCATCACCTTCTGGAAGAATTACCTTGTAGGTATATTCACCAATCGCAGTTGGTTTTTCATCCAGTCTAGCTGGTTCTTCACCACGTGTCCAATATTGATAACCTAAAGATTCTTTTGCTTCGCTTGGACGGCAACCATAGGTAAATTCATATTGTTTGCCTTGGGTAAACACTAATTCTTTTGTAAAGTCTTCGATTTCAATATAGTCGCCCTTATTATAAGCATAGCTAATACCGATGGAGACTTCTGCTCTTGTGTCAGCTTGTAAGACATTAATTGTATATGTGGTTTGGCAACCTTCATATTCAACTTGTACTACATAGTTTTCATGAACCTCTGACATATCGGGAGCGTTCTTAATCATTTGAAGAGTCATGTTGACCTCTTCACGAGTGCTATCACTCTTAATAACTGTTAAGATACCACCTTCAACTGTGAATTCTTCACCAGTGTAGTATGAAGTCTTCAAAACTTCAGGATTTTTAATTCTGATTTCGGTAACAGTCACTACAGGAGCATTAATGGTAATGTTGTAGCTTGTTTGTTTTTCCAAATATTCAACATTAACAGTGTAGCTTTCTACTGCTTCAGTCATGGCAGGTGGATTTTTAATCATATCCATCGTCATATCAACTTCTTCAGTGGAGTTATCACTATAACCAACGATGAGTTTACCTCCAGTGATAGAGAATTGATCTCCAACTGTGAATTCAGTAGGAACTGAGTTTGCTTTAACTGCAATAGAGTCCACTGTTGGATCTTTTGGTTTAGGATTATTTCCGCCACCACCACAAGCCACAAGGGACATTGCAAAACATGCTAAAGCAACAAAAAATTTGTTCTTTTTAAAAAGCATAAATTTGTCCTTTCTGTTTAGGGAGTTTCATTTTTTAACTTTCCTAAAAATCTATTTATATTATAACATCTATTTATAAGATATAAATACTATTTAATAAAAAGTAGCGATTTAATCATCTCGCTACTTCTCTAAGGCTTTCTTTAAGATGTAATCCACACCGATGGATGCACCACCAATTACTAATCCTTTTTCTTTTAGTTCAGAGAACATTATATTTGATTTTTTAAAGCTACGCTCTGTTTCTTTCCTTAATACTTCAAGATAGTCTTCGCCAAAGTTAATGATTCTTCCGTTAATTACAACATTAGATATATCAAGAACATTAATTAATGATTTTAATGTCTTTCCTACTCTAGCTGCACTAGCTAGGACCATATCGTGAACTTCTTTGTTGCCTTTGTACAGTTCAAATAACTTTTCCATTGTTAAGTCTTTTAGGCCTAACATGTCTTCAGCTTTGTGTAACAAAACTCTCAAAGAGACACAATCTTCTAGATAGTCGAATCTACCATCGCCTTCACAAGGTAAGCATCCCATTTCTCCAGAGAAACCGTGATCACCTTTAAATAACTCATGATTCATAACAAATGAACCACCAATACCGTAATCAATTAATAAGAAAATACCATTTTTCTCAGAAGAGAAAGCACCTTTAGCAAGTTCTCCATAAGTATATAAGTTGCCATCATTAGTGACATAAGTTGGTACACCATGGAATTGTTTTTCAAAGGCTTTTTGAACAAAATGCTTTTCATTATTGTCTTCATTGATTAATCCAGTTAAAGAAATAATTATGTTCTTTAATGGAGCTTTATTTTCACAGTTAAATAGTAATTCATTTGCTTTAAGAATAATCTTTTGGACAACATCATCATTAAGCTTGTCAACTGGCATAGTCGCAAACGCTAAGCTTTCTTCTTTAACATTAGTTAAGTAGATGTCTGCTTTTCTATTAGCAATATTAACCACTAAGATAAGTCCATATTTTTCATTAATTGTGTAGAATACTTGTTTTCTTCCACATCCCTTAACAGATCCAGAAGAATCAATGTCAATCATGCCGATCTCTAGTAAGTCTTTGATAATTGAAGACATTGTGGCATTAGAAAGTTTAAGAATGTCTGACAACTGTGTAGCAGAACGAGGTTCTTTTCTTAATAAATCAATCACTAATTCGAAGTTGATTTCTCTAGCGTAACTTTGATTTCTACCAATTAACTTTTCCATAATCATTCCTTATGTATTTTTATTATAAATAAAAAGTAGGTAAAATCCAACATTTTTTTAATATACTAAAAAAAATAAAAAGAGCCAAAATTAATTGGCTCTTTTGTGTTAAGTGTCTAAACTAGTTTTCTTTCTTCTTTTTTAAGAATAAGAGTAAACCAGCCGAAGCAATTATTAATGCAATTATTGCAATTACAATAATTGTGTTGACGTTTTTATTGGCGTTGCTTAGAAGAACAACGTTGTAATTAGTTGTTTGTACTTCACCATTTAAAACTGCAGTGAAATATGTGATAGAATCTGCAATTGTGTACTCACCAGCATCAACTGTAGCACCAATTGTAGCTTTAACTTCGGCTGAGAAATTGTTGTTATATCTTTTAATTAAAATATCTAATTGTGCTTGTTTTTCAGGAGTTGAAAGCATATCACACATTCCTGCTTCACCACCTGCCGTTCTAGCAGCAAACCAATCAGTTAGAAAATCACTTCCGTCACTTGCCTCTGCAATATGGAATACTACAAATTTTTGCTCGCCCGTGTAATTAAATGCATATGGTTCATCAATTTCGAAAGTAGCAGCATAATAAAACGGATCTTTTGGAGCTTTAGAAGAATTGTAGCCACTTACATCAGAAGTATATTGTGCATTCCATTTAAGATATATTGAATGATTATCTTCATCTAAGAAGTAAAATGTTGGCTCATGTCTTTTCCCGTCATAAGTAAAATTAGTATCTGTTGACTCATAATAAAGAGTAACATCGTGGGATGTTGGGGTTAAGCCAATTTGAGAGCCCTTATAGGCATAATACATATCATCGAATTCAGCAAAATATGTAGTGCTATTGTGTTCTTCAATCAAACTGTTTGCATGCGATTGAAGCATTTTGTATCCACACATATCAACTAGTCTTTCGTAGTAGTCTCCGCTATTTGCAATTTGCGAACCTTGTACAGCTCTAACAAGCGCTTTAATTGATTTAGAGCGATTGATAAGAATAGAGCCAATTTGCATATAGTTATAGGCATTATGATCTGAGTTTTTTAAAGCAAAAACAAAACCGATTTTTGCAGTTTTTCCTCTTAAATTCTTTGAAAAGTCATTGAATTGTCCATGAAAAACAGGCTCTGATGTGCCGTTATATGAGGCAGAGTATGCACCAAACCTATTATAAGTTCCACTTACTCCACTATTCGCACTTCTAATCGGGTAGCTCCAATACGCTTTACCGGATTCGCCATCATCCCTAAGCAAAAGAGTCCATGAATTCTCATCTTCAAGTTGATAAACAAAACAAACTACTCCTCCGACATTTTCAACATATCTCCATGTAACAGCTATATCTTGTATGTTGGAGATAGCTTGTTCAGTGATGACTGCATTTATATAGCTGTAGGAAGATAATTTGCTGGAAACCGCTGACCACACACCTTGAAAATCTTCGTCCTCGCTAACATTAATTGAAGCAGCGGCAGCAGTTGATGCAGTCTCGCTATCATATCCTAATTTAAGATAGTATGGTTCTGCTTCCTTATATCTACCTGATGAGAATTTAAGTGAGACATCACTTGTAGGATCTGTACCAACGACAGAAAAATTAGTCGAGTTACTTTTTGGCGCTCCGCAATTATCTAAAATATTGGCATTGTTGAACGCACCTAAATAATGATCCAAGATTGGAGTATCTGCCTTGACTTTATTGCTGCCTTGTTTAGAGAAGGTGGAAGTAAATACAGCCGAACATACTAGTCCAGACATTAAAGCTGCGACGGCAAATAAGTTTCTTTTTTTCATAAAAACCTCCATGTTTTTTCATGATAAAGGAAAAGTTATCTATCATTTTTATTACTTTTATTTTATAAATAATAGTCTAATAATTCAATATTTTTTTATAAACTTAAAAAACTTTAATCTTTTCTTCTTTTTGCTATTAACAATCCTACTCCAACAATCAACATGCACGATGTGGCGATAATAATGGCAAGTGTGAGTCCACTACGATAAGTAATGAAATCATTTTTAACTAAATTAGTTGGAGTGGCATTAGGGGTGATACCAGCAATATTACACAAATAAACAAATTGATCATAATATGTTGCTTCTTTAGCGGCACCGGTGATTGTGATTTCGCTGTTTAAATCATTAGCTTGAGCAACTGTCAAATTATAATTGACCATTTCTAAATCAAAATGTTCAAGAGATTTAGCATTTAATAATTTTCCAGATACGCCACATAAATTAGTGTTATTTTCGCTCCAATAGTTAATCTTTGCTTTAATTGATTCAACTTTGTTGATAATAATAGAATTCATTCTGATATACATAGTGTCTGTATTAGTAGATTGACTTGAATAAGCAAATGCGATTTGAGCATTTTCTCCATATAAGTAATTAGCAAAATTTGCATTGCTACTATCGACAACAAGTTGTCGACGATTCCACGATGTTTTACTATTGCTACCACTATTAGCAGCCGTAGCAACAAATGAAGTCAAATAATTCCACGAAGCACTATTTTCTAGTTTATATAAAACATAAACATTTCCTGACTCGCAAGATCCCCAAGATAATGAAATATCCTTAATGTTTTTAATCGCGTTAGTGGAATAAATCACTGATTGATCTCCAGATAAAGAATCATTTGCAGCTATAACATCATAAATATCTTTGTTATCTCCAGAGGCATCACTACTGATGGAATAACTGCTGGCACTCATGGTTATACTATGAATATAGTCATTATTCCTGGCTTCATATCTTCCATAGCTTATCTTCCAATCAATAGCGGAAGTGTAATCTAAATCATTTAAAACAGAGTTAGTGTAACTGCTACTAGTTGTTTCACTAGCTGTGTTAAAAGCAGAAAGCACTGTTGGATTTTCGTGGAAAATAGTCATAAAGTGATTGCTTGATTCATCCACAGGTTGTTCTTGAGTTTGACCTAAAAGAAGAGTGATATTATCAACCCATAAATCACTGCTTGTATAATTTCTAATAGCAACCATGATATAACATGTGTCATTAACATCTATTTCAACGTCGTAGGAAAAATGAGCCCATGATGAAGAATATTCAAAATCAAAAGAATCCACTAAGGTTGAAGCATCTGAGCTATTAAAAGCATAAACTTGAGCGGTCCCTTGATAACGATAATCAATAGACAAATTAAATGTTTGTCCTTTATAACAAGAATCAATGTACCCCGCTACATATCCGTTTGCGGAAATACATGCGCCACCACTATTAGAGGATGAACTTCGATCATATGTCGTTTTAGCGATAGTAACATCACTATTTTCAATACCAGTCACATCTTGGTCTAACCAATGCGATGAACTTTGTTTTTTGACAAAGTCAAATGTTCCGTTAGGGAAATAGTTCCTCACAATGTTTGGAGTAGATTGGCTTGGATATTGGTCAATAGATGCACCTGTAGTGAAGTTATATGGATTTTTACCTTTTTCTTCGTCTTCAGCAGTAAAATGGGCGTCTTCATGTCGATTATTCTTAAAAGGGACATATTTAAAATAATCAATATCTGCATAGGTTTTATCGAATCTCGGAGGTGTTCCTGCAAGTCTACTATCAGGAATCCAACAACCGATATTGACTTTGGTTTTATAAAAAGGAACATTTTCGTCGATTGTACATAGTACAACACCATCAATGTAATATCTAATAAGTTTATTGCCTGTGTTATCGTTATAATACCAATCGAACCCATAAGTATGATATTCGCCATCATTTAACGGATTATCCACAAATATTTTTTCTGACGTATGCATTGAATCAAAACCACCGGTGTAGTTACCGAAACTCACTTTTTTGAAATTGCCATCATATGGCAGTTCGATATCAATTTCGTGATTATGCCTCCCATCAATAGAGCTGATATAGCCACCATATTCAATATATGTCCACATTGTGGTACAAACACCATATCTAGGAGCCACTTTCATTCTTACTTCATATCTACCAGGATAAGTTAGAAATTTAGAGACTAAATCACCACCACTACGTTTGCCGTCTTCCGCCAAAGCATTTTTTGGAGTTGATATTTCTTTTTCAGCGTAATAGTCGCCTGTTGATCTAATAATCGCGGTGCCTTCCGTAGAATCATAGAAAATATTTTCAGGAACAACTCCACCATTTTTTCTACCGTTAACGTTGGCCCATGAACGATTGTTAATCCACCATCTATCAGAGTTAATACCATCATTAAAATCATCGAACACCATGTTAGCGGTGTCTAATTCTTCTCCTGCTAGAACAGGAATGCTGTATTCTGGTCTATTACCAGTTGCTTCCGCTTTAACTGGTTCTTTACCTACAAAAAGAAACAAAGAGCTTAATAACGCAACAGGGAAGCAGCATTTTAATAATTTATTCAACATAATTTATACCTCACAAGGTGAAACATTATAAATCCAAGGGGCAACACCAAATTCATCATCAGGGGTTTTAGAAGAATAAGGAAGTAGTTCCGCTTCTAACTCTTCGATGTGATCAATTTTTTTAGATAAATATTCTTCTAATAATCGATATGTGGAATTTAGACGATTCTTTAAAAATCCAATTCTGCCATCAATTACTTCATAGCCAAAAGAACGATTTTCTTTTCGCCAACGATATTCGCTAGTTCTTTCGAATTTAGCGATATTCTCCATTAGTCTAGGTAAGACTACATCTTTAATCTCTTGCAGTTTATCTAGCTTGTTTTCTTTGTAATATTTTCTTAGATTTACACCTAAATCAACTTTATCCACTAAAACAGACAATAAGTCATAAGTATATTGATACAAATACTTATAATTAACACTTTCTTTTATTGCCTTTTCTAATAATGGCAAATAAGAAAGGTATTTCTTTTTATAAGATTCTTTGACTGTAGAATCGAATAAGCCAAGCAAAGGGTCTTGATAGAAATAATATCTACCGCAATTAAATTCTCCAACCTTAGCAATGTGTTCTGGTTCATTAGGTGTGTCTAATAAATGGAAAGAGGACAGTTTTTCACCAGTAACTGCTTCAAAAAGAGACTCTAACGCAGTTTGGTCATGGCGACCTAAAAAATCAAATTCAGAATAGACCGCCAAAGAAGATAAAGCAGCAAAGTTAGAACATTCAGCACCAAAATCACCCCAAGTAGTGACCATCACATCTTTAACTTTGTTTTCTACCATCACTTCTAAAGCGATAATACTTCTGTTTTTCGCAAGTTTAGTAAACGGAGCTAAAGTAGCCCAGTTCCAAGCACCACCAGCAAACGCAACTGGATTATGTGTTTGTTGATGTTTTTTAAGCATCACTTCATAGGTAGAACGATCGTCATGATAATAATCCCAATACACTAAATCGACATCTTTTGGAATCATATCAATGATTTCTGGTGTTAATTGTTTATTGGTGTAATAATTGCCACCTTCATCGATTAAGCGGAAAAACATATCACTCCAAATAATTGGCCTAAAATTATATTTTTTACAAATATCAATTACTCTTTGTAAGTGTTTGTTAAATAATTCCATTTGGTTAGGAACATTATTACGATTTTTCAATAAATATTTGCCTAAACCAAGGTTCATGCTTTCATCCATGCCGACATGAATGATGTTAGTTTTATAACATTTGCGGCAAGTTTTAATTAATTCTTCAATAAAAACATAAGTTTCTTCTTCGCCAGGATTGATATTTGATGGACCATCTTGAATATTGTTAAATGCATCCCAGCGCATTACTCTTCCTAAATGATCAAGAGTTTCAATACATGGAACGAGTTCCACACCTAATGAGGCTGCATATTCATCTAAATCTTGAAGTTCTCTGATGGAATAAGCACCTCTTAAATATCCAAAATATGGGTATTTTTTATTGTCTAATTGGAAAGTGTCTTCTGTATAAAGCATTAATCTATTAAGACCGAAAAGCGCCATAATCATGATGATCTTTTTGACCTGCGATGGTTTCATCACTGCGTTACGAGAAACATCAATCATCCAACAATTCGTATCAAAATGCTTATGAAATTCAACTTCATATTGTTTCTCGTTTGCTTTTTCTTTAACTAAAGTTAATCCTCTAAATAAAGAAGATAATTGGCCATATGTAATGCTAACTTCGCTATCTTTACGAGCAACTTTTAAATAATCTTTGTCTTTGCAAGTTTGATAGGAGACTTTAATAGAGGAAAATAATTCTTCGTCTAAGAATTTACTTGCAGCTTCTACCATTTCTTTAATTGAGTTCATTTATTATTTCCTCCGTCATTTGATTTAATTTATCAAGATTATTTAAAACTTGTTCCGCTAAAGCAATTTGAGTTCTTGCTCTTACTAGATTATGTGTTCGATATTTAGTGGCAAAATAGACATTGCCTCTAAGGAAGTCTTCTAGAAACCTCATTCCACATTCAATAGTCATTAAGTAGATAGAAAATGGAATCAGTTCTTTTTCTTTACTAGTTAGTTCAGTGTTCATCTTCTCTAAATAGGCTTTGATGTATTCTTTATAGATATTGAAATCCACTACTTGTTTAGATAAGTCTGGATTGTCTTCGTTTTCACCAGTGAACATCCCTCTAAAAGCGTCACCGATATCGTATAGGACACTACCAGGCATCACTGTATCTAGATCAATTACGCAACGAAACTGGCCTGTTTTTTTATCAAAGAGAATATTATTGATTTTAGTGTCGTTATGAGTAACCCTAACTTTTACTTCCCCATTTTTTAAAGCTTGATTAATTGTGCCGTAGCTATATTCATGGTTAAGGACATAATCTATTTCTTCTTTTGCTTCCTCTTTAAGGTAATCTTCCGCTTTGCTATAAGCATCAAGGAAATCTAAGAATCGTTTTTCGGTATTATGGAAGTTTGGAATTACTTCTACGATTTGATTAACTGGAAAATCTTTTAAAATGTAATGAAGCTCGCCAAAGGATGATCCTGCGCTTCTTGCTAAATCTAAAGACGTCACTTTTTGATAACACACTGTGTCTTTCACAAAGACGTAGACACGATAATATTTTCCTTTATATTTTTGATATAACTTATCTTCTTTAGTAGGAATAATCTCTAAAGATTCTTGACCTTTAAATCTAATATATTTAGTAACTAAATCAATGTTATTCATCAAAGCATCTATGTCCTTGAAGACATAGCTATTTATTTTTTGTAAGATATATTTTTCACTTTCAGTCTCAATAACAAAAGTAGAATTAATATGACCTTCACCAAAAGGACGGATATCAACGATTTTTCCGTTAAGTTTAAAGCCGTACGCTAGCGCGAATAATACTTCTTTTTTCATAGACCTTAATTATTGACCGATACTTTCTCCAAGTAATGAATCTTCTTTATCATCATCATTTCTGAAGAGATGGATTTTATCTTTATTGAAGTTGATTCTAATTTTGCTTTCTCTATCAATGAGTAATCTACCAGGAACCTTCACAGTTAAAGCAGTTTTGGATTGTCTAATATCAATTTCTTTATCTAAAGCGAAGTCAGTGTAGAGTAATGTATCACTACCAAGAGATTCTGTAATGCACACTTTGACTTGGAATTCACCTTTCTCATCAATAGAAATATCTTCACTTCTAATACCAAGAATTGCAGAGTGCACTTCCCCGTCTAAATAACTTTCTTCCATCTTTCTCATCTTAGAAAGCGGTAAGTCTAAGGAATTACCATCGCAGATATCAATATGTAAGTTCTTGCCTTGTTTTTGAACATTAACTTCAAAGAAGTTCATCTGTGGGGTTCCTAAGAATCCCGCCACAAATCTATTCTTTGGATAATCATATAATCTAGTTGGGGTATCAATTTGTTGAACAACACCGGCATTTAAAACTACAATTCTAGTTCCCATCGTTAAAGCTTCAACTTGGTCATGGGTAACATAGATAAATGTGGTATCGAGTTTATCGTAAATCTTAGTGATTTCCACTCTCATTTGCGCTCTTAATTTCGCATCTAAGTTAGATAATGGTTCGTCTAATAAGAAGAGTTTAGGAGTTCTCACTATCGCTCTTCCTAAAGCGACACGTTGTCTTTGACCACCAGACATATTACCAGGTAAACGTTTTAAAAGAGGTTCGATATCAAGGATTTGTGCCGCCTCTTTAATACGACGATCAATCTCTTGTTTGCTGAAATGCTTATTCTTATATAAAGTTACTTCGTGTGTGGAGAAGTATTCAATATCTTCACTTAGTCTTTCAAGTTGTGCCTGATAGACTGATTCGTTTTCGGCGACACGATCTTGTTGTAATTTCTTAAATTCTAAATGTTTCTTTTGTTTTTCAAGTTTCTTAAGTTCTTTGTTTTCTTCACTTAAGCCTTTCATCTTAAAAGCGACTTCTTCAATTTGTTTGGCAAATTCATCAGCTTTTGCTTTGGCTTTTTGACATTTAGCAATATCTCTATGTAAGTGTTTAACATCCGCTTTGAGATTTCTAATTAAAGCATTATCAATGCCTTTAATAGGTTCTCCGTTTTCTCCTAATATAGGAGTAGGAACTTTCATATTTCTTAAGCCAAATGCCATATTGTTATAGGCAGTCATATGTGGATATAAGGCGTAGTTTTGGAACACCATTGCGACATTTCTATAACGTGGCTCCACTCGATTCATTAATTCATCATCAATAAATAATTTACCAGCAGTAATATCTTCTAAACCGGCAATCATTCTTAAAGTTGTGGATTTGCCACATCCAGAGGGACCAACAAAGACGATAAATTCTTTTTTATCACTCTCAAGATTAAAATCTTGGACTGCAAGAACTTCTTGGTCTTTCTTTTTACCTTTGTATACTTTATAAACATGTTCAAGACGTAATTTGGTCATAAATTAGTCCTCCTATTGTTCGTTTCTTTTCTTTTTGGAAAGTAGCAGCATCACCGCTAATAAGCCAGATAGAGATGATAATAAGATACTAGTTGTAACGATATTCCCACCGCAACCACTCTTTTGGTCGCTTGCAGTTTTAGCAACATATGTCACTAGCACTTCTTTTTCATCTCTAATGGAAATCACTAGTTCTTTCTTTTCGTTCATAAACCAGCTGCCACCAGTAGCAAATGTAATTGTTTCTTCACCAATTATTAATTCGTTTTCCATGGTAACTTTACCAGTGCGATATAGTCTACAAGTAGAAGTTCCACTACCTCCATCACAAGAGAATGTACCAACAAATTTACCAGCTAAATCTGCCTCAGCAGGAACGAGTTTCTTACTCTTCATCTTCACCTTGGCGGTGTGGTTATATCTAGCAAATTGATAGGCGAATGAATAATTGCCTTCGATTTCAAAATCTGTGTCGTGGTCACCACCTTCATGTGATGGTGTGCCTTCATCATCATGGGCAATTGCATAAGTTTTGTATAATGATACTTCATTAGAAGTACATAAGTATGTTCTAAGCAAGATAGAATCGTCTAGAACATCAACCATAGTAAACATCTTTTGGTTTGGATTAGAGGTATCAAAGATGGTGTCCTCCATAGATCCGCCAATAACTGGAGCGTAGTATTTTTGTCCACTAGCGGTGCCAGTATTGAAATAGAATGTGCCTTCTAAGTTAGAGAATGTATAAACGTGTTTAAGATCACCATAATCACGATAAGAATACTTATATCCTTCATCGATATGATAATACTCATCTTGGCCAACATAAGTGTCTGCCACCATTGGATAAGATAAATTATATAAATGGTCATGACCTTCTAAGACAAGATCAACACCATACTTAGTGAATAATGGGGCTAATTGTCTTCTCATCTTTTCGATGTCGTAGTCACTATGGTCTTCATTACAAGAGTGACCTCCACTATCAAATAAGCCTTTATGCATCATCACGATCAAGAATTTATCATTTTGATGCTTAGCTAAATCCGCTTCTGCCCAGGCCAATTGTTCTTCACCCATGCCTGTTGTGTCAGGATCTTTTGGATTAGAAGTATCATTACTATTTAAGCAAGTGAAATGAACACCTTGATAATCAAATGAATAATAATCGCCAGTAGAGGTATCACTGCCTTCAGGTGAATCATAGTTATAACGAGAATGGAAAGCGTGTAACGCTCCGTCATGGTTACCGCTTACCGCAGCGACCGGATAGTCTTTAAAGACTTCCCATTGGTCGGTTAATGCCATTTCCCATTCATTAAGGTCAACACTCTTACCAAAATGAGAATCATCGGTGATATCACCAGTTAAAGCAATCCATTCATAGTCAAATTGGCCAGATGAATCATTTAACAATTGATTATAAGAAGCATAATGTAGTTCATTATCACCTTGTGGGTCAGAAATATGCATAAATGTGAAGTTGCGATTACTTCTGGCACTAGTCTTAAAAGTGCCTTGTTCGCACCACTGAGACAATTCTTCATCACCAAAGCGATAAACATATTCAGTGTCAGGTGATAATCCTTTAGCGTGTGCTCGATGAATAAAACCATCACCCGCAATTAAGCTAGCCTCGATTGTGCCATCAAAATATTTGATATATTGGCTAGCCGCTTCAAAACTACCATAAGTATCAAAAGTTGCCTTATCTAATACTTGAAGCTCGGTACCAGTAATATTTGTGGTTGTCCAACAGAAGCCCATTTGCGTAGCGGTATCTCCATAGAATGTCATAGAAGGCATTCTTACAGCGTCACCATAATCACCTATTTCTTCTGCTTTAACTTTCACTATTTTATTAGAAGCAAAAGAAAGAGTTAAACCAGTTAATAACGCTGATAAAGTGGAAATGGATAATACTTTAATTAAGGAAGTCTTTTTCATAATTATGCACCAATTAAGCCAACACCTGTGCCATTATAGGTCACACCAATAAATGTGCCTGCACTACGTGCGGCTATCCTTCCTTGAACAAGATCGTCGATTGTGTAATCACATTCGGTATATGTGGAATAAGTTTTCGAATTAATAAATATGACGTTTTCTAATAAGCCACCAGAGAGGATTCTACCGGCAAAACAGCCACCATAGTTATAAGAACGAGAGTTGATATTATCAAACACCACATCATAGATTTGTCCTTTAAAGAATCCGAAGAAGCCAACATTATTAGTATTAGGATCTCTATTAGCCTTAGCAGGGTCTGTTGGTCCTTCAAAGTAATATCTTTCTCCATAATGGAATGTAGCATTCATAATCTTGTGACCAAAGCCATATATCTTGCCAGAGAAAGCAACGGCTTCAGGATGAGATTCGGAATCATAACCAATAGAAACTAAATCAGTAGCGTTATCAAAATCAATATCATTAGTTAAGACATAAGTCTTATCATAGTTTGCGTATTTTTCAGGATGATTATCAGTTAATTTTAAACGGAAGTACTGATAGAAATCATCAGCGGAACTTAAAGTAATGTAGTTAGTTGGTACATCGCTAATCGTATAACGATTATGGCTAATGTAGCAAGCATAACCACGATAAATCTTTTCAGAATTGCCACCACCACATCTAAATGTAAATGTGATTTGACGATCTGGCATATCTAAGATGTTACTAATTGGCACTCTAATTGTACGGCCACTTCTAGTAGCACTAATTTGTTTAGAATAGCGATATACTTTGTAGCTGCCAAAATCAAAACTACTTGGCATTAAAAACTCAATGTATTGTTTATTAGACTCGGTTAGTAAAGTATCTTGATAGAAATTGATACATCCTTGAGTGGTTTGTTCACTTTGATCAGTGCCAGAAGTACCTTTATATCCTAAATAATGAATTCTCTTTAAAGTTAGGGTCTTAGTAATAGTTAATCCGTTTCTTGAAGTTCCTTGAACTTCGAAGGTTGGAGCTTCTTCTTTAGAATGATAATTCATAATCTCTTCTTTAAGAGTTAAAACGTTGCCTCTAAAGAACGAATAAGCAGCAGCGCCATATTTACCGCCTAAAACTTCCCAAGTCATATCAGGATCAGCATCGGATGGAGTAACATTGACATTGAAACGATATTGCTTTCCAGGTTCAACATATGTTGGTAAATCATCCACTAATTCGATGCTTTCTACTTCAAGATTAATATGGAATTCAATACTAGCAGCATAATCGCCATATTCAGTATGTAAAGATGCGGTAACAATAAATTTATCCACGGTTGCATTTGTAGTGTCAAATTCATTGCCATTTTGAACAATACCAGTAGAAGCAATATTTTCAACTGTATATGTAACGTCATCCCTATATTGACTAGCTAATCCCGCTGGATAAATAGCGACATCAACTTTCACTTTATCGCCGTAATAGACTTCACTTTCTTTGTTAGTAATTTCTAAACCATTAACACAGTTAACATCTGTGTTATGTTTTAAAGTTGGTAGACTTCCTTCATAGAAATCCCAAGCAGAAGTATCAAAGTGAGATGCATAGTCATAAGCATTCATTGTGGCTTCATTATCATAGACTAAGCACTCTTCACAGGAGCCTTCAATTTGAGTGCCAAAGAATGGAGCGCCTCCTTTATTTAAGGAAACACAGTTAGTAATTTCTCCATAGTTTTTACCAACAAATGCACCAACAAAAGTATCACCAGTTGGTTCGCCTAATGTGTAACAAGAATCAATCAAACCAGTATTAGCGCCCGCAAAAGCACCAACAGAGTGGAAAATCTTATCTTCGTGTTTATTGGAAATTGTGACATTAGACCAGCAGTTACGAATAATGCCTTCGTTAAAACCGACAAAGCCACCAATGAAGTTTCTTCCTTGGGTCTTGCCATTACCAACAAAACCAACGTTCTTAATCAGGGCTTGGTTAGTCACATAACCAAACAAGCCTTCATTATGGGCTAAGTCATCAGCTCTATTTTCAAAATAGCCAGAAATGGTATATCCATTACCGTCAAATGTACCAGTAAATGAATCTCTAGTTGGATCAGCTTCTAGATCATGATAGATACCAATTTGGTTCCAACCACGGTTATCGTTATAACCTTCTCCACCTTTAGACAAGTAATCAGTTAAGTCTATATCATTCTCCATCACATAATAACCCGCTAATGTTCCACGGTTTTTGTTAATGGATTGTAAATCTTGAGGGGTTCTAATGAACTTAGTAACCATCACTAATTCAGTGGTAATTATGTTTCTAGTAGTAATAAATTTAATCTTATTTTCCCCGGTTTTGAATGTGGATAAGAACGAAGGAGAAACCACTAAAGCATGTGTAGTCTTGTTATATGTAAATTCACTATCCTCAGCTCTTTTATCGCCGTTCATAACATATAGAACAGATTCTTCAGTACCACTAGGTGTATCAGAGAAATCTAAGATATAGGTTGCAGGAATAGAACTACCAATTTCAATAGTTTGCCTTTTAGTTGTAGAAACAGCGAGATTTTCAACTGTGACATAGTAATCTTCTTCGATTGATTTATTGGCTGAAGAGGCCACTACTGTGAATGTTGTTCCTTCCTTAGCTGCTGAGGTATAGGAAACTCTACCTGTCATGGAATCAATAGAGACGCCAGTAACATAGTTCTTTAAAGAATATGTGATTGCAGTATTATTTGTGGAGGTGACTAAAATATAGTCGCCATCGATAATGTTCTTAATTGGGGTGTGGAAATATAATTCTGTAGTTACTTCATTTTGAAGAAGAGTGACAACAGCAGGATTGGATTGAATATCTTTGTAATAAGCAACTAATAAAACTTGGGAGTAATTAGGGGTATTCTCATCAAAAGTAATCTTACCAGTAGAAGATTCAACATATGTATTAGCAGGAATATCACCAGCAAAAGCATATGTGATATCGCTATATTCTTCTTTAACAGTAACACGTTCACCACTATGGATTTGATATTCACTTTGCGCAAAGTGTAAACGCGATATAGCGAGGCTCTCTTGGGGATGTGAACAAGAAATGCATGAAATTGCTAAAGGCATAAACAGGAATGATAAATATAGTTTTTTCATTATCCTTTTAAACCTCCAGCGTTTGTAGATTCGATAATTCTCTTTTGGAAAATGAGATAGAGAATAAGAATTGGAATAATCGATATAATCATTGAAGCAAATACGAGTGGGTAGGATGTTTGGTTCTCTAATTGATATTGCTGTAAACCAACAGCGAGGGTTTGAAAATCATCAGGTAAATATAAATAAGGTGTTTGATAATCATTCCAATAACCAATTGCGGTTAAAATAGAACACGCAATAAGAGGTCCTTTAGCCATTGGGAGCATCACTTTGAAGAAAGTCTTAAATCTTCCTGCTCCATCAACAGAGGCAGCTTCCATATAAGTATTGGAAATAGAACTGAAAGAACTATAAAGGAGAATGAAGTTAAATCCAAAGCATCCGGAATAGAGGAATAAAACACCGATTAAAGTATCGTCTAATCCTAATGTTTGCATCATATTAACTTGGGCAGGCAATGTACCAACAATTGGCACCACCATCGTAAAGATTGCCACTCCATAAATAACCCCTCTACCTGGGAATTTGAATTTGGAGATGACATAAGCCACACAAGCAGAGAAGCCAACATTAACAATCGTGCCTAAGACTGTGGTAACCACACTCATTAAGAACATCATACCAATGGTTTCATTGCTTCCTTCCAGTGTAACTGACAAAACTTCAATAAAGTTCTTACCAGCAAATTCTTTTGGCCAACCAAAATAGTTACCACTAGAGAAGTCGCCGGTAGTCTTAACGGAGTTAATTAACATCCATAAGAATGGGAATAATAGTGAAATTGCGTAAATCACAAAGACAGCAAAAACGAACCACTTAGTGACGTGATAACCAACATTCACTTTCTTGCGGATATAGTTATTAGGATTGATTTCTCTTTCTAAGTCTTTCATCTTAATATCCTATCCCCTGATACTTTTTGCTCATGAAATGTCTCACCAACAAAATGATTGGTGCCCAAATAAGTGAGAAGAACAAACCATACGCTGTTGCTTGATGTTGTTGAGTATAGCTAGCTCCATCTCCTGCAGCTTGGAAAATATTTAACGCAATGGTATATGTTGATGAGGTGTCATAGTATGTTAATAAATATGGGTGTAAGTACAAGGTTAAGACATGAGTCATGCCTAAAACCACCATGGTCACAATTGTTGGCCAAATGCATGGAATAACCACATGGAAGAACTCTTTGAAATAGCCTGCATGATCAAGCTCAGCGGATTCAAAAAGTTCTTTTGGGATTCTACCAATTGCACCGCTAAAGAGAATGATGTTATAGCCTAAGCCAGCCCAAATACAATAGGCATAGACGAGTAGTTGGCTGGTTGGATATTTAGCGGTGTTAATTCCTAAAGCTTCAAAGAAGCTAGATAAATATCCAACAGGGGTTGTATAACTCATCTTGAAGGCAAATGTTAAGGCAACGATAGGAATAATATTAGGTAAGAAGAAGATAGCTCTAAATACATTAGCGATAGGCATCTTTTTTCTTAAGAAATATGAGAAGAGTAAAGATAATGGTAAGGAAATAAAAATAGTAATAAAGCAATAACCAAGAGAGTTAAGCAAGACGATGGTTGCGGAGTTCAAGTTTAAAAAATTCGCTTGATCTGGATAAGGTTTTGCTAAATCTTCAAAAATTACCTTAAAGTTAATGAAAGAGAAAGTAAATTCTCCATATGTACTACTGCCATTAAACGCCATAGATAAAGCGCCAAAATTAACAAAAATCCAAGTCACTAAAAATTGGGTAATTGGATAAGCAAGCATAACGATGATGAAAATCGCATCAGTCGCGCGCTTAGAAAGATGACGTGAACGTAAACGAGGGCGTTCTCTAGATATAGTTTGGATATTGCTAGCAGGAATACTTAAATCTTTCATTAATTGCTCCTGCTCAATGTAACATTATCAATTTGAATAGATGAGGTTGAATTCTTGAACTTAGTGTTATAGAACTCAATGGTCATACAGCTACATCTTTCTGGACATGTAATGCTCTTAACATAATGATCCCATTCACCTTTGGTTAGTTTAATAATTTCATTACCGAGTGGATTGGTATCAGGGACGTAGCTGGAATAATAAACAATCTCGCAAACCGAATCATCACCATCAGTAATGCCATCAAATGAGAAATCATATTGATAGCCTTCATAAGCAGCATCGATTGTTGTGGTTAAATAGCCACCTTTTTTAATATTGGCGCCTGCGGTTTGATCTTTGCCACTTGTCGCATCAGCGTAACAAACTTCGGATAGAGGTGAGTGTTCGCCATTAAATCTCTTATAGGTCCAACCGTAATCGTCTTGTTTATTTTTACGGATAACGTATTCGAAGTCACCATTAGCGACTTTATTGACTTTTGGTCTAGAAACTGGACTGGATGGATATTGTTCTCTTGGGCAAGATTTTGATACTTCGTCAACTTCACATTCAGTGTATGGTTGCGATTCATCAAATGGAATATATTTAACCCAATCCACTTCCATAAAATCACTTTCAAAGTTAGGAGCACCCATGAAGTTATCCGAAACGCTAATCCAGACACCTAACCAAATTCTTGTTAATAAATAAGGGATAAATATTTCACTAACACAAGTAACAACATCATCGACATAATAAACAATAACTTCTGGGTTAGTGTACCAGTCAAAGCCAAATGTATGGAATTCGCCATCATTTAAGTTGATGACTTTACCAGTAGTCATATCGCCAATGTTAAAGTCAGTATTATCCATATATGTTTCAGTAACGTAATTAGTGTTCATCATATATTTAAAGGAGTGAATACCTTCACTTTTACCACCAGGAAGTTCAATATCAATTTCATGGTTATCATTTTCTGCTCCTGCCACTGGTCTATTTGAATAAGTCCAGAAAGCAGTACATGCGCCTAAACGTGGAAGAGGTTTCATCTTCACTTGATATCTACCAGGACCAGTAACAAATTTAGAGACTAAAGATGCACCAGTGCAACGGCCATCTTTAACAGAACCATAACCTTGTACTTCATCGCCTGAATAATAATTACCATTAGCTCTTAAAAGCAATGTACCTTCGTCTGTATAGAATAAGTTTTTAACAGTGATTCCACCTTTATTGCTGCCCCAACAATCCTCAGATATAATCCAGGAATCAAAGTCAACTCCGTTAGTAAAATCATCAAAGAAAGCATTCTTATAATCAAAATTAATTCCTTCAAGCACATTTAATTCATCACTTGGGGAAGGGATCACTACTTTTACTGGTTGATCGCTTTGTCCTTTACTTTGACATCCACTTACGGCAATGGAAAAAGCGGATATAAGTAAACAACAAACAAGTCTGTTACTGTTCATCATAATCTTTTCTCAACTGCATTATATAATATTTTACAAAGTTAAAAAATAAAAATTTGAAAAATATTTTACTCGTATATACGCGAGAACCTTAATTTATTATTTTTAATTTAAATATGGCCATTTACATTTTTTTACAAAATAAAATAACTAAAAATATTTTTTTGATATACAATAGATATGACAGGAGAAATAGGATATGAAAAAAAGTCTATTTAAATTTGCTGTGGCGATCAGTGCTTCTATCGTTGGTGTAAGCTGCATTACTGGTTGTTCAAAAAAGCAAAATAACAAGAATGTTTTAAACATTGTCTGCTTGAACTTAGGTTATGGTAGAGAATGGATTGATGAGTTAGTTGAAGTTTGGGAAGAGCAAAACCCAGATTACAAGGTCAATCTTACTGCGACCGCAAGTGCGAATGCATTAATTCAAAAGAACTTATATTCAAAAGACAATATCGATGACTTATACATTGGCAATAACAAAGCCTGGAAGAAATATGCTTCTGAAGGCAAATTATTAGCTCTTGATGATTTATTAGAAGAAAAAGTTGATGGTATAAAGATTGTTGATAAAATCAACGATGAATACGAAAAATCCATTTATTATAACGGACACACCTATCGACTCCCATGGACCAGTGGCGTTCCTGGCATTTATTATAACTATAAGATGTTTGAAGAAAATGGCTGGGATGTTCCAACCACATATGATGAGTTAGTGAGTTTATGCACCACTATTAACAATGCTGAAGTTGATGTTGTCGTTGGTGGCAAACCAGTTGGCTATGTTAAACCATTCGTCTTCACCGGTGAAAACATGGACTATTTCGATTATGCAGTCTTTACCTGGTGGGTCCAATTAGCAGGCAAATCCGCAGTTGAAGAATACTTAAAATATGAAAGTGCCGCCACTTTCTCAAATAGCAATCCAGCTTTCGTTAAATTAGGCGAAGCACTTCAAATGTGGTACACAATTTTTGGTAACAAAGATAATTATGTTAAAGGTTCCGATGGTTGGAGCAACCACTTAGCGCAACAATCATTCTATAACGGCTATTCTGCAATGATGATTAACTGTGACTGGCTCTATAATGAAACATTAAAATACACAGATAATAATCAATTTAGAGATGGTTTTGGTTTAAAAATTATGGAAACACCTTACGCAAGTACTGCAGTTGATCAACACGCCTCTTATATCGTTGGTGAAGATCAATACTATGCAATACCAAAATCCACCATTAAAGCTGACTTGGCTAAGTCCTTTATTAAATTAATGATTTCTGATCGTGGTATTAAAACATTTGCCGAGAAAGCACATGGTACCTTAGCGTATAAATCCACTACTGAAGTTACCACTGAAGACGATTACACAAATTCATTAATTAGTTATTTAGATAACGCTACAAATAGATTTACAAACTGGAGTACATCTAAGTTATTCTTAAATAATATTATTGATGTTTGGACCGTTAATGATTTAGCACCTTACACTAGATTATTAAATGGTACTTCTGCTAGTGTCTCAGCTTATATGAAACTTATTAGCGACAATGCTAAAGATAAATGGAACAGTTGGGTGCAACAAGCTGGTAAATAATTAATAATCATATGCAAAAAAGAAGGCTTTGCCTTCTTTTTCTATTGCATCGAAATATTAACGGTGATTGTTAAGGAGTTTCACGCTTTTGGCGTTTGTTTCCTTTTCCAATTTTGATAAGTATTCTAATAATCTTCCATCACCAGAAGAGAACACCACTTGGAATGTACATTCAATGAGTTTTTCATCACCAATGCCATCAACAAGTTCGGTGGATAATCCATGTGGTCTACAATCGAATTCTTGAGAGACATTAAGGATTTTGCCTAATATTGGCTTGTCACTTGGTGCGGTAAGAACTATAAGTGGGTTTCTTTCAGAAATCTTTTGTTCCATCTTCTTAAAGGCTAATAAGACAAAGACGATAACTAATGTCACTACAATAGCAATTAAGAAGTTGAATGAGCCACAGGCTAAGCCAATAGCCATAACTGCCCAAATAGTAGCCGCGGTTGTTAACCCTTTAATGCCGTTACTACGATGAATAATTGCACCGGCACCTAAGAAACCAACGCCAGTAACTACTGCTGCAGCTAAACGAGCAACGTCACGGTTGAAAATAGGATCAGTACCGTTATTTGTAAAATATGGGAAGCCATAAATGGAAATTATCATAATGACACAAGAGCCAACACCAACGAGTAAGTGAGTTCTTAATCCAGCGCTTCTTCCTCTCCATTCTCTTTCGAATCCGACAACGCCACAAAGGAGAACACAAAGAACAAGAGCGATGATGACACCAACGAAATTGCCAATAGGCCAACCATCTATAGTCCAATTATTAAGTAATTCTGCTATTTTTTGATCAAGAGTAGTCATAACACCCTCCTATATTCAGTGAAACACATTATACCATTTTACTATTCAAAATGGTAATGCAAAAAAGCATATGAAAAGGATGCAAAGCATCCTTCATATATATTTTATAGAGAAAACTATTTCTTGACGTCTAAGTCTTTAGAAAGTTCTTTTTGTTCTTCGGTGAATTCTTGAGCTTTTTTCTCAGTCTTTTTGGAGACTGTATCTTTCGCATCATCTTCACCCATATGAACAACGATTTGATTGAATGGGATACCAATATTATTGTTATCAAACATGATTTTGATTTCTCTATTCATATCACGTTGAACTTGATAGATATCCTCTTCTTTACATTTAGCGACAAAGAGAAGATTAACACTACTCTCACCGAGTTCAGCAACGCCTTTATAATAAGGTCCTTCAATGATTGCTGGGATCTTTTCTTTGATATTGTCTAAATTGTCAGCAATAATTGCTTCGATATTTTCAATTCTATCTTCGTATCTAGTCGCAACATAACACTTTGCAAGAGACACTTCTTTAGATTGGTTAATGATAGTTTTAATTTCACTATTATTGATGATTTTCACGTTGAATCCCGCGTCAATTAACTTTGTGGTTCTTACACCAATGGATTGAATTTCACCTCTCCAACCATCAAGGATAACAATGTCGCCAACTTGATAGTCACCTTCAAAGACAATGAAGATACCAGCTAAAATATCAGCAACAAGAGATTGTGAACCAAGGCCTATGACAAGAGCAACGATGCCAGCACCAGCAGCAGAGAATTCTGCTCTTAAGCCACATGCTGATAAGCACATAAAGATAGCGGCAATGACCACAACCCACTTTAAGAAATTGACAAATAAGATAAAGACGGTTGTAAATTTTTGGGAACCGATTCTTCTGATTTTGCCAAGGTAATGTAAAGCAATACCAGCGGTAACAGCGCAGCCAATAATAACAATGCATCTTAAGAAGCCAGGAACGCCTTGTTCAAATAAAATTTGTCCTACTGGATTATCAGAGACAACTTGTGCAAAGAATGGACGATAATCCCACACTAAAGTCTTGGTGACTGAATCAATGTGTGATACTCCAAAGATGTCTTTTGAGAAAACAAAGATGATAATAGTGCTTACCACTAATACGCCATAGAGAACCCAGCTTATGATTCTCCATGTCTTGTTTGCTTTCTTTTCGTTTTTCATAAATAATTTCCTCCAAAATATTTATATTTTTATCACTCAAACGTAAAACTTACGCCCTCGTGAATTAACCTTGGTTGCTCGGTGCTAGATTCACCAGATTCCGAATTGCTTAATTTTATTTCAAAATAGACATTAAATGTTTTGCCACTATAAACATCAATAAGATTTTGATATGTAGCAAATTCATAGCCTTGAGGGGCTTCAAGAATTGCAAACATTGAGAATGAATATTCTTTTGATGGATACATCCCCATTAAGTTGAATCGATAAATAAATTCTTCTTGATTAGAAGTATCTTGGAAAGTAACAGTAACTTCACACTGATCCCACTCATTGTAAGTGTTATAGATAAAGTAAGCGGTTAAATCAGTATACTGTTCGCTTAATGTTAAGTCATATAGACCCATATCGTAGAATTCCCACTCAGTGCTTGAAGAAATAAGCACATCCTGCTCAAAAACGACATCCTCTTCGTTTACAGTAACTGTCAAAGTAGCAGTTTCGTCAAGGAACATATCGATTGTGGTTCCTTCTGTTACAGGATCAAGATATATGTACTGCCAATCTGTAGTTGGGTTTGGTCTACCATAATAACTAACAGTAGATTCTCCGGTTACACCTTGGCTGTCTGCAAATTTTAAATTGATAACAAAATCATGCCATTGATGGCCTTCGTCGATATAATCGAGCTTAATTGGCATGATTGCCATGCCTTCCATGGCACTAACAATGAATTCGTCGTTGCCAAAACCGTTAAAGTTAGAGATATCACTATCTGTGAATGATACTTCACCAGAATCAAGCGTAATCGTATCACTATCACTTAGACTATAGACAGTTAATTCATAACTATAGATTTCTTCAATACCATAACTATAAATTGGTCCATCACCACTTTCTGTACTAGAAACAGTTAATGTTTGTATATTGGTTGTGGCTTCTAATTCAAAGGTTTCTAAATCTCTTCCAGTAATGTCTCTAAGAGTTAATTCAAATGATGAATAATTTGGATTATTGTCATCATCAAAATAATCAAGTGTGGCGGTAAATGTGTGATTATAGTAACTAGCTTTTTCTGAGAAAGTTATACCTGTAAAACCATATGGTTTAGCGCTTGTTGTAAATGTGGTTTGACCTAATGTAACCACTAGCGATTGGGTGATATAAGCAATAGTAATTGTGTATTCGGTTTCTGGCTGTAAATCTTCGAAAGCTCCATAAACAGTAAGGCTGCTGGCATCTTTTTGTTCATATTCTTTAAGGAGTACTTCTTGATAGAATTGTTCTCCATCAGAAATACTAGCTCTAATATTAAGCGATTGAGATGGATAGTCTGGATCAAACTCAATAGTCTCGTTTGTGACATCAAAACTATAAGAAACATAGTTATATGATTCTACGACCTCAAAGACGATTGGATCAGGTGTCTTAGTGGAGAAAGTAGTTGAACCTAAAAGCACTTTTTCTTCTTCGCTCTTATCTAAGTAGGCTCTAACTTCATAATCAGTGGAATCACTTAATCCATAGAAATCAATATAACAAGTATATAAAGTACCATCCATTGGTTCGTAGCCCACTGTTGTTTCATCCACTACTTCTCCATTTTTAAGTAGCTCTGCAGACATCGAAAGTTCTGCTGCACCAGCGCGATGAGCCCTGACAATTGATGGATCGAATGTATATTGAATAGAAACGTGGTCATAAGACACTTCGAAAGAAGTAAAGTCAATCAAATTAGCATTCTTTAATATAACATCAATAGTCACATCTTCTTCTGGCATGGTAAACAAATACATTTCGTCAACTGGTTCAAGAATCTTACGATTGATTAAAACATAATCAATTTCTTTTTGACTATTAAGAATAGTGACCCAGAACGTTACTTCATCATAAGCTTCATATTGGTTTAATAACCCTTCTATACGATAGTCGTCACTTTCTGCGTAAGTGACATGGTAATAAGTAACATCAGCAGAAATGGCTTGAGTTCTAAAGGTACGTCTGGCTAATTCATCCACCACTGTTGAGCTTTCTTGAGTTTCATCCCAAGTAGTTGTTTCCGTATAAATTGATAAAACATAATCGGTGTCAGGAGTTAATCCATCAAAATAACCATAAGCTTCCATAAACGATGGATCTAGTTCATATTCAGACATCTCTACAATTAATTGATTGTCTTTGTACTCTTCGTTATATACAGTCGCATATAATTCAACTGATTGTTCTACTACTTGGCCAGCTCCCGTAGGATCATCTTCCTGATAATAGCCTAAAAGTTGTCCAGGTAAAGCAAAGGAAAAGCTGATAGAGTCAGTGCCAATTTCTGAATCGGTAAATGTGATCTGTTCTTTTAATTCTTCGGTTGGTACGACAGACACACCAATAACAACAGCGACAACTGCCACTGAAACTGTGGAAGCAGCAACAACCGCATGACCTGCACTACTTGCGAGGTGGGTTGGTCCTTCCTTCATTTTCTTATAATCAATTCTCTTTTTGTTGTTCTTATTAATAACCGCAGATTCTTCAACAGAATCGTTAACAGTCTTTTTAGCGTTTAATTCATCTTTATGGGATAAGTTATCACGATAAAAATGACTTTCGGTTGGTTGAGCTAAAGTAAACTCAGAGAGACTACTAGGACCTTCATTATTTACTTTATTATGATTATACTCATTGTTTTTCATAATTGTTAATTATGGTAAACCTTCTAATTTACAAGTTTCAATATTTGAATAGATTGTTTACACATTTTTGATAGACAAATCTTTCGATGCTTCTATTTTAACAGAAATATAGTCAGCAAAAGCCATATTGTCATAACACGCTTCAAGAGTAAAGTCGTGAATGCTATATGTCGCTTTAGCAATATTAAACAAAGAGGTAAAAGTAGCGTTTTTTACCCATTCAGATTCTCTAATTAAACCGATATATTCTTTAAAGATTTTTTGACATTCATTTTCACTGCTGGCAAATAAGGTTTTTTTGAATAAACGATTATGGGTGTCGTTATAGTTAACGTCCCCGCGATAAAGTGGGGTGACGTATGAATTAGCACAAAAAGATGTACCTTTATCCCAGTCTTTACCAATACCTAATACACGATCTCCGTCCATAGGCATAATAATCATTTTGCCGTCAGTTCTACGGAAATAAAGCAAGGTATTGTTATAGTTATATCTAAAGCTATCTGGATTACCAACAAAGAAGGCTACAGCCTCTTCGATAGCGAAATATTTTAAATCAACAATTTGATCAATTTCAGCATAACCATTGCTGCTTAAAGTGCTAGACAGATTCTTAATTAAACCATCATTATAAGCGGTGTCTGTATTGGTTTTTCTTTCATATGCAGGGATATTGTTACCATAAATATCAGTTTTAACTCCCACTCTATTTTCGCTTGTTGAAGTCACGCTAAGGTCAGCACCAGAACCGCTGAAACCATTGCCTCTACCATATGTACATTTATATAAATCGCCATATTTCTTACCACTTACACCAAAAGTACCATCTTTTTCTTCTTTCCAAGTAGGCATATTCACGTATTTTTGTTCACTAGAAAGATTTCTTTTGATAATTGATTTTGAGGTTGGCTCATAAATGTTACATAATCCAAAATCCGCAACCTGATTATCATCATAAATCATCTTTATAGTGGAAAGACCAACTTGTTGATACATGATGCCTGCACTTCTAAACATATGTGAGGAATAAATCTCTTTGATGTGAGTTTGGTCATAGTTTTTATTCCACTTAAAGTCAATACCACTCAATCCTAAAAATTCACGATCAGCGTAATCCTCGTTACCATGTTTAGAAATATACAAAGAGTCATACATTGTAGTGTCGGTAAATGTTTCATCAAACGATAATTTGAAATGATTATGAGTATTTACCTTGTCATCTTTAAATATGCTTTGTCTAGATGTATTACCTTTTTGTCTTATACCGACATTATCAAAGTCCCAAGTAAATGTGTTATCACCATTTACCATAGAAATGCTAACGTGTTTTGCAACTCGATACATTTCAGGCTTAGCACCTTGATAATTGTCTTCTTGAATTTGCTCTAACTCACTTCTGTCTATTTCAATATCAATAGAAATTTTGTTATTTAAATTAAATAGATCTGTATAAACAACCTGAGATTTACTATTTCTAATAATCGGAGCGAAATCAGGGTTAGCAATTTTATTTTCGTCTATCGGTGGATCAGCAGGATCATCAGGGTCAACCGGATCATTATTTCCGTTGGTGTTTGAAAAAATACACCCACTGAGTGTAATAGATAATAACGCAGTTAATGATAAAAAGAATCTTTTCATACCAATATTATCTAATAAACACTTTGCTTGAGCAATAAAAAACTCCTATAAATAGGAGTATTTCGCTTTTGGCGGAGATTTAGGGATTTGAACCCTAGCGAGGCTTGCACCTCCTATCGGTTTTCAAGACCGACCCCTTCAACCACTTGGGTAAATCTCCATTTTGGTGGACCCAGTAGATCCCGACACTACAACAACTCCGTTATGAGCGGAGGGCTCTTCCTTTGAGCTATGGGTCCATAGCGCAATAAAGATTATAGCAAAACAAGATTTTAAAGATAAAGAACAAACTAAATTATTTTTTAATAATTAGGGTTAGGAGTAAAGCCTAAGATGCCACAGAATAGATATCCAAAGGCAATTGCTGCTAGAAGGCAAACACCAATAATAATGAAAGTCTTTTTAATATTTGCTTTATTCTTTAAAAGAATCATCATTCCAAGGCCAGCGTTAACTAATAAGCCCGAAAGTAACGCTCCAAAAGAAAGGCTATTTTCTAGATATAGTTCTGAGAGAAGTACACTACTAGCGCAATTAGGAATAAGGCCAATTAAAGATGCATATACGGGGGCTGCGTATTGGTTTGAGATAATAAAGTTGGTGAAATTGTCTCTGCCAACTGAGGCAATAATTAAGCCTAAAGAAACATTAATTACCAAGACATAAGCAAAGATTTCTAGCGAGTGAATTAATGGGTGAATTAAATGCTTATGGAGTTTCTTATGATGCTTATGATGATGTTCGTCACAAATCACATCTTCTAATTCATGCTCTGGAGTAGCAATCTCTTGATTACGATAAACTAAGTCAACAAGCATTCCTACTAAAAAGCCAATGGCAAATTTAGAAGCAATCAGTGGAAGCACCATTATCGTTTTTTGGCTAGGATTAGTTAATAGAACCAAAACTGCTTCATCACTGCAAGAAAGGAATACCGCTGCTAATGTACCAAAAGTAATGTATCTCTTGATATATAAATCAGCAGCAAGTACTGAGGTTCCACACTGTGGAATAATTCCAAAAGCGGAACCAATTAATGTTGAGAATTTACGATTCTTAGTTAATACTTGGGAAAGCTTATCTTCAAAGAATGATAAAAGTAGATGAAAAACAAAGACAAACGCTAGCACAAGAGCGCTGTCTTTAAGAGCATCTAACAAAACATCTTTTGCAATATCCCAAGTCATACTTAATCCTTAAGAATGTTATTGAAGAAATATTCTAGTGAGCGGATAAAAATAATGTTAGCTCTATCACTACCAAAGGAACCACATAAATATCCAATTACTTTATTGTCTTTAAGTGAGAAGGCAGGACCACCACTGTTACCTGGAGCAGAGAAAATATCTAAGTAATAGCATTTTTTGCCCATGATTTTGTTTTTGCTGGCAATATATCCTTTTGTTAATGATGGTTCTAAGTCCATCACATCTTCATTCAAACCACTTCCATATGGGAATCCAAAAATTGCCACATCATCGCCAGCTTTAATTGATTGATAATCTTCTTCAAGTTCAAAGAAGAAATTGTTTGTGCAGTTTTCTAATTGAATAATGGCGAAGTCTTCATCTTCACATCCATAAACCATTTTGGCATTAAAGAACACTCTATCTTCTCTGTTCTCACCTAGTCTAACTCTAATCTTTTTAGCGTTACCCACTACATGGAAGCAAGTAAAACATAATCCAGTTGGAGTAATCATAAAACCACTACCAGATCCTTGATCGGTTTCAATATAAGCAACGGCTTTTTCTTTACCGATATAGCTCACTTTATATGGACTTTCCGATAAATTAATCTCGCTTTTCTTTACGGAATAACTAGGCTCTATTGGTTTATTTTCAACACTACCTTGAGTTGGAGCATTGCCTTCTGCTTTTTGAATGCATTGATAAATAGCTTCGATAGCGCTAAAGATAAGACAGTCTGCTTTATAGACTTCATCTTCAGCATATCTTTCATCACTAACAGCAACAGAATGAAGAATGAATAAAATATCGTTTGTGAATTGTTTTAATAAATCAGATTCCTTTACTGCTACATCGATAGCGGAGAAAATATATACAAATTCCTGATTTAAGCTGACCATGTCAGAAGCATATTGTTGAATAATCTTTTTGAGTTCTTGAGGATTGCATCTAAGCAAGTTATCCCAAGAAACGTTTTTATATCCTTTCGCGATTAAATAATCACAAAAGTTAGCGTACTTTGCTAAGTTAGAAATCAATTTAAGCTCTTCGACATCTAATTGGTTGTCAAATAATGCAACTTGCATCATTGAATATTGAAGCAAAACATCAAATCTTACCAAACCAGCTTTTGGCTCAAATTTTTGATCGAAATATTTTTGGTGTGCTTGGAAGACTGCTTCAAGCATTTTAATCGCGTCATCATAAGCACTTAATGCCTTTGTTCTAATTTCAGGATTCATTATATTGGTTCTCCAATTCGCTATTTATAATTATAAAAAGCGATATAACCCATAATCAAGAAAGAAAAAAAGACTGACACTATTGTATCAATCCTATGTTTCTAAGTTGGCAGGGTTTAAGTGTTTTATACAATCGAATACTTATCAAAAAGCCGAACACTATTGTTTTTCTTTCCAATATTTGAGATTTGGAAGCATTCCTCTCATATAAGTTCTGGCTTGGTCTTCAGAAAAACCTTGAGCGACCATATGAGGAATGCAAGTGTTGATTAAATCTTCCATATTGTCGTAAGTGAATTTCTTGTCGTGATAGCACCACTGACAATAGTCTTCATTATATGAACCATCTTTTTCTTTGCTCATTAATGTATCTTGCAAAGGCATACCACAGCATTGACACACTAGTTGCCTTGGAGACCCAAGTAAAGTATTAATTGATACATCAAATAGTTTAGACAATAACTTTAACGTTTCAGTGTTTGGTGTAGTTTCACCTGTTTCCCATCTAGATACAGCTTGTCTAGTAACCATTACTTTTTCTGCCAATTCTTCTTGGGATAAACCATTCTTTGTTCTTAATTCTAGCAATATATCTTTAGTTTTCATTTCGCTTACCTCTAACTATATTCTATGATTGTCAGTTTTCTTTTCAAGCAACCCGCTGTTGCTATAATAAAAACATCTCAATGAGATGTGGTTATTTGTCAATCAGGGCGCTGCATCCTGAATCGCTAGTCAATCCATTTCCGAAGAAATGCGTCGTGGTCGCACAGCGACTTTCCACCTTTGACAATGATATTATATCAATATATCAGCACACATCATTCTTTGATTGAAAATTCATTTTGACAACAAGTGCAAATTATATATAATATAAGTGTGAACCCAAGATGGCAATTGGAGCCATAATCGGTTCATTTTTCTTTTATTCTCTTAAGATATAGTTCGAGGTTTCTCTTTGGATAAATAGTTACCAGCTTGTTTATGTTGGCATCACGGATGTCGGCAAGTGATGAACCAATTTTTATGACCGTTATTATAGGATCACCGCATTTAACAACTACATTAGTTACAACCAAGTATCTATCATCATGTGTTTTATATATTTTTGTAGCTTTGCTAATCGAGATTAAAGCGCTATATATTTCTTCAACTTCTAAACCATGATAATTGTGAGTGCCACAGTTTCCTACAGGTTGCATTGCTTCCCACAATAACTTGCTAGTTAAATACAGGCTGTTTTTATAAAAAAGAGTGTACCCAATAACATCGTTGAGTTTCTTCATATGGACATTAAATAATTCAATATCAGTCAGTGAATAATCTTTGTTTTTAAATTTTGATAAGGCATTCAAAGCCTCTTTTTTGTTGCCAAGATTGATTCTGTGTATCATATCTATATTATTACATTATATGTAATAACTTGTCATTGGTTTTTGAAGAAAAAGGCAAGAAAAAAGGACTGATATTTCGTATCAATCCTATTAACCTACATTGGTGACCTGTAAGGGATTCGAACCCTTGAATGCCACCGTGAAAGGGTGGTGAGTTAAGCCGCTTCTCCAACAGGCCAATTAAGTGGCGCCTACCGAGGGACTCGAACCCACGACCGATCGGTTAACAGCCGATAGCTCTACCGACTGAGCTAGGTAGGCAACACTTACGTTTAAAAAACGCAAGTATGATTATATATTAAATATTTTTATAAAATCAAGGTGCTTTTACTTTAATTTTGAATTTATTAAATCCAAGACACTTTTCAAGGTTGTTAAACCTGCGATTTCATCTGAATCAAATTCAATTTGAAGTGTCTCTTCAATCTCTAACATTACTTCCACTAAATCAAGGGAATCCAAACCAATTTCTTTTAAATTGTCTTCTTCTTTTAAGCCAGAGACATCAATTCTTTTTGCTAAAATATCTGACACTGTTTGTCTAACATCCATGGTTATGACCTCCGCTAATAAATGATACACTTTTATATTATAAAAAGAAAAGAGGATTTTTTGCCTCTTCTCTTGTTAAACTTAGTCTCCGTAATGAAGAATTGGGGTGTGATCTGCTGTTGAATAGCCAACTTCATCGGCTGGTTCGCCTTCGATGTTGTTAGCGTAGTTTGTCACTTTCTTTGCTGAATCATCATAGATTGCAGCTACAGTAGCAGCAACGCCACCAAAGACCACTAGTGTCAAAATGATACCAAGTAGTTGTCCTTTAATTTCAGACATACATTTCCTCCTTTCTAACCGTAATAACCAATAACAGTGGTTCGCGAAGCTGTTAGTTTTATCTCGCTGTTACTGATAATTAATGGGTCATACATTCTATATACGGTAAACTCCACTACATCACCTACTGTTGGTGAAGAGGGAGATATCGTCTCAAAATTTAAATGGTAAAGCTGCTCTAAATAGTCAAGATATTCGCTGTCTACTCTTCCGGTTTTAGCAATTAAATAGCCAACGGAAATCGAATTGGAATCTAAATAGCTATAGGCAGCAGATAAACACATCATATCTCCTCCTAAAAGGAGAAACAGAACCACAAACACCATTGATAAAATCAAACCTAACTTATATGACATTGATGTAATCTCCTATGATTGAAATAATGCTGAGTGAGAGAACAATTGTGACCGCTCCTGCACCAATTAATGGAATAGAGTTAAATAAATCTAAAGATTTTCTTTTGCGATCAATCATCTCTTCTTTTTGTTTTTCTTTGATATTTGAGAACAAGATATCAAATTCATTGAGTTCAATTTCACTTTCTCCGTTATCCACCATTTGATAAATGGAAAGCATCAAAGATTCGACTATACGATCATCAAACTTCGAAGCAAAATTGATATAAGGTCCAACTGATTTATCGCTATCAATTTGAGTGAGTAATGAAGAGATTGCTTCTTGAAGAAATCCATCGGCGTAAGGAAGCAACATTTTAAACGAGTTATATACGTTATGACCGTTGGAGATAAATATTTCAAAGTAAGATAATAACGACATTAATTGGTCCACATTATCTTTTCTTTGCTTAGCTTCTAATGAAGAATAGCGAGATAGGTAGAAATAAATAGCAATGATACCCACTACTAGAGCAATAATTCCAATATAGAATTGCTTGAGCAAAATAATAGCGGTAACAGCAATGCCTGCAATAGCTAATATAATGGCAAATAAAATTGTTAATTCTCTAGAATATGAAAGGCCTAATGCCTCAATTCTTTCTTTAAGACTCTTTTTCATGAGACATATTTCCTTTCAATTTATAATTGGTGCCACTTCTGATTAGTAAATAAATGGATATTAGCGAGAATAAGATAATGGCGGTAATGGCAACAAGAAACAATATTTGACCTTTGATCCTGTCATAAAAATCTTTAAGCGAAAATCTTAAGAAAATAATAATTGCGAATGTGAGTGCCCATAAAACACCAACCTCGACATATTTTCTTTTCGCTAATGATTCACAAGTTGTTAGATACTCTTCATTATTTCTTAAGTCATCTAAAAGATATTTACTCATTTTGAAGATGTCGCCACCTTGTTCTTCCCAAAGAAAGATGATTTGTAAAAATAGCTGATAATCATAGAATTCGAAATAAGACGATAAATAACTTAGTTTTTCATTCTCTGACATGTTTTCTAAAGAATTGAATAAGTCCACAAATTCGCTAGGCATGCTACCAACAGTAGTTTCCATCGCTCCAGTGATAGACTTCTTGATTGATAGAGAAATGATGAAATTATTGATAAAGTGATAACATTCTGCAAATTTGCTTCTTCTTAAAGAGCTTTTAACGAGTAAAGGGATAATGAGTAATAAAGAAACAATAGCGGAAATGAGTAAAACGCCAATGGCAATAAATATATTTTCCATGGAGATATAGGCCACTACTGCAAGTAATAAAGAGAAAAAGATAAATATTGGAGCGTATTTTTTCATCTTATTTGCCCTCCAAAAAAGTTGTTCTAAATAAAGGAGAAACGTTATCAATTTCTAAAAGTGAAATCGCACTTTCTGATAAAGGATGATAAATGTGTTTTTCTCCTCTTCTTTGATAAATATCAAAATATTTGCCTTTGTTATCAATATATCCCACTTGATAGATGTATCTTTTAATTTCTCCATTTATCACTTTCTTTTTTAAATAAAAGTAGAAATGGAAATGATAATAGATGTCTTTGAGTGTTTCCCCATAATCTAACTTTTGATCGCCTCTAAGGACCATTCTGCCCATTCTAAATGGAAGTGAGTAAACATCATGAGCGTGAATGGTTGTGATTAAAGGAATGCCGGTCATGGCAGAATTAAGAACATCCACCATTTCTTTATCTCTAGCTTCAGCCAAAATAAGCCAATCCGGATTGTTTCTTAAAGCATTTTTAATAAGAAGACTACAAGACGTATATGGATTTTTCTCATCCACTTTCCAACAAGTAAGGTCGATATCACTATCTTGTCTAATTGCGTCTAGTTCTAAAACATTATCGATAACAATAACTCTTTCGTTACTTTGAAAATTTCTTAGGATATATTTTTGAAATTCTGTTTTTCCAGAACTTGTAATACCACCAATAACCATAGAGCGGTGATTACTAGATATCAAAGATATAAGTTCTACGAGTAAAGGCGTAAAGAAATCACTTTCGACGGTTATTCTTGGCTTAGTTGAGGCGATTCTTATTGAAAAAGTGACAACATCTTCATTATTGATTTTGCCAATCGTTTGATGAGCAGCGTTTATTCTATATTTATCAATCGAGACATCTAATATCGGACTGGTATAGCTAAATTGCTGTTCTGATATGTTTGCAATCTGACGTAGGAAATCTCTCGCTAATTGTTGCTCAATAACAATGTCACTCTTAATTCTTCCTTTGGAGTTAGAGACATAGAAAATATCCGCTCCATTATAAGAGATATCAGTGACATCTTCATCATGTAAAAGAGATGATAAAAATGAGTTTTCGATGTAGTAAAGTGCCTTCGTTTTATCCATTGTGGCTCTCTTTCATTTCGTAATACATTACGCGGTGATAATTGTATGTAACATTTAACTTACAATCGATAGTTATTTCTACTCCATCACAAGTATCTATTAAACACATTGATTCATCTTCACTATTGTAGTAATAAAAGTCTACTTCATATTGTTTGGCATATCTTGGTAGAACATGAGAATAATAAGTCATAATTAGATTTTCAAAATCTTCTCTTATAAATTGAGGTTTTTCACCATAAGCAAGTACACTTTTATACATCAATTCAATTGGGGTAAATAGTATCGCTCTATTTAATCCTTGGATTGAGAAGTTTAAAGCAAAATATTGTAGCGAAACTACACCAATTATTGAGAAAATGAGCATAAAAATCATTCTCTAATACCTCCAGAAATACAGTAATCAGACTCATAGCATTGGCCCACTTCTTTGCTATCAAAAAAATAGGAAAATGGCATAGTAATATCGGTCTTAGAATAACCACCTCCACTTATAGAGATGTAGATTTCATCCTCTTCAAAAAGAGACTCTTTTCCAACCGGCAAATAAAGCTTGTCAGTTAACTCAAATCCTTCTTTTTGAGTAGCACTCATTTCTAGTGTCTTTTTATTAACATACATTTGTTCGTTTAGATGAAGACTTACTTCACCATTATCATAAGTGTAGTCCATGTTTAATTCGACTAAGTTTTTAATTCTATTCATGCCAGTAAAAATGTTGGCGTAATCCTTGATATGAAGCTTAATCTTATCGGCTACAAACCCTAATCTTTTATCGACATTAAATGTGATGTTATTTAAGTCAAGAGTATTTCCTGCTCCTAAAGATAGATATTCATTTAAGTTTGTAAAATCAAAATACTCATCATTTATAACCGTGTTAGCATCAAACTTAATTATCGAATTTTGAGAAACATAAGGTTCATGTCGATAATGAGAGACATTGATACTTTGTTTTACATAAGGAAACAAAACACCAGAATATTTAAAATCTTCTTTGCCTTGAATTATAACGAATTCTATTTTTAATCCATCGCCATTTATTCTATTTTTAAAAGGTAATGTAATATTTTCTATAGCGACACCTGTAGAAAACGTTTGTATTTCATAGTTTTGAGTGTACGTAAGTGCGTTCGTTTTGTTGTTATATACATTTACTTTTAAAGTAAAAGATCTAGCTCCGGCAGCGGTAAAAAACAATCTCATGGATTGATTCTCGTTAGGCGTTGGGCAAGATATAATATCACTACTGATATAAATAGTTTTTTTGTCTATACCCGCTCCCAAAAGCAGAGGAGTAATTAAAACTAAGGAGGTAATTCTTTTAGTTGATTTCATAATATGCCTCCATAAATTTTTTAATTGCTAATTCTTTGAGTTTTAAATATTGATGTTTGCTATAACAAAGCTTCCACCACCCAGGATAATCTTGATAAAAGAAATCATTATTAATAATTCTTCTTAAGGGGGCTGGTAAGGATAGAAAGGATAACTCTACGCACGAGCAAAATTTAATATAAGAATTATGAGATGAGGATAAAGATGAAAGATCACAATTAAACTTTAAAAGTGATAAATATGTCTTTGCGATGACATTTAATTTTCGAGTAAGTTTATAAGATTCCATAACAACCCCCTACATATAATAAAGAGGCGATTTTTTTGAAATTTTTGACGAGAAATTTTTAGGCTTGCAAGTTATTAAAAACTTGTTTTTAATAAAATTTTTTATTTTTTTTCAAAAAATTTGGACATATCTATTTTCGCGACTATAATGTTGTCATGATAGTTTTAGCAGGAGCAAGCGCAAGCGGAAAAACCGAAGTTGCAAAGTTACTAGCGAAAAAATATGGGATAACCAAAATCGTTACCACTACGACTAGACCAATGCGAAAAGGTGAAGTCAATGGAGTGGATTATTTCTTCGTCACCCCACAGAGATTTGAAGAGATGATAAGAGAAGATAAGTTCGTTGAGTACACTCTTTTTAACGGATATATGTATGGCTCTACTAAAGATCAAATTGCCAGAGACAAATGTGTGGTTATTGATCCTGCTGGATTAAGAAGTTACATAGCCTTAAAAGATGATTCTATCGTTACTTTCTATTTAGAGGCTGATGAAGAAACAAGATATCAAAGAATGCTCTCTAGAGGCGATGAAATCGATAAAATTAAGTCAAGAATCGCACACGATCGAGAAGCATTTAAAAAAGAAAACATCGCTAAAGTTGATTACATAATTAAAAATTCTAGTGATGATGTTCTTGAAGATGTTTGTGATCATATCTATAAAATCTATATATCTATAAAAAAATAAGTTTTCTTACTTAAAATTGATTCACAATCAAAGTTATAAAGAAAACTTTTTATTTTTCTTTAACTTTGTTTATAATTGTTATGTCATAAAAGGAGAAAATTTTACATGGCAAAAATTGTCAAAGTACATGGTCGCGAAGTTCTCGATTCTCGTGGCAACCCAACAGTTGAAGTTGAAGTTTGGTTAGAAGATGGCACCAAAGCTCGTGCAATCGTTCCATCCGGTGCATCAACTGGTGAAAGCGAAGCTTTAGAATTAAGAGATGGCGACAAATCAAGATATTTAGGAAAAGGCGTTTTAAAGGCTGTTGAAAATGTTAACACCAAAATCGCTCCTGTAGTCGAAGGCTTAGAATCCACAGATCAAGTCTTAGTCGACTCCACAATGCTCAAATTAGATGGCACACCATTCAAGAAGAATTTAGGTGCTAACGCTATTTTAGGTGTTTCCTTAGCAGTTGCTAGAGCATCAGCAGAATCATTAAGAATGCCATTATACCGCTACATTGGTGGCACAAATGGTAAAGTCATTCCTACCCCATGTATGAACGTTATCAATGGTGGCGCTCATGCTCAAAGTAGTGTCGACTTCCAAGAATTCTTCATTATCCCAGCTGGCTTCCCATGCTTTAGAGAAGCTTTAAGAGCGGGTACAGAAATCTTCCACGCTTTACAAAAAGTCGTTAAAGAACACGGTTATGAAACTGGTGTTGGTGATGAAGGCGGATTTGCCCCAAGCTGCAAACACGGTAATAAAGAACCATTAGCTTTAATCGCTGAAGCTGTTCAAAGAGCAGGCTATAAGTTAGGCGAACAAATCTTCTTAGGTATGGACGTTGCTTCTTCCGAATTCTATGAAGGAAACGGAATGTACAACTTAGTCAAATCCGGTGAAGGTAAGAAATCAACCGAAGAAATGATTGCGTATTTAGAAGATATGGTTAAAGAATATCCAGCAATCGTTACCATCGAAGATGGTTTAGCAGAATCTGACTGGGAAGGTTGGGCCAAACTCACACAAAGACTTGGTAAGAAAATCCAACTCGTCGGTGATGACTTATTTGTTACCAATCCTGAATTCGTTAAGAAAGGTATCGTTAACGACGTCGCTAACTCTGTCTTAATCAAAGTTAACCAAATCGGTACGTTAACCGAAACCTTAGATGCAATTAGACTTGCACAAACCAATGGTTACACCTGCATGGTCTCCCATAGATCTGGCGAAACCGAAGATAGCACCATCGCTGACTTAGCAGTCGCTGTTAACGCTGGTCAAATCAAAACCGGTTCTGCAAGTAGAACTGACAGAATGGCTAAATACAATCAATTATTAAGAATTGAAGAAGAATTAGGCGAACACGCTGAATTCTTAGGTGTTAGAGCCTTTGCAAATCGTAAGTTCTAATTTAATTTATTAAATTAAACAAAACCACTTGAACAAAATCAAGTGGTTTTTTAGTCGTCTTTTTCTTCAGGCTCGAATTGCGTATCAATAACTTTGAGTTTATGAACTGTGAATTCATCAGCGTTCAATACTTCACATTCATATCGATCAGCGAACGTGAATTTATCACCAGATACCGCAAAGCGGTTTAATAATTCTTGGCAGAATCCACCAACAGTTTCATAGTCGGTTTCAAATTCACCTTTGTACTCTATGAGTTCAAAGAAGTCTTCAATATTCATAGAGCCATCAACGATATACATGCCTTTACCGTTATCGATATATTCTTGTTCGATTTCATCAGTTTCGTCAAAGATATCGCCAACAATCTCTTCTAAGACGTCTTCCATGGTAATAATACCTTCAACTCCACCATATTCATCCATAACTAAAGCAATATGAATCTTACTCTTTTTAAATTCTTCTAATAAATCTAATAGTTGTCTATTTCTTGGAATCTTAAGAGGTTGATAGCAAAGTGAAAGAATGTCAATATTCTCTTCTTTTCTAAAGATAGCTTTAGCGAGTTCTTTAATTGGTAAAATACCAATTATGTTATCAATTGTGCCTTCATAAACCGGAATACGAGAATGTTTAAAGATTTCTCCTTCTTCGATAATATCTTTTAAACTATCTTCAATATTGATTGCGTAGACATCAACACGTGGAGTCATAATTTCATGAGCCTCAACGTCATTAATATCAATCGCACTTCTAACAAATTCAGCGTCTTGTTCATCATATTCTTTGGTGTCTTCAAGTTCATCCACCATATTCATAAGAACTTCTTCATCAATTTTGTCTTCTTCTTGTGATTTCTTTTTAAATAATTTACTAACTAGAATAAAAAGCAAACTGATAGGGAAAACCACAGGAGCGGAGATATATTTAAAAATAGTTACAGGATAAGCATAAAGCTTAGATAAAGAATAAGAGAACTTCTTAGAGAAGGCTTTAGGGGCAAATTCTGCAAAAACAATAATAAAGGCAGTAAACAATATTGTTGCCACTGTTGTGCCCCAATCTTGATTCCAAGCAATACCGATTAAGGTCACAATAGATGAAGCGAAGATATTCACTAAGTTATTGCCAAATAGAATAGAAGCAATAGAGAATTCATAGTCACGAGCAATCTTAAGGGCTAGTTTCGCACTCTTGGTGCCTTTTTTATTTACTTCGTTTTCTAGTTTGAGTTGGTTAACCACACTATAAACCATGTCGGCACTAGAAAAGAACATGGAGAAAAGTGAGAAAATAGCAATCAGGATCCAATACCACCACTGCATTATGCTTTTCTCCTTTTCTGGATAGCAGGCTCAGAAATATCGCTAACGATTTCTTCTAAGATATCTTCCATAGTCACCATACCCACAATCTTATTATGTGCATCTCTAACTAAAGCGATATGAGTACGGTGTTTTCTAAAGCCATAGAAAAGATCGTCAATCATAATCTTGTTAGAGACAAAGTATGGATGTTGAAGAATACTTCTAATAGAAACGTGTGGGTCTTTTAAATACTCTTCAAAATAGATTTTTACGTTTAAAACCCCAATCATGTTATCAAACACTTTATCGTATACAGGAATGCGGGAATAATTGGTGTTAATAATGAGCTTTTGCAAGTAATCGTTAGTCAAATCGCGGATATTTATTGCAAAAATGGCACTTCTTGGAGTTAAAACTTCCTTAACATTAGTGTCCAAGAATTCCATAGTAGATTGGACGATTTCTGCTTGTTCTTCATCAATCATCTGCTCTTCGGTAGCTTTTTCAAGTTCGACAGATAAATCTTCTTCGGTAAATTCTTCTTCCTCTTTTAATCTAAATATTTTCGCGGTTAACTTAACTCCACCTTCAAAGATGATGGTAATTGGCCAGAAGATGAACATTAAGATATAAATTGGTAAGGCAAATATTTTAGATAAAGTATCAGGGATGGCTCTAGCAATTGTCTTTGGTAAGGTGTCACCAAAAATATAGACAATAAATGTCATGATAATGGACGACATCAAAGAAATTGTCGATTCCACTAGACCAGTTGAGCCAAAATATGACAAAAATAACAATGTCGAAACTGCGGATATTGCTATAGCAACTATATTATTTCCTATAAGAATGATCGTTAGGGCGCGATCATATTTATCAATAATTTTAAGAAGGATCTTGGAGTTCTTACTACCTTCGTCAGCATCAACCTGCATTTTAAACTTATTACAGCAGGCAAATGATGTCTCGGCCCCAGAAAAGAAAAAATGTAATAATATCAATAGAATTATTATAATCCACGATATAGCGGGGTCAGGCATTAAGAAACCACTTCCATTCCGAACTAAACAGTTCAGTGAAGATACTATCATATATTTACCTACTTGTAAAAAATAAAATAAAAGACCAACAAGGTTGGTCAATTATTTTTTTAAGAAGATTAATCGTCGTCTTCTTCTTTTTCTTTCTTTTTGCCGGAGGCCATTTCCGCCTTAAGCTCTTTAATCCAGTTAACTTTTCCGACTTCGCCTTGTTCAAGACCATCTTTATCCATACAATCTTGAATAAGTTCTTTACATCTTCTAACAGATAATCCGGATTTAACTTTGAAGACGAGAGGAATCTCGGTGTACATATCTTTGCCAGAAGCATCTTGGATTGGTAAGGTTGTGCCTGCATAATCCGCTGGGTTTAAGGCAAAGTATAATTTAAGGGATTTACCAGCAACTGTGATACGAACATACATTTTCTTATGTAATCTGAATGTATCACCAACTGCAGAAATACGAGATTTAACACCATAACTAAGGATTTCATTCTTTAATTCATTGTACAAATCTTGAACATCTTTATCAGATTGTAACAATCTTTCAGCAAACGATAATCTTTCATACTTAGGAGTTTCAGGTGCATCCGCTGGTTTTTCTTTCTTTGTGAACAAAGGAGCAGCTGGTTTCACTTCTACTGCAGGAGTAGGAGCTGGTTCTGGTTTTGGTTCAGGTTTTGGTTCAGGCTTCTTTTCTTCAACCGGAGCTGGTGCTGGTGCAGGAGCTGGTTCTGGTTGAGGTGCTGGTGTAGCAACTGGAGGATTAACTCCATTAATGCCACCATTGAAGTATTGAACCACTAATGGTCCACCAAATGTAGCGCCGGTAATAGTTTGATTTCCAGCTGGAGCTTGTTGAGGTTGTTGAGGTTGATTTGCATTATTACGTGCAATTTCATCTCTAACGATATCTCTAACGACTTCTCTTAATAAAGCAGTTAAGGAGTTTTGATCTAATCCATTAGAACCACCATTATTGACATTAACTTCAACTTTTGCTGGCTCTGGTTCAACTTGTGGTTCTTCTTCTTTTGGTTCTTCATTTTCTTCAGCAACTGGTTCTGGTTCGGCTTCTTCGGCTGGTTCGACTTCAACGGCTGGAGCTTCTTCAGCAACTGGCAATGCAAAGTTAAGTTCTTCACCTTCTTCAATGATTTCAGGATCTTTAACTTCTTCAGCAACTGGTTCGATTGCTACTTCTTCTTCAGCAACTTTCTTTGTCTTTAAGAAACATAATCCAAGAATATATGTGATATAGGCAAGGACAAAGCCTAAGCATGCAAAGGCAACCAATAAGATTAATAAAACTGCATAGCCAGGTAATGCTGGATCAGAATTAATAGCAGCTTGAATTAAACCAAAATAAATCTTTCCACTTCCAAGCATTACTAAACCGGCAAAACAAGCAAGTAATAAAACAGGAGTAAAAAGAATCATTAATGGTTTCTTCTTAATGCAAACAAAGACAATGCCAAGAACTAATGTAACAAACACGATACCTGTAAGGACAAGAGCAGAGATGCTAATGGCAAGAGCTGCTTGATCACCATAAAGCCCAACAAGGTAAGGTACTTGGTCAGGTTTAGAGAATGGTAAGATAAAAAGTTCTTTGATGATGTTTAAATTTACATCGTTAAATGCGGCGACTTGTTCAGCTGTTCCAACTGCGAATTGTGCTGTGAAAAATAAAGCAACAAATGCAAGGAGGAAAAACGCAGAAATTGACGCAAGAACAATAAGTGTAATCTTTCTACTTTTCTTCATAGATAAAATCTCCTTTTATAAGATTATTATATTTACATATGCGCGTAACGCAACAAATTTTTAAAAAATAATGGAGTTTTTCACGTTTTTTATGCGAAAAACCCCAATATTTTATTTTTTAGAATATTTTTTTCTAGTGAAAGCCAAGTTACGATTAGGTTTGAAAAATGGCTAAAAATAGAGAATTTTAAATGTTTTTATAGTGAGCATTGAAATCCTGATCAAAATAATAAAATCTATCTTCGTTTTTATCGTGTTGATCATACCAGATTTGCGCGTAAATCTTGTCTTTTTTGCTTAATCTATCGAAATCCCAAGCATGCTCTTTGTAGGAGATATTGAGCCAATGGCCACAGTACAAAACAGTGTGTGGACAAGCTATAAATCTTTCTCCATCACTATTCTCCCACTCCACTTTTGCAAAAATATCTCCAGTTTTAAAGGTAGAAGAAATGAGCTTACCACCATGAGCTTCTGCAACATTTCTTAAATCATTAATATCAAGTAGTTTTCTATCTTTATCAATATCAAAATAGTGGTTAATTCTTGTAGGATTATGTTTTGTATATTCATAGTCAAAGGCATTGCCGTTACAGTCCTTGCCTAAAGCTAAAATGTTATAATCTTTCCACGACTTTGGAAGAGATTCAAAAATATTTGAGCCATTAAAATACGCAAGCATTCTAGCTTCATCTTTATGCTTATACCAATACATTGGCGCATTAGAATCATCAAGAATTGGCTTAATTGCCATTGCCTTTAACCATTTCTTCGGTAGAATTTTGGCTATTCCGAAATACCAGTGTTTCTTATTAAAAGCATTCCAGAAATCTTCAACTGTCTCGCCTTGATAATGGAATAATTCCTCTAGTTTTTGGCCATCAGAAAACCAAACACCATGGAAATTACGTAATGAAACATAGTTCGGCTCAAACATATCAAAAAGTTGAGCGCCTATACATTTAAAACCATAACAAACCGTCTCATAACCAGTTATTCTATTGGCTTCACCACCGCCCAAGTTGAAACAGTGTTTCCAGAAGTTATCAAAATTTAAATCGCCATCTATATCTTTTTTAATAATGTTTCTAATTAATAAAGCACTCATGGAACCAGTTGACCACTCGAGTGGAGAATTAACACAAGTATGGAACATTAATCCATCATTTTTATTTCTAGACAGCATCTCATCATAAAACATTGCTGTTTGTCTAATAACCGTCCAGTATTTTACATCAGACTCTAAAATAGTAAATTCCCCTCTCATCTTAGTAAGAGCGTAAAGATCAAATGGAGATATTAAAAGAGGATCGCCAACTTCACCAAACAAGTGCCCTTGTCCTCGATCGCCATAGATTCCCATGGTAGAAATATGAATTAATTTAGGCTGATTATCTTTAACCTCTTCAATTGCTTGAACTAGAATTTTAGGACCAACCTCATTAGCTTCAATTGCGTGGTTTGGATACTTATCTGATTCAGGAGGTATAGCAGCAGCCAAGTTAAGGACATAATCTACTCCTCTTATCACTTCACGAACTTTATCGATTTCAGCAATTGAACCGTCAATTACTATAAATTTTTCAGAGTATTTTCTATTTTTTCTAATAATTTTTCTTGTCCCTTTAGGGTCATGATTAAGTATTTGGAGTTCAGAAACAAACTCTTCTTTTGCTAGGCATGAGAACAAATATGCTCCCATGTTGCCACTTGCACCAAGGAGGGCAATTTTAACTTTTTTATTATTCATATAGTAACCTACTTATTAATTATGTCGTCAATAAATTCTATAATTGCATTATTCACTTCAATCGACTCTGGCAAATCAATCTTTGTGACATTATGAACGTGATTAGCTTCCTTGTTTTCGGTTTTGATATCAACAAGTTTAAAGTTCTCTTTGCCCTTCACTTCTCTAGCAAGCATAAGCGACTCACTTCTAAGGAAATCGTGATTACTAGTTGAAACAAATAGAGGAAGTCTATGTTGATTGATATATGTTCTTGCTGAATAGATTTCTAAATGACGAATGTCGTTATATCTAGGACCAAGCATTCTTTCCAAGGCATTACTTTTTAAAGCACCGTGAGGAAGATTAGCAAAATCATATACCGGACAGGAAACAACTGTAGCTCTAATATCAAACTCTTCAACATTTAATTGAGTTGCTTTGGCAACATCTTCGCATTGCATTGCAGTAGAAATAAGCAAAGCAATATGCCCACCAGCAGAATCGCCACTAATAACAAATGTGTCGTCAGCTAAGTCGTATTCTTCTAATCGGTTCTTTAAATGTCTCAAATTTAAGCAAACATCTTTAAATAAATCATAGATATCTTTTTTCCCATCATTAGGAGCGTAATCTAATAAGACAACATCAAAACCAGCCTTTAATAAATAATACGCATAGGGGTAGTTATATCTATGATTGCCAAAGATATATGAACCACCATGGATATCTAATATACAGCAATGTTTTCTATTTGATTCATCAGCTAAATAAACATCATAAGTGTGATATTCACTTCCATCATCAATATAAGGGATGTTTATTCTTGATCTAAATGCATCTCTTGGAGGATGGTTCTTAAAGGCTTTCTTATTTGAAATAGTTAGATAAGTCTTTAAAAGTTCCATGCCAAATCTTCCGATTTTCATAACTAATCACTTCTTTCTTAATTATTTTAAAATAATTTAGGAGATTATTTAAGCAATTTATCAATTAGGCAATTAGGCTTTTGTATTTTACCTATATGGAGAATAATTGTATTATATTAATGCAATTAGTAAAGATATTGAGGAAATACTATGAATAATTTATCTATTTTATTAACTGGGTCCAGAGAATGGGACATTGTTTTATCAGTCCTTATTTCTATGGCTTCTATTGTCTTATTTGCGGTAATCGCATATCTCACATTCTATTTCTTTGCATATAAAATGCTGAGAAAACGTTCAGACTGGGGAAAAAGAGCATTCTTCTTAATCCTTGTATCTCTATTAGGCTTAGCTATTAGAATGATATGTGTTCTTTCTAAAGGCGTACATACATTCCAAGAATATTTAACATTCTCTGTGCAAACCATATACGCCACTATTGGTGTTTTCTCCTTCGAAGGTCAAGAAAACCCAGGATTATATGACTTGTTATACTTCTATGCAACACTGTGGGTCGCTGTTACTTACGTTGTCGTTATCTTTACTGGATTTAATTATTCCTTACAATCCCGTATTGCTTTGTCCTTACCAAAGAGTCCAAGAACCGAATTCTACATCTTTACTAAAGTTACTGATGAATCATACGCTTTAGCGGTTGGTATTGAGAATCGTTGTAGAAGAGAACATGTTCCATTTAAGATCATCTTTGCTAGTGATGAAATTGATACTTTCGATGCTAAAAACGAATTACATAAGAAGATTAGAGCTAGTGGCTACTACTTTGTTTCGATTGAAAAGAAAGCTACTGAAAAAGAAAAGAAACCAATTATCGATAGCCTTGGCATTAGATTCTGGAGAATATCCAAAGTTCATATCTTCGCTATGGAAAGAGATGAATCCAATAGAGGAAACGAAATTCGTAATTCCGACATTATTTTTGATGACATCGAATGCATGATTCGAAAATATTCCAAACATATTGAAGAAATGGAAGAACAAGGCAATCGCTTGTTTGAAAACTCCAATCAAAACACCAAAGATATTAGAAATATCGACAAAAACTACATTCAATACTTTGTATATGTAAATAATGAGGTCAATTCTGAATTCTTCGAAGAGATGTTGAAATCAAAATTGCCTGAAGGCACTAGCGAGAACACATTTTATTTCATTTATAAAAAGTTTTTCCGTATAAAAGGTTTCTCTGAAGCACAGCTATGTGGACTATCACTTCTTAAGAAACGTCAAGATATTGAAGAAAAGAGAATTCTTAAAACCAGCACTTTGAATAAAACTAGAGATGATATCCAACGTGTCCTAGTGATTGGATTTGGACCAAACGGACAAGCATCACTAAAGAACTTATACATTGATTCCACTAGTGTTTGTGAAGGAACAGATATATCTAGTGGTTTTGAAGCCCACATTTTTGATCGTAACATCAATTCATTTGCCAGTGTATACGAGTTATCGCATCCATCAATCGTTTTTGCGGAAAGACATGAATTTTTAGAAAAAGGTCTAAAGCTTAAAAAAACAGTAAACGGCAGCGACATTTTGGAGAATAAATATGGACGCGAGTATGATGAAATGAATTTCCCAATTTTCTGTTTTTACGATATCGACTGCAAAAATAGCGGTGTGCTAAACGAAATCGTACAATGCTGTAAGAGCAGAATGATTAATTCCATTATTGTTTCTATGGGTAATGATGAAAGAAATATTGAACTTTCTAACGCATTATTAAGAAGCATTAGACAAGATGTCTATGACAATGATTGCTACAAAGAAGATCCATGGCAATTAGATATATTTGTTAACTTAAGAGAAGAAAATGCTGAAAAGAGATTGTTCTGGAATTCTAAGCTAGAAGAAAAAGTCCATCCTGGCATCAATGTTATTGCCTATGGTGACTATGAAAATATGTTTACATATGAAAACATCATTTCTGAAGAAGAATCGCGTCAAACAAACGCAATCTATAGCAGATTGTCAGATATCTACTATTACGATCGGGAAAAAGTCACTTTAAAACACGAATATGTAGCAACAAGAGAAAAACTTTTAGATATTTATCATTATGGAGAACACGAAGAAATATTACTCCAATATTTAACTGATACCTTTGGTATCAACGATAATGTCTACGATAGTTCAAGCTATAACCGTGAATCAAGTAAATACGCTCATCTATTCTATCGCTATTACAAAGCCTATTTCGATTCATTCAAGGAATTAACTCCAGAAAAGAAAACTGAAATTTATAATTACTTAGCACAAATCGAACATATCAGATGGAATAGATTTACTATCATTAACGGATTCATCTTCTCACGTAATGCAAACTCTAAGACGGATAATGAAGAATTCCAAAATAATAATCTATACGTTCTAGATAGAAGAAAATATACAAAGCAATATGTTAAGCTTCATGACGATATTATCCCAACAAGAGATTTAAAAACAGAAGCAATGAAGAATATATATGGCTATGATTACATGAATGTCTTGGCTGCAAGATTCTTCGATCCAAACAAAAAGAACCTATAAGGTTCTTTTCTTTTATTTAGGCCACACGAATGTGTTGTTTAAGTTATATTCTCCGTTGTCTATTAATATGTCTTGACCGGACATTGATTTATTTTTATCTAGAAGAAAATAAACCCATTTATCCACTTCATCTAAACTCATCCATTTTTTAAGTGGAGTTACTTCCATGATTTTACTCCACGACTCTTTATCATCCATTACTGGTTTATTAGAATCGGTTAACACTCCACCTAAAGAAATAGAATTACAAGTTGCTTGATATTTAGCAACTCTAGTAGCGACATTTTTCATATAGCCCACTATTCCAGCTTTAGAGGCAACATACTCCGGATATTCAAAGCCGCTTCTCGCACTCGCAGAGGCGTTAAACAAAATCGATTTAATGCTTGGTTGAACTCCATATTTCTCCGTGACATTAATCGTGCCCACTAAGTTATTAGCGATATCATCTTCTGAGTTTTGTAGCCCAGCGTTGTTGAACAATAGTTCAACTCCCTCAATATCAGGTAATTTATCTTTGTCTTTAATATCAACTACATAATGATGATATCTCATATGAATTAAATCACTATCACTTAAATCTAAACCATATACTTCATAACCCTTCTTTAAGAAATATCTAGTAACACTTAAGCCAATTCCTTTAGAGGCTCCACTAATTAAGACTTTCATTTCTTTTCTCCTTCATATAAATAAAATAGCTCTCTCCCACTGTATTTCTTTTCCAATTCTTGCAAATTGCGTAGCCAATTGGAGAGAATACGATCTCAAACAACAATTCTAATCCCGCTCCTAGAATAGAGCATGTTACACATTGAATAAATGTCCAATGGAAACCATTCCAGAATATCGGAGCAAACACCGTAAAGGTGAGGACAGCGAATATTAAATTATCAAAGAATTGACCAACAAATGTAGAAATATAGGTTCTTGTGACAAACGCTAACTTTCCATCTGGATTCTTATGGAATAATTTGCCTATACCATAATTCATAAAGTTATTAATAATCGCGCTAGAAATAAAAGCAACAGTAGAGCTTAATAAAATAAACCATGTTCCTCCCACTACCGAATTGAATGCAGAAAAATCAGTACCTGTAGGAATAATACTTGCAATATAAAAGATTAAACACACAAGTAAATTAACAGCGACCGCGAAGATTGACATTCTAGTAGATGCCCTTGGGCCAAAATGTTTAGTGACAATATCCATTGATAAAAATGATAGCCAGCTCACCAGTATTCCAGCATCAATAGCTAAATATTGGCTTTGGTACAAAGTCTTATTTGCTAATATGTTCATCGTAATCACCGAAGTAACAAAAAGCGCCACAACGACAGAAGGGATACTTCTTAAAAGTAAAACAGATTCCTTAAAAGACTGTTTCACCTTTTGGTGGCAACGTTTAAAAATATTCATAAATAATTTCTCCTTGGTTTTCTTTTGTATAGCGAAGGATTTTGAGGCCGAACTCCGCTGTTTCAATATTATAGATTTCAAAAAGAAAAAAACCAACATTTTGTTGGTCTTTATCATTATATCAAATCATTTTAGTGTTTATGATTGCGTTAATTCGATCTTGTTAAAAACAAAGTCGACTGCATCTATAGCCTTATTAGGGTCCATTGTGAAGTAAACAGCTTGTAATCTTCCTAAAGACCTTTTGTGTCTAATTACAATAAAACCGTCTTCCCAAATAGACATATTACAATAATTAGGTCCGCTTGTAGCGGCTTGCCAATACCCTTGATAAGTAAAATATTTTTCTACTCTCTTGCTTTTATTTTTGCTAGCCTCAAATGGTCCGGCGTTTAAAATGTAATTAGCAACTTCAAAATTATCATCCATAGTCTGGCTTTCGGTTTCATATTTATAAAAACGTGGAGGATAGTTGCCATTTATTACTGTGTTTAAAAATAGCTCAGGAGTGCCATACTCTTTTTTCCAAGAATCATCATCAGTGCAACCGGTTAAAGAAGTAGATAATAACAATATCGATAGAGGCAATAATAGTTTTTTCATTGGTATTATTTTAGCACATTGAAAAAGATAATTAGATAAAAAGGACCACCAAGTTATGGTAGTCCTATTAAGATAAAATGATTTAACTAGAGTCAACTTATGCTTTATGAAAAATTGTTAACAAATTAGTCATCAATTTTTCTATGGTTATGATTGTTGCTGTTAGTGCCGCATCCACCACTGATAGCATTTAGTTGTTCATCAGTTAATTCGACGCCTTCAGCCTTCGCTAATTCTAAAATCTCTTCTTGATTTTTGCATGCTTTGATTTTAGCGATTTGTTCTTCGCTTAATCCTTTTAATAATTCTTGTTTCATTAATTATCTCCTTCTAGTTATTAAAATTTCTTTTTAAAGACAAGGATATTCTTGTCATTAATACGGTCGTAAGCACACTCGGTCATAATCTTTTTCACGATAACCAAGCCTAATCCGCCTTCTTCTAATGGTTTACCTTCACTATAAGTTGGTTTATTAACTTCTAGTTGATTGAACGCTCTTGCGTGATCAATGATAGTTAAAGCAAGTTCATTTTTATCTTTATCAAATAACAAACGGATAAAGATATCTCCGCCTTTATTTTCATAACCATGTCTAATTATATTAGACAATATTTCATCTCCCACGATTAATAATTTGGTTTTGAAATCTTCAGGCACATTATATTTATCAACAAAGCCGCTAATGAACGATAACATATCTTTAGTATTCTCGATTGTGGCTTTAAACATCTTTTCTTCGTAAGAGTAGTTATTGCCTTGATATTTCATAGTTACAAAAGTAATATCGTCGCTTTGAGGAGCGCTTTTCACAAATTCAGCAATTTCATCTTTGATGGTGTGATGGAGTTCAATAACGCATGTAAATTCGCGTTTATTGAAGATATTAATTAATCTTTCTTCGCCAAAGAATTCTCCATCAGAATTAATGGCTTCGGTGATACCATCTGTATAAATAGTGATGCTTTCTCCAGACTTTAAAGTTAATTCTTCATCTTTTAGAGGCAAATCTTTAAAGCAACCAAGAATAAAGCCAGAATTTGGTTTTAAGAAACGATAATTGTTATTAGAACCAACGATAGGAGGATTATGTCCGGCGTTGGAGTAAACTACCTTGCCAGTCCTTTTATCAAGAATTGCTAGGAAGCATGTGACAAACATGCTCTTTTTATTACCTTTAATAATAGAGGCGTTAACTTCTTTTAAAATTTGTGAAGGGGTTTTGTTCGGAGCAGCAAAATCTCTAAATGAGGTGATGGTTTTCATCATAAACATTGCAGCCGGTACCCCTTTTCCAGAGACATCACCAACTAATACTGCGACATGATCTTTATCAATATCTAGATAATCATATAGGTCTCCGCCTACTTGTTTAGCGGCTTTTAGTTCACCCACAATTTCAACATCATCTGAATTGATAAATTCTTCCGGAAGAGTGTTAATTTGAATCTCTTTAGCAACGTTTAATTCAGTTCTCGCTTTTTCTTGTTCGTCGTGGATTTTAATCTCACTGTCAAGGAGTTTATATGTTCTTCTATTAAGAAGATTAGAGACCATAAAGAATAAAGTGACAATCATCGCTCGAGGGAAGAAATAGTACACTAAAACTTTTAAGTATCGGTTATTTCCGTTAGCCCTTAATGTATTTAAAAGTTCCACTCTTTCTTCATATGTCTCAACTGTGCCGATGGTTTGGTCAGGCATAATCACTCCACCACCGAATAAGTTCTCATCAAATTCGCCAAAGAACATACCGGCATATATGCAGAAAAGCATTAAAACAATAGTGACACCAAAAACTACTACACCAATGGTAGGGTTATAGTAATGTGACGCGATTAAAACAGCAAAAGGCCAGAATAATAAGCTATGTTTAGGAAGAGCGATATTTAAAGCCGCAATAACCGCTAAAAGGGAAAACAAAATAAAGTATTTGTATCCTGGCTTTCTGATTAAATTAGTCTTCACAAGGAATAACGGAGCAAACATTAATGCGGCAATAGCGGCAAAAATGACTAAAACAGCAACATAAAAGTGATCAGGGATTAGAAATACTCTAAAGAAATATAAAAACCACATGACGATAGCTAAAGCGCCCGCTGCCCCATTGACATAGGACATATACTTATTCGCATTAGCTTCGTTTTCGTAATACGCTCTTTGATATTGTATATTTTTAATAGCCATAAATATTATAATTTCTCGATTTTAACGACACTACTTAAGCCAACCATTTGAAAAACATCAAAAACTTGCTTAGGGGTTTTTAATAATGTTAAATCGTCATATTGTTGTTTGATCTTAATAATGATTCTAATTCCCGCAGAAGAAACATAATGGAGATGCTCTAAATCTAAAACTATTCTTTTAAAAGAATTATCCAACAAGATTTTATCAATTTCCATTTCTACTTCATCAGCGTTATAGGAATTGACATCTCCTTCTAGATAAATGGTTAAAGTTCCATTTTCAACATTGTGCTTCATACACTATTCTCCAAATAACGGTTTAACAATATATATGTTATCACACTATTTGTCACAAATGTGCCACAAACCAAAAAATAGTTAGAACAATAAAAATGATTTTATAATCATTTTTGGCAAGGTTACAGTGTTTTGATACGAACCGAACATCAACAATCACAGGCCGAACACTACTTATTAAGTAAGACTCTTAGTTCTATTTTGCTTTGTTCTAAATCCCCAGTAAGCAACGGGATTAGTTTTTTGATTTCTTCAATATCTTTATCCCACCATTTGAGTTCCAAAAGAAGATCAATTGTTTCTTTATCAAATCTATATTTCTTAACAACTGCGGGATTGCCAACAACAACTGCATATGGAGGAACATCTTTCGCTACTACAGAATTAGCGCCAATAACTGCACCATCACCAATATGGACTCCTGGCAAAATTGTAGCGTTTTGACCAATCCAGACATCGTTACCTACAACTGTATCTCCACGATTACCTCTATCTTCGAATGGTCTAGATAAGCCTTTAAATTCATCAATTATTTCAAAAGGATATGTTGTAAAACAATCTAGCATGTGATTAGCGCCATTCATGACGAATTCAACGCCTCTTGCTATAGCAACAAACTTACCAATAATCAGTTTGTCACCCATAAAGTCATAATGATGAGTGACATGTTTTTCAAACGATTCTGGTCCATCTTCACTATCATCATAATAGGAATAATCACCCACAATAATATTTGGTCTAGTGATTACGCTTTTTATGTAACAAAAAGTTTTAAACTGTGCATTTGGGTAAATAGGATTAATCTTTTTCTCCATATCAGTCTTCCTCCTCGTAATAGTATGAGCAATCAATACCTTTCATAAAGATATCTCGATTGTTTATATCTTCTATTAAGGCACTATTTAGTAAATCAAAGATAGGTTTTGAATCGACAGGACTTGCTTTCATCGCGGACAAATAATCGCCTTTATCAATCTTTGACCAATCAATACACTTCTTCAATCTATCTTTTAGAAGTAAATCCAACCAAATTCTGGTAGCTCTGCCATTGCCTTCCATGAATGGATGGGCGATGTTCATCTCAATATACTTATCCACTATTTCATCAAATGTATTATCAATCATCTTATCAATGTCTTTTAATACTTGTGGCAAGAAGTCTCCATTCGCAAAAGTAAATCCACCTTTAGAGATCGTTTTAGTTCTGATTTTACCCGCAAAAGGATAAAGTCCTTCAAACAAGTAAGCATGTATCTTTTGCAAAGCAACAGCCTTTCCGATTTCGTCTTCTTCTATCAAATCCGTCTTATAAAAGTCATAAGCTTTTTTCTTGCTTTGCTCATCTATTGGATCTAGTAAACCCTTTATCCAATCTTGAATCGTTTTTTTATATTTAGATGGAATAATAGAAAGAAGCAATTTAACACCCTCTTCATTAATGACATCAGAAAGATATTTTTTGCCATCAGCGGCGTATAGTTTCAGTTGTCCACAAAATGGAGACAGCTCTGGATTTCTCACCTTAACATTATTCCAATATCTTCTAGGAGAATTAGGCTCGACTAAAATGTTTATAAAATCAACAGCGGAATACCACCACAAACAATTATCGTTATCCCAAACCGCACGAACTGGCTTATTGTTAAAGTATCTTATTGAGTGTTTTATCATAAAAATATGATAACATATATAAATTCAGTTGTCCACAAATTGTAGACAACTCACCGAATAAAAATAAAAGGACTGACACATTTGTATCAATCCTATTTAACTAATTGGTGAAGCATTCGGGAGCGAATACGCTACTTTTTGGTTGTAATTCTAGTCGTTTAGAAGACTATTTTAAGTAGTGATTCTCTATTACTATGACACTTCAATTTAATGCAAGAATTGTGATTAATTATGATATAATCATAATTTTCTATTGGTTTTTCATATTAAAGTGGTCAATTTATAAACATTGATTACTCAGTAAAACAATTAACAAATTTTTGAATAGACTAATGACTGCTCTGAACTTGCTCAGATTTTGTGTTCCCACCTGGTAAACGTGATTAAAATGATTAAAGTGATACAGAACCATCTGTACAAATCACGGATGCAGCAGGAACACTTAAATTCCAGTATTCTGCTTTGGGCAGTGATTCCCATTGGGCCATTGTTCCTAGATATTTTATTGTGCTTAAAGACGTACATTCTCTTAGCAATCCTTGTGTTAATGACGAAAGAGAAGATGGAATTGTTATAGATTCTAGATTACTACAATGCATAAATGCCTGATACTCAATTAAGGTAACATTGTTAGGTATAACAATTTCTTGTAATAAGATATTATTAGAAAATGCATTAGAGCCAATTGATAATAATGAGTTTGGCAAATCAATAGAAGCAAAATAATAAGATGAAAAAGCATTGTATCTTATTCCGGTTATTCCATCAGGAACATATATATGATTAACAGATGAAATAATGCCGTTAACTGTATTGTTAGAAATACTAAGATTATGCCATTTAGCTTCTAGAGTTGTTGGTTTTTCTAAAGTGAATGTATAACTCAATTCATTAGACATTAATTGATTATTATCAAACCAACCAATAAATGTTCCACGATTATTTGTTTTTATCGCGTTAACAGTAATGGATTGATCTACTAAATAATGACCGGATCCAGATAAAGATAATTCAGACGGAACTTTAGTAAATACGTTAACGTCATAACCTTCCGTGAAGGCTGCAAATAGAGTGACTTCATGATTAGGCATAACAAAGCTATATTCTATATTGGAAGAAACTTCATTTAGATCTTCGTCATACCAGAAAGCAAATTCCCAACCTCTAGATTCAATAGCCTTAACAGTTACAGTTAATCCTGCGCAACTGATAGAAGGAGCGACAGTTTGACCAGCAGCAGCATTCTCGCTCGATACAAACAAATTATAACCAGTATCAAATTTAGCAACATAATTATGGTAATGATTGTCCATATTGAAGGTGAAAGGATTGTCGTTAGAAACCAAAGAATCATTCTCATACCAGCCTAATAACGAATAACCACTTTCAGGTAGAGCGATAAGATTAACTTCTTCACCATATTTATATGATCCTGCGCCATCAACAGAGCCTTTAGTTAAATCATCACTAGAAGCGGTAATTTGATATACGTTCTCCTGACAACTAAAACATAAATCGACAGATGCAACGTTTAAATTAACACCAGAACTGTTTTCGAATTTGAAATAATACGGATATTCACCGTTAAAATTAAATACAAATGCATCACTAGAAGAACTAGTTCCCAAATATATGTTTTCGTTATTAAACGTTCCGTCAAAGGACCAATACAATTTGAAATTTTTATCATCGTTCTTGAAATTAATTGTTAAGCTGGATAACCCATGTATAGGCGTTGTGTTATAGAAACAACCACCATTTTTAAATACATGCCATGTGTTATTTAAACCCATCACATTTGAATAGGAGAAATCAACATCGTTGTCTAGATTTGTTTTAATTGTTTTTTCGCCACTATATGGAGTTGAACCAGTTTCATCAAAAAATTTATTCTTTGTTTGTGAAAAAGAAATGCCATAGGAATAGTTTTGAGCATTCATCGAAAATATGGTTATATTTGCATTTGTTAAAAACGTTAGTAACAAAGTGCAGGAAGCAACGCTAAACAAAGTAGCAAGCAACAGTCTTTTTTTATTCATAAAAGTATTATATATAATAAGCAGTTCGTCGCCAAATACAATTTCAAAAAGGCTGCGAGTTCCCCCACACTGTGTTCCCGTGTTCCCACTTGTGTCAGTTGTGAGTTCGAGTTTTATTTGATATTAAATTTAACTCTTTGAATAACAACATCATTCTCACCGCCAACCATAATGTATGTAGGCCTTCCGTTTGACGTGATATAAAGTTGATATTTAAATTCATCTAAATATCTTTTGTTAAATCCATAATTATATAAATGCCACTTACACTCTAGACACCCGTAATTATTTGAAAAATCACATAGCCCTAAAAGATTGTAGTCGTTGTTTATTATCAATTCTTGACTCAAAATCTGATTTCCTTTGAAAATCTCTTTTTTAATAAAATCAACAATTGGACCGATTTCTTCCTTGATGGCTAATGTTTGTTTGTTTATTGCTTCTACGTGTTTTTCGTGTTCCTTATCAACAGCGCTTATTGTTCCATCGCTATTCTCGGTGTAATAAACGGTTTCGACTTCTTCGGCTAGAATTGAGCCTAAATAATTAAGTTTCTTTTTGTTTTTGTATAAAAACTCTCTGCTATCTATCCGATTAGCGGAAAGCATTGTAGTGATTAAATATTCGGAAGCGACTCCTGCTGGCTGATAAGCATAAACAGGCGAACATTTCTTTGAAAATTCAAGCCTAAAAGCCTCTTCATATTCAATATCAATTTCAGGTAGTTTTAATATCTTTTTAAACTTAGGATGAGTGTGGAGAAAGGAAACAGGAACGATGTAATCGTTAGAAAACTCATATATATACCAGCTTTCTCTTCTATGATTAACTCCTTCTGGGCAAAATTCGTTAGTGTAAGAAACAAACAATAATCTTTCATCAATGAATTTAAAGAGTTCCCACTCTAATATGCAATCATTATGCCCTGAGTGGACATCTTTTACTCCTTGAATTCCAAACGCTATACAAAGATTATCCTTAGTAAGCAAACCATTTGTATATGCTGTTGATATAATATTGTCTTTGATATTTCTAAATGACAGTTCATCAAAACCTTTTATCTTATGTCTTGCTAGATAACGCTTAATGAACCTTTTATCCAAATCACCATACGTCAATATTGTTCTGCTTTTAAGCTCAAACTGCTCACATACCTCATTAAATTCATCTTGGGTTAAAAGCTTTTTATCTTTAAGCATTTTTTTGGTTATTCCATTAATCTCGGTAGTCAAAACGCTGGATTGCAATTCAAGAGGTAAGAACCTATCGTAAAACTCATTTGTGTCAGGTTTATAAATAGAAATAGAAAGCAAATCATCTCTTTCAGAAGATAATCCATTGGTTTCTACATCTAAAACAACAAATTTACTGCTATCAATCATATTATTTCTTTCTGCTATAAAGAGTTCTATAAATCTCTGCTTCAATTTTACAATCGTTTAGAGCTCTATGAGATCCATTTGAGTTTATATTTAGATAACTGGCTAAATAGTCTTTTGATAAAGAGTTAAAGTTAACATCAGAATATTCTTTTATGATGTCCATTGCACTAACAAACTTTAAAAATTTAAAGTTCTTATTTCCTACATTTATAAAGAGTGAGGCAAGGAAATGTGCATCAAACATATTCATGCCAGCCCAAATTAGTATTTTCTTTCTTTTCAAATCAAATTCATCTATAAGTTCATCCAACTCTTGAGATGTTATAGGTGGCAATTCCTTAATCATATCATTCGTAATACCCGTCAAGGATTCGATTTCAGAAGGAATTGTTTTGCATCTGTTCAATGGTAGCAATCTAGAATGCTCCTTTCCGTTTGAAGGGTCATATAAAGCGATTTCAATCACATCGTCGGTTAATGGATTCAAACCGGTGGTTTCTAGGTCGAGAAACACCACTTCTTTTAAATCTAGAAAGGAATCTGGTTCAACAACGTTAATCCCATAGTTATAAATATTTGATTTTGAAGCGATAGTCCAACGATATATGCTTCCACGAGAAAGAGAACAGGCAAAAATAAATTGACCGTAAGTTGAGATTATAGAACAACAATATGAATATGAACCAGTAGGCGCACAAAATTTATCAAGTTTAAAGCGATGACTATGGGATCTGTTTTCTAACCGAATAGGAATCTTGTTGACTATCAAATTTAAGACATATGGGTTCATTTTATAAAGCGATCCATATTTGGAATCGAATGCCTTTTTTGCGAAAACACGAAAATCCTTGTTGGATAATGAATCTGAACAATTCTGAATTAATTCAAGAAATTGTTCATTATTCAAATTGTTGTTTTCCAATTCAAGTAATGCTTGTTTAATAGACATATTTATATGAATAATAGCACAATACCCACTTTTTATGTAGCGAGTTTCCCCGCACGCCTCTATTTATAAAGCAACTCAAATATTTATTGCTGGGAACATACTTTTAATATTGAAAATGTATCGAATCCCTTATGGTTTATTGAAATCTAAACTTCAAAGCAAAATAAAACTCGCTACAATCGTGCTTCTTACTAAATATATAGTAATTTTGTAGCGAGTATTAACCTGCTTGGTGACCCAAACGGGATTCGAACCCGTGAATGTTGCCTTGAGAGGGCAATGAGTTAAGCCGCTTCTCCATTGGGCCGTGCGGTGGTAATTATACCACCCTTTTATTTTACTTTGCGAGAACTAAATCAATTCTACGGTTGCATTCCTCTTTGCCAAGGATTCTCATCACATAGTAGAGGTTTGGTGAATTCTTTCTTGTAGTTAATGTAATTCTTAACATTTCTGCAACATCACCAGTCATACCTTTAAAGGCTCCTGGATTTGCTTTATAAGCCTTTCTATCACTAGAGAATCCTAAGGAATCTCCAATGGCTTTCATGTTGTTAAACCAACCTTGCTCATCTAAACTAAGATCAAGTTTTTTCATAGCGGAAACCACTTCTTTTACTGTTTCTAGAGTAAATTTCTCATTAAACACTAATGGGTTTTCTTTGATATAAGCATCATATAAATCCTTATAGAAGAAAGAGATAATGTCATAGATTCCACCAAGCTTTTCATAATCTTTTCTTGGGTTTTCTTTTTCTCTTTCGATGTTGATGATTTCTTTGAAATACTCGTGATCTCTATTAACTAAATCAAATAGTTTTTGGTTATATTTCTTGGAATATTCTAAAGTCATTTGTAGCATTTCTTCTTTGGTTTTCTTACCTAAAATTTCTCTAGAGAAGAAACATAACTTGCCCATATCAAATAAGGCACCTTCAAGTGACATCTTATCAAATGAGAAGACAAAGTCTTCCATGTGTTCAAATTTATGCTCGAAGATCCATTCTTCAAAGTTAGAATTGGCGATGGTCATTAAATACATAATTAAAGCGTCACTTGGATAGCCATCTTCTAAGAAGAAAGAGACCGCTGCTTCGGCATCTAATCTTTTGGATAGTTTTCTTTTATTGCCGTTTTCGCCAATTTTCATGATGACTGGTAAATGAGCGTATTTAGGAGCAGTCCAGCCTAATTCCTTAAAGAGTTGAACGTGGATTGGTAAAGAGGCAATCCATTCTTCACCTCTAATGACTGTGGTAGTTCTCATAAAGTGATCATCGCATGCATGAGCGAAGTGATAAGTTGGTAGACCATCACTTTTTAAGATAACGATATCTAAATCATTTTCCGCGATTTCAAAGTCGCCTCTAATTAAGTCTGAAACCGGTATTTTATTTAAATGGTTGCCGTTACTCTTAAATCTAATAACGTAAGGTTGGCCATTTAAAATTCTTTCTTTTCTTTCTTCGTTAGTTAGGAAACGATATTTAGCGAATTCTCCATAATATCCAGGAGTGAGCTTATTAGCTTCTTGCTTGGCTCTAATTTCTTCTAATTCTTCTGGAGTGGCAAAATCTGGATAAGCTTTACCTTCTTCTAATAAATGTTTAATAACTACTTTATATATATTCGCACGTTGAGATTGGATATATGGACCATAATCTCCTTTTTGAGAATTACCTAAGTAGCCTTCATCAGGAACAATACCAAATAACTTTAATTGATCTAGGAGTTGCTCTCCACTACCTTGGATTTCTCTTTTAGTGTCAGTGTCTTCAAGCCTTACGTAGAAAATACCACCACTTTGTTTAGCAACTTTATGACACACCATGGATGTAAATAAAGAACCAGTATGTAAAAATCCAGTTGGTGATGGGGCAAATCTTGTGACCTCAGCGCCACTTTTAAGGTTTCTATCTGGATACCTTTTCTCTAGATCTTCAATTGTTTCTTTTACTTCTGGGAAGATGAGTTCTGCGAGTTCTTTGTTACCAACCATGGTTATTCTCCTTTTAGAAAATAATTCTTACAAATTATATTGCATATTCAATTACTTTTGTTATAATAATTTAGCAATTTTGAATTGCAGGCGTAGTTCAGTGGTAGAACACTACCTTGCCAAGGTAGTTATGCGGGTCCGATTCCCGTCGCCTGCTCCAAACTTGTTCGATTCAGTGCTGTGCACTGTTTTTTTATTCTTCTTCGTTATCTTGTTGTTTCTCTTGTTGTTCCTCAAGTCTTTTAATTTTATTCAATAAATCTTCCATTGATGTCGCTAGCATAGAGGCTAATTTATTAGCTTCTTCTTCATAAGCATCCTTTAAAGCAATACTTATAGATTCTTTATTAGCTAAATAAGTTGGACCATATATGAAATAGGCAACAAATATTGCAACCATTAGACCAAATGTATATAAGGAGTTATAGGAGAATTGATATAAATATCCAACGTAACCCCCTAAAGCAAAGCCACTTATAAATAAGACATATAAAGGCCAATTTAATGACCAATAATATTTTAAGAATGTCTTTTTATGATTTTTCATTACCGCTGTATGCATTTCTGAAATGAATCTTCCAGTTAACTTATAGTTAGATAAACGATAAAAAATAGACACTGAGTTTTTAGAACATAGATAAATAAAGACAAAAGTAAATGTGGTCAATGCTGGGAATGAAGTAAATAAGCCAAATAAATTAATTGCATAGCTGTATTTATCAAATAGAGCATTTAATTCATCTAAAGAGGTAATAGACGTCGTGCTTAATGAATTAAATAAATCAGCAAAGCCATGGAAATTATTGAAATAGAAAGAGATAAATACTGCAATTAAAGAGGTGATTAGTATTGATCCATAGAAAATCAAAGAGAATAAAAGAGACTTGAGCACTCTAAATGTTGAGCGGAAATGTTCTCCATAATAAGCAAAGAAACATTTAAAGAAACCGCCTAAAGTTAATTGAGGTTCATCTCTTAATAATATGATTGCGGCTTGAGCAGCAAAGAAAGCCGGAATAATTGCAAAAGGCACCAAAATATAAAACAAAAAAGGAAGCACTAAATTAAGGGCGATAACCCCACACGCTAGCACGATAGCGAACAAGAAAATGATATAGGCGACAAAGCCATTTTTTTGGCTATAACCCCTACTGAGCCCCCATAATTCTTTATTTGTATACATTTTCATAGTTAGTTATTTTCGTTTAAATAATTGATAAATTTAACTACGCTTTCTTCTTTTAAATTCTTTACATTTTCTTTATCAAATTTTCTTATAGTTTTTGCTAAGTCTTTTCTTCTAATGATTTGGAATTGCTTGTTTTCGTTTTTAACATTTATAATCGCATCATTATTGATAACCACTAAGCCTTTAATAAATGATTGATCTAAATCATTAAAAAGACAAAGTCTTTTAGTGAGGTTGATGTTATAGTTAATCGGATTAGCGACAATATTAGTTCCTTGCTTTGTGGTGTTATATAATCCTTCACCTTGATATTCTCCAGATAAAACACCAGAGATAGCAAAGTCATTGATAACAATAATGTATTTATTTGAGATAAAGATATGATCAATTACTCCCACATTCTTATCATCGATGTTGATGCGGTAATTATTAAGCAAAAGATAATCATTCTGCTCACATAGATGTGAAAGGCGGAAATATGTTAATTCTCTAATGTGTTTTCTTTCATAAAACTTTCGAAAACAAAGGAATGCTAAAAGAATAAACACTAAAACTCCACCTAAGGAGGCTAGTACGATATATAAAGTTTGATTCGTGCTTAGTAAACCCATGCATGAATATTAACAAAAAGATGACCAATTTTCAAAGGTCATCTTAATCAAATATTGTTTCTCCGTTTTTTGCAGCTAATATGAAGCGCTTCAATTCCACTTCTGATGTCTTTTTCGAGATAAGCGGTAAGTTATCAATATCGAAGAATTGGACATCATCAGTTTCGTATTCATGTTCTTGATGTAATTCAGATATTTTTGCTTCAAATATCACCACAAATTCTGGGATAGATGTTGGGGCTTTAAATGGAGTTCTCGAACATACACCAACAAGTCTAATGATTTCAATATCCGCTCCTGCTTCTTGTTTGCATTCATTTTTAGCGGTTTGAGCAGGGGAATCATATAAATCCGCCCAACCTCCTGGCAAGGAATAAGCTTGTAAAGCAGCTTCTCTAACCATTAGGACTTTAGTTTTATCTTCATTAAAGATGACTGTTCTAACCGAAACATTTGGAGTGGGATAGATATCTCTTTGGAAATAATTTGGGCGATCAAATTTAACTTCTAAAAAATCTTCCAAAAACTTCGTGGATAAATCGTTTAATTCTTGATAATTGCTTAATGCATAAGGGTCTTTGGAATAGATAAGACCAATCTTAGAAATTGATTGTACTTTTAAAACGAAATCGTATATTTGTTTCGAGTCCATTTATTAACCTATAAATTATTCTTCGTTAACTCCGTCCATGTAGTTCTCAAAAACTCTTAAGAAGTTTTCTTGATCGACGGATTCAAGATTGCCATTAACAGCGAAAGAGATTCTTCCTGTTTCTTCAGAAACGACAATAGTAACGGAATCAGAGATTTCAGAAATACCTAAAGCCGCTCTATGACGGGAACCATATTTACCAGCAAATGGTTTAGTAGTTGGAGTATAGAAAACAGAAGCAGCGACAATTTCATTTCCATGGATTACAACTGCACCATCATGTAAACGAGTGCCTGGATAGAAAATTGTCATTAACAATTCAGCGGTGACAGGAGCTTTAACAGCGACACCGTTTTTAATAACATCCGCTAAAGATGTATTTTTTTCGAAAGTCATAATCGCACCAATTCTAGATTTTGATAAAGCTAATGTTGCTTTTTCAATTGTTTTATAAAACAATTCACGATTATAGATCTTTTCAACTTCAAATTTTCCAGATTTAATTCTGCTGCCCTTAAATGGGTTAGCCAAGAATTGTCTAACATCGCCTAAATTGGTAAATAATGAGATGGTAACACCAACAACTGACATGCCGATAAGCATAATGAATACATAGTTGAGGTTTAATAAGAAGGCAGTTAAAACTGAGCCACAGCTAATAGAGATAAAAAGATATCCAGCAGTACGTTTGATGATCTTGGAATACATGAAGAATAAAAATCCATACATTCCTAAAAGCAACACCAGCGAAACAATAAACGCCGCAAGTGGCATAACATCCCAAGCAAAATTCATATCTCTTTCCTCCTATAGTCAGCCTAATAATTTTATAATTATTCCCTGCCACTATCAACTAAAAGGGAATTTTCTTATTTTTCAATCTTGATAATTGTCGGTTCTTTATTAACCTTCTTTTTTACATAATTATACTTATGTTTTTTGTGATAATTCACTAACTCCACTTCCCCTTTTGGTGCCACTTTTAAATAGAGTTTATCGGTTGCTTCATCATAGACTCGTTCTAAATATTTGTAGCGTAATAACATCACGATAAAACGTGACACTTTTTTAGAAGAATAAGACACTAGAGTTTTATAAGTTTTAAACCCTTTAAATGGTTCAATTTCCTCATCATCACTGCCACTTAGAATTTTATAAACACCTTCTGGAAGAGGATAATATTCATCTTGGTTTAATAAAGACACTGTTTCCAAAATTTTATAGTCAGTGGTCTCTAAAACATATACGTTTCTTTCTTTTCTCATAGAATCAGTTTACTGATTGTTTGTTTACACTGCAACAAGGAAATAGTTTGTTGATACTACTTAAATGTAGTAGAATATATACGCTAAAAGGAGATATATAATATGCCTACTCCCCACATTAATGCTCAAAAGGGCGATTTTGCTAAGGTTGTTTTAATGCCTGGAGATCCAATAAGAGCAAAATGGATCGCAGAAACTTATTTACACGATTATAAAGAAGTAACAAATGTTAGAGGTATCTTAGGATATACCGGATACACTAAAAACAATAAAAGAATTTCTGTTATGGCTTCTGGTATGGGTATGCCATCAATTGGAATTTATTCCACCGAACTATATACAGGATATGATGTTGAAATCATTATTAGAGTTGGAACATGTGGTACATATCAACCTGATATCGAGCTCAAAGATGTATTAATCTGTTCAGGTGCTTGTACTGATAGCAACTGGATGAGCCAATTTAAATTAAATGGTACTTATTCCGCTATTGCAGATTTCGACTTAATGCTTGCTGCTTTAGAAGAAGCTAAAAAATCAAAGATTCCATATCACGGAGGTAACATTCTTGCTGCTGATATCTTCTATGATCCTGATCCAGAAGCATGGAAACGATGGGCTGATTTAGGAGTTATGGGTGTTGAAATGGAATCGTATTCTTTATACGTTAACGCTGCAAGATTTCATAAACGCGCATTGTGCTTATTAACAGTTACAGATAGTTTCCTTAATCACAATCAAAAATTAACTAGTGAAGAAAGAGCGTTTGGTCTTGGCAGAATGATAGAACTCGCTATCGCTACTGCTGAAAGATTCTGCTAAGAGTTAAAGGCAATTGAAAAGAGGATTATTAATCCTCTTTTTTAATTCTTCCACTTCTTAATGCATTAAACACACAAAGAAGAGCAACGCCAACATCTCCAAAGATGGCAACCCAAATAGGAACTTTAAAGAATACGGATAGCACTAAAATAGCTACTTTAACTGTAATGGCAAAGATAATGTTTTCCATTACAATTCTCATAGTCTTTTTTGCTATCTTCTTAGCATTTATTAAACTGATTAAGTTATCGTGCATTAAGACAATGTCACTAGCTTCAATAGCAGCGTCACTACCAACTCCACCCATGGCGATACCAATATCACTGCGAGCAAGTACAGGAGCGTCATTAATTCCGTCGCCTACATAAACCACTAAGGATTTGTCTTTTTTAGACTCCAAGATTTTTTCAAATTCTGACACTTTGTCTTGAGGTAAAAGTGAATGATGATAACTAGATAGGCAAAGCTCAGTAGCGACTTCTTTAGCTACCGCTTCATTATCGCCAGTAAGCATCACAGTTTCTATATGTTCTTTCTTGAAATAATCGCTCGCTTTTCTAGCATCTTCTTTGATTTCATCTTTAACTAAAATCATGCCTAGATATTCATTATTTCTAGCGACATAAATTACTGTGCCAGCTTCATTATTATCAGCAATTTTGATGTTTTTTTCAGAAAAAAGCCTAGAATTGCCGCATAAAATGACATCATTTCCTTTGGTGGCTACTATGCCTTTACCTGGGACATTTTCAATTTTATAAGATGAATCAATTTCACTATTTAATGCGTTTCTAATAGCTAAAGCAATTGGGTGTGATGATTGTCCTTCTGCTATCGCGGCCGCCGATAAAATAGCATCTTTATTTGTTTCTGGAACAACCTTAGAAATAACGAAATTTCCTTTAGTCAAAGTGCCAGTTTTATCAAAGACAAATGTTTTAGCGTTATTGAAGTTTTCAAGATATAAAGAGCCTTTAATAAGAATACCTAGTTTGGCCGCTTTACCAATGGAAGTAAAGAAAGAAAGAGGTACAGATATCACGATTGCACATGGGCATGATACAACTAAGAAGTTAAGGGCTCTAGCTAGCCAGTTGCTCCAATCTTTAGTAACAGCAAAGCCAACACCAAATAAAATTAGAGCGGAAACAACCACTATTGGGGTATACCATTTGGCAAACTTAGAAATAAAGTTTTCTTGTTTAGATTTAGTATTAGTGGCATTTTCTACTAGCTCAAGAATCTTACTAACAGCAGAATCTTTAAATTCTTTTTCTACTTTAACATCTATAGATGCACTGAGATTGATGGTACCAGAAATCACTTTACTGCCTTCAATAACATCTGCAGGCATAGATTCACCAGTTAACGATTTAGTGTCAATACTACTAGCGCCAGAAATAATTACTCCATCAAGAGGTATTTTTTCTCCTGGTTCGATTCTAATAATTTGGCCAATTTCAACTAATTCTGGATCTACCACTTCTAATGAACCATCTTCTTTAAGAAGATTAGCATAGTCAGGTCTTATATCCATTAATTCTGATATTGAGTTTCTGCTTCTACCAACAGCGAGGTCTTGGAAGAACTCACCAATTTGATATAAAAGCATGACCGCTACAGCTTCTGGAAACTCTAATATGACAAACGCGCCAATAGAGGCAATAATCATTAAGAAGTTTTCATCAAATACGTGGCCTCTGATAATGTTTTTGAACGCTTTGATTAAAATGTCATAAGAAATAAATAGATAAATCGCTAGATAAAGACATAACGGTAAAACAAAGCCGTAGTAATGTGATAAATCTAAGACTTTATCAATGATTAATAATGGAACAAATAAAGAAGAAGCAATGATAATGCGTATCAATCTCTTCTTTAATTTTTTAGACATTATAGGATGACCTCAAAATCAGACTCAGCTTTTTTGCCAGCTTTAATTGCCGCTTTTAGCACTTCTTCAAATCGAGAATCCTCAATGTCGATGATCATCTTTTGCGTCATAAAGTTAATGGAAACACTATTAACGCCATCAACTTTAGCAATTGCATCTTTTACTTTGTTTGCGCAGTTCGCACAATCGATTTCAATTTTATATACTTTTTTCATAACTACTCCTTTACGTGTTCTAATGCACATTTGAATATCAGTGAGACATGTTCATCATCTAAAGAATAGAAAACTTCTTTACCGACTTTTTTTGGCTTAATGAGTTTAGCCTGTCTTAAAGTTCTTAATTGATGAGAAATTGCGGAGATAGGAAGACCCACAAGTTCAGATATTGAAGAGACATTCATTTCTTCTTTAATAAGAACAGAAAGAATCTTAGTTCTTGTCTTATCTCCCAAAATCTTAAATAAGTCCGCCATATCTTCGATGTAGTCATCGAGTTCTAATTCTTCTTTTTTAAGTTTGTTTTCCACATCTATCACCTGCCATTATTATATTGAACATTTGAGCAACTATTCAAGTATTATTTAAAATATTTTAATTTTTATAAAATAAATTCCTTATAATATTAGGTGTATGAAAGAGATAAATGGATTCATTTTGAGTGATGATTTAACCGTTATTATCGATTATAAAGGCAATGAAAAAGAAGTCATTTTGCCTAAAGGCGTTAAAGAGATTTCTCAATATGCTTTGATGGATAAAGGATTTACTAAAGTCACTTTAAATGAAGAATTAGAAGTTATCGGTTTTAGAGGTTTACAGGGAAATAACATTGAAGAGATTATACTTCCTATGAATGTAAACGAAGTGGGTTCCTGCGCTTTTAATGTTTGCTATAACTTAAAGAAAATCACCATTCTTAATCCAAAAACATCGTTTATCGTAGATTGTTTTGACCATTGTTATGAAATAACAGATATCTACTTTAATGGTACATATGAAGAGATGAAAAAAGCCTTTTATGACGAAGATGAAGAAAGCTGGATTTATCTTTCTAGCGATAATGTAAAGATCCATCTTAATGATGGCGCTTCGATAAAAGAGTTCGAGAAATAAATTCAAAACTAGCAAAAGTCTTTATTTGTGTTTGTATTTACAAAAAAGTTGTGTTTAAATAAGACCATCCGATGATTTGCTGAAATAAAGCACCGTAGTCGGATTTTTATTTGCGTTTTTTCTTTTTAATTCTCTTTACTTTTCTTTTATCATTTTTGTCGAACTCCCAATTAGAGTATATTTTTTTATCAAAAGAATCCAAGTCATCTAAATAATTTCTATTGATCAAATAAAAAATACCTTTTATATGCTTATTAGGGTGTCTAACCAACCTGATGTTCCTTTTTATTCCTTTTTTGTTTTAATAGAGCTCTTTGACGTTAACAAAATATTTTTACGTTTTTTGCCTATATCCTTGTGCAAATAAGCATAATGTTTTCTTTTTTTGTTCCATCTAAATTCACTTCTGGACATAAAATACCCCCTTATATAATAAAGAGGCAATTTTTATGTTATTTTTGAAAAATTTTTTTAACTGTTATTTTATTAACTTTGTTAATATTTTTTAGTTCTCATTCATTACTTGAAAATGCATTTTCTTATTTCTCAAAATTTATTAAGTATAAAAGAAGAAAATTAGTGCTTGAAAATAGCACTTTATATAGACTGCTTTTCTTAACTATTGTAAAATAATTAAGAATTAATCGAGATATTATGCGCTCAATTAGAACTAAAACCGTCTTATTAAACTTAATCTCTATCGCTGCCGCTATCACAATTACTACTGTTATTAGCGCTATTTCTGTTGCAAATCAAGGCCATGAAAGTTCAGAAAAACAATTAGCGTTACTTTGTGAAAGCGGTAAGAACAACTTAAACAGCTATTTTAGAAGTGTGGAACAATCCACTAATACCGTTTCCACTTTAATTGATTCAAACCTTGATGCAATCGCAGAAGCTGATTTCTATGATCACTTTACCAATCACGTAGAACAAGCAGAATTAATTTTTAATGAGGCAGCTATCAACACTAACGGAGTTATCACATATTATTACCGTATAGATCCTAGCATCTCATCTGTTACTAACGAATTAGGATTCTGGTATGTCGACTTAAATGGAACTGGATTTGTGGAACATGCTGTATCAGATTTAACTGATGATAGTTTGGAATGCAAATGGTTCTTTGACACTAAAGCTGCAGGTCACGCAATATGGTTACCACCTTATATTACTGATAACTTAGACATCTATGTTGTTTCTTATAACGTTCCTGTTTATAGAACACAAACAAACGGAGAAAAAACGTTTATTGGTGTTGTTGGTATTGAAATTAGTTATCATACTTTAGGTGAACAAATTAAAGATATAAGAATCCTAAGAAACGGATTTGCTTATATTGTAGAAAATGAAAGAGGGTCTATTATTTACCATCCTTATATTGATATTTTAGGAATGCCTGAAGAAGATAGACCAAGCGTCCCTGCCGGATTTCTTTCTCAACTTAAAAGCGCAAAACATCACATTACATATACTTTCCAAGGAGTAGAAAAACATGCCTACTGGCTTGATTTAGCTAACGACATGAGTATTGTCGTCGCTGTTCCGATTTCTGAAGTTAATGAAACTTGGATAAGGGTTGTCTTACTTATCGTCCTTGTTGCAGCATTAATTTTAGCTGCTGCCGCTACTGCAACTATTATCTATGCGAAAAAGATTACAAAACCACTACAAGAGTTAACTTTAGCGGCAGAAAAGATTAACAAAGGTGATTATGACATCGAACTCACCTATAAAGGCGATGATGAAATCGGTGTATTAACCACTACTACCAACAAGTTAATTAATCACTTAGGTGGATATATTAATGACTTGAATAGCATTGCTTATTCTGATGCTTTAACTTCCGTACAAAATAAGAGTGCATTTGATGTTGCTCTTAATGAAATACAAACTCAAATCCTATCTAAACAGCCTTTAGAATTTGCAATCGTTATTATGGACTGTGATAACTTAAAGGACATTAATGACGCATACGGACATGATAAAGGTAATGTCTATCTTAAAAACTCTAGCTTACTTATGACACGTGTCTTTAGAAATAGCACTATCTATCGTATTGGTGGAGATGAATTCGCTGTCATCCTCGTGGGCGAAGATTATCAAAATAGAGAAACTCTTAGAGAAGAATTCATTGTTAAGAGCAAAGAGATATGTGCCTTTGTTAAAGAGCCTTGGGAACAAGTTAAAGTCTCTATCGGTATTGCTTCATATGATCCTGCCATTGATAATTCAGCTGAAGATGTAATGATTCATGCTGACCACTTGATGTACGAGCACAAGCGAGAAAAGAAAAAAGCAAATAAATAATCCTCCAATTGTTTTGGAGGATTTCTTTTATATTCTATAAAGTTCGTAAAATTCAAATTGATAACTTTTTCACATCAATCTTTATACTGATTTTCAGTTTAAAAATCACAAATCAGCATTGTTTATCATTTTGTATATGTATTTACAGCAAAAAACAACGGAGGTCCACTGCTTTTGCGCTATTTCTTTTTCTTTGCGCGTTTTTCTGGATGCTTTTTATTATATTCTTCTATCGCATTTAAATTATCAAGAAGTTGTTGTAAAACATCGGTTGGAAGTTCGTTTAAAGCTTCCACCATTTCTTTTAATTCTTTATCAGTATTTCCATGCTCTACTTTTTTAGTGGCTTTTTTAGTTTTTTTCTTTGCCATACGTGTTCTCTTGGATAATTGAATTATAACTCTAGTTTCTTAAAAGAAAAAGATTAACCAGTAAGGTCAATCTTATCAAAACTATTTGGCGCGCCATGAAGGACTCGAACCCTCAACTTCCAGATTCGAAGTCTGACACTCTATCCAGTTGAGTTAATGGCGCAAGTAAGTATATTAAAATACTTTAGCGCCGATTTGTTAATTTATTTTTAACTAATTCAGGGTCCAGGTATTGGAATGTAACTGTATCAACATATGGTAAAAGAGCATCAATCTCTTCTTCTTTTTCAATTGTCCAGGCATTAACAAAATGTCTTTTAGCGTAACGTTGCACTCTTTTTTCTTTAAAAAACACTTGTTCTAAATCTCCAGACTCTACAGTAAGTCTAAACGGCCAAGTATATTCATCGCTTTTAGCGACTAATAATGATCTAAGAAAACCTTTATGTCTAAAAGGCCATAAGCTTCTAGGGTCGAAAGAGATAAGCATAATTTTAGATTTATCTTTGATTTGTTTCATCATTTCCATGGCTTTTTTTGCTAATGGTTTATAGTTAAGCCTGAAAACTTTTAGTTCGATGACCATCGGTACTTGTTCGTTATTTAAATCCAATACTTCTTGAAAAGTAGGAATGACTCCTCCATCAAGAAGACGATAATTATCTCTAATCTCTTGTAATGTTAAGTCTTCAATAATGCCTTCTTTACCGGTTGTTCTTTTAAGATTTTCATCATGACACACGACTAATTCATTATCTTTTGTTAAATGAAGGTCATATTCAAAAGCAACGTTATGGTCGATAGCATTTTTAAAAGCCTTTAATCCGTTTTCGGTGAATTTATCATTATGAAGACCCCTATGGGCAATGCCATAGAGGAATCTTGGATCAATTTTAGAAATAAATTTCTTCTTAGTCATCTTGACCTAAAGCATCTAATCCTTTCGCATTTTTCGCTTTATCATTCTTTCTTGGTGCTTTAACAAAGAAGAACACTAAACCAGCACAGCCCATTAAAGCAGCACTATAAATTGGTAAAGCAATCCATGATGTCGCTCTAAAGATTAAACCAATAGCGATCGGGGTAATGGATTGCGCTAACATACTAGCGGTGTAATATAAGGAAGTAAATCTACCTAATTTTTCACCAGTGCAATAATCAGTGACAAGTGGGAATGAACAAATATGAATTAAGCTACTGCCTAAACCAATAGTAGGCAACAAGATAAAGAACAAGAATGGTAAGCTTGATTCAAATGGTTTAGCCGCTACTTCTTCAGCGCTTGCTTGTGGGAAGAAGATGAAGGCGACGTAACAAAGAGCAACCACGCAAATACCGATAAAGATTGTCCATTTACGACCAATCTTATCAGCAATCTTACCAGCCACTAAGAAACCGATAACGGAAGCGGCACCACTAATGACAGTCATAATTGCGCCACCACTAGAAGAGGTATTAAGCCAGAACATACAGAAATTAGTTTGGAACGTTTCCACCGCATTAAGAGACATAAACCATAACATTTCCGCAATTAAGATTAAGGTCAAGTTACGGATATTAGTCTTTGATAGCTTACCAGAATTGGTAACTTGTTCAGCAGATTCTCCTTGAGAATCATATCTTCTAATTTCATCATCTAGTTCAGCATGTAATTTGTTTTCTTTAACTTTCCATAAAAGCAAAGCAAGAGAAGCAAGTAAAACAATAGAACACACTATAAATGGTATTTCTAACATCCAGAGTGATTTATTGCTACCATCAATATATTTTGTAACTGGGATAATAATTGCAAATACTGAACCGATTGCACCACCAACATAACCAACAACATTAATTAAGCCATTTGCTTTAGTACGTAATGGTTTAGGTGTGAAATCAGGCATTAAGCTAACTGCAGGGGAACGGTATGACATCATAAAGATAATAATCACTACCATCATCGAGATTAAACCAACAATTGTACCAATTAAGGCACCTTCAGAAGAAGCCATGCCGTTAGAGAAGAACATTGGAATATATGGTAATGCAATTGCGGTTACCACAGAACCAATAATGATATAAGGCATTCTCTTGCCTAGCTTAGATTTAGTCTTATCAGAGAATAAGCCAAATAAAGGCATAATGAATAAAGCGGCAATATTATCAAGCGCCATGATAATACCAACTTTCCATTGGACGTCTAAGTATTGAGCTTGGGTGATAATTCCTTGAGCTAATAATTCTTTTAAGTCTAAGCCTTCGTGGCCAACGATTAAAGCGGAGTAATCATGCTTAACAAACAAGAATGATAACATTGGGGAGCAGTAGCTATTATATAGCTGCCACACTAGAAGTATGCCAAAGAAGGCAAGTCCAATCCACAATGTTCTTTTCACATTCAGCTTTAAAGGTTTGTTAGCAGTTGCTTGTTGTTCCATAAGTTTTTACTCCTTATTTAATTTCTTCTAATAACTCTGGTAACTCTTTTATTGAATCTAAGACATAAGATGGTTTATAAGCATATTGTTCAACATCATCAATAGATGATTCTCCGCTTAATACACAAAGTGTATCTACTTTAGCGTTAACACCCACTAAGATGTCAGTGTATAATCGATCACCAACAACAAGGATTTGATCTTTTTTAACACGGAATTGATCCGCTAGATAGTCGATTATTTCTGGATTAGGCTTTCCTAGGACTGTGGCTTTTTTACCAGTACATAGTCTCATCCATTCACACATTCCACCACAATCAGGGATATATAACCCATCTTCTATAGGGCAACGATAATCTCCATTAGTGGCGATAAATTCGATGTCTTGAGTTTGCAAATATAAGCAAGCATCTTTAAGTTCTTGATAGATAAGTTCCGTGGAAAAACCGCACACTACCGCGTCTATTTTGTTTTTTGAATCATATTTGTCTACTAGTTTGAAATGTGGAGATAATTTATCTTTTAAGCATTTATTACCTACCACATAAATCTTTTTCACGTTCTTTTTGTGAAGATAAGAAATTGTAACTTCTGTAGAAGAATAGAAGTTATGTCTTAAATCGCATCTGATGCCAAAATTAGATATCTTCTTATAGTAGAACTCTAAATCATGAGATGAATTGTTGGTGAAGAAGACATATTCAATTTCTTTGTCATAGAGATACTTAAAAGTATCAAGTACACCTGGAAGTAAGTCTTTCCCAAGATAAATGGTTCCATCCATATCAAAGATGATTAATTTCTTTTTCATGTTTATTTTATAAAACGATGGGAAACAAGTTTGTTTCCTTCATAGTTTAATTCTAATTCAAAATAAGGTTTATCTTCTAATAAGTAAGGAATAAAGATTTTATCTCCTTCCCACATATCAAGGTCATAAACTCTTTCAATTGGAATATATTTAAGGTCACCTTCTGAGCATTCACCTAATTCACCCTCTACTTCACTAACGTGATATAAATGCATAAGTTCAGTATATCCATCATAGTTAAAAGTAATTAGACCTTTATATTCAAATTTCTTCACTGTATATCCAGTTTCTTCTTTAACTTCTCTAAATAATGCTTGTTCAGGGGTTTCACCCTTTTCTAAGTGACCTCCCACTCCTAGCCATTTGCCTTTATTAATATCGACTTTTTTCTTGTTTCTAAAAAGCATTAAAAAGCAATGATCTTTTTCAATATACGCTAAAACGGTTTCAGGTATTTTTTTCATTGAATGACTCTTAAATATTCTATATCTATTATTAAAAATAATAAATAAAGGAATGATACTTATTGATTTTATTTAGATTTAATTTCTTTAATTCGACGACGAAATTCTTTTTTAAATTCTTCAAATCTGAGGTCGCCATACTCTTTAAATTGCTTTAATTTAGTTGCTAAATGAATTGAATAAGCAAGATCAACACACATTGCTCCAATAACCACGCCAACAAAATAAGTATAGATAAGGTTATCGCTTATCCATAATATTCCGTTTACCAACACTGGATTTAAAAGGAAATAATATAAAGAGCCTACCGCTAACCAAATTAAAGAGAAGGAAGGACAAATAATGCCCATAATATTTCCTTTACGGTCTGAATAATCCCATAACTTTATTTTTAATCCCTTAATAAAAATCAAACCAGCAATAAATTCAATAAATGTCATTCCCACTCCAATAATGAGAATTCGAATAATAATATCTAATGCTTGGTTAGTTATTCCTAAAGGAATATTGCTTACTCCATATAAAACCACTACTCCAAAACCATATATAGGTAAATATGGACCAGTAAGGAAGCCCGGATTCATCCACTTCTTTTGGGAAACAAAGCGGCGGAAAAATAGCTCAATTACCCACCCTAACAAAGAGCCGATCACAAATAAAGTTGAGATAGTAACAAGATATTTCATATTTTTATATTTTATATCACACGCAATTAAAATACATCATTATCACTTATTTTTTTATTAAAAAACAGCTTATTCGGCCGCTAATTATTAATTTGGAGCACCTGACGGGAATCGGACCCGCGTGTTCAGCTTGGGAAGCTAACATTCTACCATTGAATTACAGATGCATTCATGTCTTTATCATTATATCAAAGAAGACCCCAACAGCAACTTTAATTGATAGATACCTCTATAGGTGGGGGATGAATTTGACAAAAAAATAATTAAAAAAAGTAAAGATAATTATATAAAAACATATAGAGATTTGATATAATTAATATGTAGGAAAGATATCAA